>JAZDHW010000045.1:0-3542 GCA_043805555.1 Pseudomonadota bacterium
TTTCGCCGGCCCCGCCCATGCCCACCCCCAGCACGTCGCCAGAGGCCCCGAAGGTCTTCACCAGCCAGCCGCCCAGGCCGCCGGTGCTGGCCCCGCTGAACAGACTGCCGGTGTCCCACAGGCTCTTGGCCGTGCCGGCCAGGTTCAATATGGAGCCGGCCCCGCCCTGGCCGGCCAGGGGCCCCAGAGCGGGGCTAAGGCTGGGGAAGAGACCCAGGACCAGGTTGGACAGGCCATAGGTGGCCAGGCGGGCGAAGATCGCGGCCATGGCCTGCTCGGCGATGTTCTCCAGGGAGCCCATCAGCCCGGACCAGATGGTGGTGATATCCTGGCGGGCTTCGCGGAAAACGTTGACCAGGTCGGACTGGATGCCGGTCAGCGCGTTCTCGCCGATCTTGTCCCAGCCCTCCCAGAAGTCGGCTTGCTCCAGGAGCACCCGCTCCAGGCCGGTCTGGTGAATTTCAACGCGCTTGTTGGCGATCAGCTGCTCTTGCTGAAGTTGGGTGTACCCCGAGGCCCTGAGGCTCTCGACGTACTTCTCCAGCTCCAGCTCCTTGGCCAGGCGGGTGTTCCCAGCCAGGCGCGCGGCCTGGGTGGCAATATCCAGGTCGGTCTGCTTTTCCTTGGCGGCCAGCTTCTCCCGCTGCCGGTCGGCCCAGCGCTCGAACTCCGCCCGGAGCTGCTTCTCCTGCTCCTGGTACTCCTTGCGGTCGGCGATCTTGCGCTCCAGGGCCAGGCGCTCGCGCTCTATGCTCTCTTCCAGGCTGGCCCGTTCCTTGGCCGCGCCCTCGTCCAGCCAGGCGACCCGCTGGGTCTCCATCTCCTGGAGCACGTCCACCCGGGCCCGTTCGGCGTCACGAATCTTGGCGATGAGATCCAGCTCGCGCTTGGCCCGGTCCTCGGCCGAAAGCTTGAGCACCGGCAGCAAGGCCAGCTCGGCCTGGTAGGCCGCCACCAGCGCGCCCTGGCCCTCTTGGCCCAGATTGATGCTGGCCTGGACCATGGCCTGGCGGTCATGCAGGCCTTGCAGCTCCAGGTCCGTGATGGCCTTTTGGGTGGCCAGGTATTGCTGGATGGTGCGCTCGCCGCCGGCCGCGTACACCGCCGCCTCGGCCTGGAGGTTGGCCAGGACTTGCTCCCGGCTGGCCTGGCCCAGGTCATACATGCCCCGCACCAACTCGCTCCGGGTCTTGGCCAGCTCCGGCCCCAGGGCCGCCCGCTGGGCCGTGGCCCAGGCCGCGATGGCTGCCTCTCCGGCCTTGGCCATCTCGGCCGAGGGGTTGCTCTGCCAGAGGGCCTGGGTCTGCTTGGCCACCTCCTGGTCGATCTCGAAAAGCTTGGCCTGCACCGGGGTCATGAAGGCCTTGCGGGCATCATCCTGGAGCTTGATGATCTCCTTCAAGGCTTCCTTGTCGCCCTTGCCCAGCTGGGGCAGGGTGAAGACCGCCTGCAAGGGAGCCACCACCCGCTCCGCTTCCAGGCCCAGCATCTTGAGGGCTTGGCTAACCCCCACGATCTGGTTCAGCAGCGCATAGGCCTTGCCTTTCATGTCCTCGGCACTGTCGCGCAGCTCCGGGCTGATGCCCTTGGTGTTGGCCACCTTGGAGGCTTCCACGTAGAGCGCGCGCAGGCTGGCCGCGTTGTCCTTGTCGAACTGGGCCAGCTCGCCACGGGCAAAGGCCAGGTTGCGGGACATGCTGGCCGAGACGCTGGACATGGCTTTTCGGTTGGCGTCGGCGAGGTCCTGATACTGGCTGGCCAGGTTGGCGAGACGCTGGCTTTGCTCTTCCTCGGCCTTTTCCTTGAGGATCGCCAGCTCGGCCCGCTTGAGGTTGAGGAAGCGCTCCAGGTTGGCGCTGACATTGGCCAGGCCCTCGGCCACCGAGTGATAGTCGCCCACCAGGTCGGGGAAGACCACGCCCAGGGCCTTCAAGGCCTCCAGTTGCTTGCGCTCGTCGCCGTTGGCCCTGGCCAGGGCCTCCTGGTATTGCCGGATCGGCCCGCCCACATCGTTGACCGTGTCGGCCAGGCGTTGGTATTCCCGGCTGGCCTGGGCCGCCGCCTGGGCCTGGCGCGCCATGGCCTCCTGGGTCAGGCCCAGGTGGTCCACCAGGAAGGAAAACCCCACCGTAAGAAGGGCCAGAGCGCTCACCACCGCCGTGATGGGGTGGGCCGCCATGGCCGCCTTCAAGCCGGTCATGGCTTGCCCCACCCCGCCGATGGCGGTCACCACCCGGCCCAGGCCGCCGCCCAAAAGCCAGGCCTCGGCCTGGACCGCGGCCAGCACCGCCGCCATGCCGCCCAGGGCCGCGGTGGCCACCGTGCCATGCTCGGCTATCCACTGGAGCCCTTCGCCCAGGTCGTGCAAGACCCCGCCGGCCGCCGATTCCTTGATGCCCTCGGTCAGGCCGGCCACGCCGGCGGAAGCGTTGGCCACGAAGGCGGAAAGGGCCGGGCCGAAGGCCTTGCCCAGTTCCACCTGCATGTCTTCCACGTAGCGCTGGAAGCTCAGGATTTGCTTGCCGGCCGTGCCCATGGCCGCTTCGTAGCTGCCGGCGATGCCCCGGCCCGCATCCAGCACGGCATTGAGCCGGATTTGGGCCTTCTCAGTTTCACTGAGGCTATCGGCCGTGCGCCCGGTCTGGGCCGCCACCGCCGCATAGCTCTGCTCAAAGCTGACGTTGATGCCGATGGTCCTCAGCATCTCCACCTGGGCCGATTGGATGCCGTAGACCAGGTGTTGATAGGCTTCGGTGGAGTTGAGGCCGGAGATGGCCGCCGCGTCCTGGGCCACCCGCGCCAGCTGGGAGGATTTGGACAGGTCAAGGTTGGCCTGCATCATCTTGGCCAGGGACTCCCGCGCCCCGATGGCCGTGATGCCAGACTTGCGCAGGGCCACTTCCTGCTCTTGCAAGTACGGCGTGGCATAGCCCGCGTTCTTGCCCAGGTTGGCGAGCGTCGCCCCCAGGGTCTCGTAACGCGCGGCCAGCATCACCGCGTCCTTGGCGAAGTCCCCGGCCCGATAGATGCCAAAGGCCGCGCCCACCGCCAGGAAGGTGCGCCCCAGGCCGCCCAGGGCGGAGTCTAAGACACCGGTTCCCTGGGCAGCCTTGCGGGCGTCCGTGTCGGCCTGGTCAAAGGCGCGCTTGACGTTGCGGCCGTACTGGTCCAGGACCGGCCCGCTCTCGTCGCGGGCCCCCAGAATTATTTCAACCTGGCTGGCCATCAGACCCTTGGCACTCCCCCACCACCCGGTGGATCAGCCGCAATTGCTTTATGAGCAGTCCCCAATCCCTGGGCCGCTCCCCCAGCCGCTCCACCACCGCGCACACCGCCGGCATGTCCAGGGCCGGCCAGGCCGGCGGCGCGGCCACCACCCCGCCCGGTCCCACCGCCAGCACCATCTGCGCCGGCCGCAGCTGGTCGCAGACCTGGGGGTAGACCCGCCAGGCCAGATGGTTGATGGCTAGAAGCGGTTCGGGGTGCTCGCATTGGTCGCAGTCCGGCTCTTGCCCTAGTTCGTCGCAGAGGGCTCGGCAGCG
>JAZDHW010000046.1:0-9261 GCA_043805555.1 Pseudomonadota bacterium
GGCCGGGCGGGACCAGTCAAGGAGGAACGCCGTAGGCGTAGTGTCCCTGACGGGCGCCGGCCGACAAACACAATGGGGGAAAATAATTGGAAGGAAAAGCCCCAAGTTTGGAGCACAGCCCTTGCTCGCGGACCTTGGCTAGGTGACCGCGAGACGGTCTAACTGTAAATATCTTTTCCTTCCAAGACCTTATGCATAATCTCTCTAGTCAGGTGCGCTTAAACCGGATGAACCATAAACAACTTAGGCGTTGCTGGCGGGGGGCGAAATGGCGACTGAGCAGGCGAAGATTCTCATCGTTGACGACATGCAGGAAAACGTCGCGATCCTGAGCGCCATCCTCAAGCCCTTTTACCGGCGCAGCGTCAGCCTGGACGGCAAAAAGGCCCTGGAGATAGCCAACTCCGACGACCCGCCCGATTTGGTCCTGCTGGACATCAACATGCCCGGCCTGGACGGCTATGAGGTGTGCAAGGGCCTCAAGGACAACCCGGCCACCCGCAACATACCGGTGATCTTCATCACCAGCATGGACGAGGTGGCCGACGAGGCCCGCGGCTTCGAGGTGGGCGCGGTGGATTATATCATCAAGCCGGTCAGCCCGCCCCTGGTCCTGGCCCGGGTGCGCACCCACCTGGAACTGAAGCAGGCCCGCGACCGCCTGAGCCACCAGAACGTGATTCTGGAGGAGAAGGTCCGCGAGCGCACCCGGGAGGTGAGCATCCAGGGCCTGGCCTCCCTGGCCGAGACCAGGGACAACGAGACCGGGGCCCACATCCGCCGCACCCAGCATTACGTCAGGGCCCTGGCCCAGAGCCTGTCCGGCCATCCCAGTTTCAGCCACTACCTGGACGACCACACCGTGACCCTGCTCTACCGCCCGGCCCCGCTGCACGACATCGGCAAAGTGGGGGTGCGCGACGCCATCCTGCTCAAGCCCGGCAAACTGACGCTCGAGGAATTCGAGGAATTCGAGGAGATGAAGAAGCACACCGTCTATGGCAAGGAGGCCTTGGAGCGGGCCGGGCAGACCTTCATGGTCCAGGGCAGCATCTCCTTTCTGCGTCTGGCCCGCGAGATCGCCTACAGCCATCACGAGAAGTGGGACGGCGGCGGCTACCCGCGGGGGATCAAAGGCGATGATATCCCCATCTCCGGGCGCATGATGGCCCTGGCCGATGTCTACGACGCCCTGATCAGCCGCCGGGTGTACAAGCGGCCGTTTCCCCACAGCAAGGCGGTGGGCGTCAGCCTGGAGGGGCGCGGCAGCCATTTCGACCCGTTGCTCATCGACGCCTTCACCGACATCCAGGAGGACTTCCGCAGGATCGCCCTTGAATTCGCCGATTTCCCCGAGGAGCGGGAGATCCTGATGCAATGAGGGCGGCGGCCGGCGGTGGAGGCCATCTGCGCCGCCTGGGGCCTGGCCGCGCGCATGCGGGCCTATGCTGGCGAGGCGGCCTTCTGGGCCGATAATCGTAAAACCGGCCGGGGCGCGGGCGGCGCGGCATGAGCGGCAAGGTGCTGACCGCGCTGGAATGGCTCGAAGGCGCGGTCATCGAGATCGAGCTGCAACCCGAGGCGGCCACCGCGGCCCAGCTCCCGGCCGCGCGCAGCGGCCCCACCGCCATCAAGGTGGAGACCGAGAAGCTCGACGGCCCGCCGGACATCCTGGGCGAGCTGGTCATCACCTTCGCCCTCAGCTCGCGCCACGCGGCCATCTCCCAGGAGCAGAACCGCGACCTGCAGGAGAACGTGCAGGCCCTGGACGGGCCCTTGGAGCGCCTGGAAAAGCAGGTGGCCGTGATCCGCATGCCGCAGCTCAGCAACCTGTTCATGCGCATTAGCGCCTGGTGCGCGACGTGGCGGGCAAGGTGGGCGAGAAGGCCGAGCTGGTGATGCGCGGGGGCGGGATCGAGCTGGACAAGGGGCTCATCGAGGAGCGGAACGACCCCCTGGTGCACCTTATGCGCAACACATCATCGCCCTGGTGGGCCGGCGCGAGGCGGCGCTTCTGGGCGACGAGTCGAGCGGCCGCCAGCAGGTGGTGCTGCGCAGGCTGGAGAGGCGCGCCTTTGCCAGCGTCAGCGCGGTCTCCGGCTGCGCCCTGATGGGCGACCAGAGCGGCCTGATGCTGGACCTGGACGGTCTGGCGGCGTTTTTGAAACCAGCTGGCGGCCGCCCCCACCGCGGGCGCGGCCTGAGGGGGCAGGGGGCAGGGGTCGCAACCAAACCGGCGAGAGGCTGGCTTATGGGCATCTACATCGCCTTTGCCGTGGCGGCCGAGAAATCTGCCATCGCGGTGGAGCAGATCCAGGAAATCTACCATTACCAAAAGGCCGTGCGGGCGCCCCACGCGCCGCCCCATTTGCTGGGCCTGGTCAACCTGCGCGGCCGGGTGATCCCGGTGATGGACCTGCGCCGTCGCCAGGGCATGGGCCCCAGCCAACCCGGCAGCAGCGAGATGATCGTGATCGCTCCGACCCCTGCCGCGCCACAATTGGGTGACAAGTTCACCGCCAGTACGCGCCTGATTCCTGGCCCCTCCCCAGGCAGCACCAATTAAGTTATGATAATCAATCAGCGATGCCATGCCTGCCCCCTTGGCCGCTGCACCGGCCGAGCCGGGGCCGACCCATGCACGGAGCCTCGCCATGCGCCCCTCACACCCGGTATGCGCCGCCTTGATCCTGGCCGCGGCCCTGGCCTGGGCCTTTGTGGCCGGCGGCTGCCAGCCGGAAGCCAAGGCGGTGCGCCTGGCGGTGAATCCCTGGCTGGCCTCGGAACTCAACGCCCAGGTGGCCGCCATCCTGCTGCGCGAGCACCTGCACCTGCCGGCCGAGATCGTGGCGGTGGACGAGTACGAGCAGTGGCCGGCCCTGGTCCGGGGCGACCTGGACGCCTGCCTGGAGGTCTGGCCCTCGGGCCACCAGCACGACATCGACACCTACCTGGGCCGGGCGCAGGGCGTGGAGAGCCTGGGCCTGCTGGGGGTGGTGGGCAAGATCGGCTGGTATG
The DNA here is from genome assembly GCA_043805555.1 of Pseudomonadota bacterium. Taxonomy (GTDB): domain Bacteria; phylum Desulfobacterota; class Desulfarculia; order Desulfarculales; family Desulfarculaceae; genus JACRDC01. The sequence goes on from JAZDHW010000046.1 coordinate 3,019, forward strand.
CGCCCCGCTGCCTGATGCGGGAGCACCCCGCGCTGGCCACCTGGCAGGGCCTGCGCGACCCGGCCCTGGCCGCGGTCTTTGCGACCCCGTCCAGCCACGGCAAGGGCCAGTTCCTGGCCGGCGACCCCAGCTGGGTGCAGTACGACCGCCAGATCATCGCCAACCCGGGCCTGGACCTGAGCGTGGTCCAGGCCGGCTCCGAGCAGGCCATCATGGCGGCGGTGGACCAGGCCTTTGCCCAGGGCCGGCCCATCCTGTTCTATTTCTGGTTCCCCCACCCCCTGCACGTCAAATACAGCCTGGCCGAGGTCAAGCTGCCGCCCTACAACGACGAGTGCTACGCCAAGGCCGCCCAGGGCGGGGTTGCCTGCGGCTATCCGCCGGACATCTTGCTGAAGATCGCCTGGCCGGGCCTGCGCGAAAAGTCGCCGGCCGCCTATGAGTTCCTGAGAAACTTCAACCTCACCGACCAGGACCAGTTGGCCATGATGAGCCAGGTCTCCCTGGGCCGCAGCCCCGCGCAGGCGGCCCGGACCTGGCTGGACGCCAACCAGCGGCGGTGGAAGGAATGGATGCCCGTGGACTAGCCGCCTCGGCGGGCCACGGGGGATGGGGCGTGCGAAGCTTGCGAATCGGCCAGCGCTTGACCATATCCTTTGCGGTGATCATGCTGCTGATGCTGCTGGGCAGCCTGGCGGCCCTGTGGCAGGTGGTGGCCATGCGCCAGCAGGCCGCGCGGGTGCACCAGGCCAGCGTGCAGGCCGCGGTGCTGACCAGGGTCTACAGCCAGGTTCTGGGGTTCACCGTGGGCGACGCGGTCAGCCAGACCGTGAAGCAGCTCATCCAGGCCGAACAGGAGCGGGCCACCCAGGCCCAGGCCCAGGCTTTGAGCGAGATCAAAGCGGCCGAGCGCTGGACCCTGATCGCGGTCATCGTCAGCGGGGTACTGACCCTTTTGGCCGGTTTGGGCCTGGCCTTTTTGGTCACCCGCAGCGTGACCGGGCCCCTGCGGAGTCTGGGCCGGGGCGCCCAGGCCCTGGCCCGGGGCCAGTTCAGCTTCCGCCTGCCCGAGAACGGCACCGACGAGCTGGCCGAGCTGAGCCAGGCCTTCAACCTCAGCGCCGCCTCCCTGGAGGACCTCTACCGCCAAATAGAGGACCGCGAGGCCCGCTTCCGCGCCGTCATCGACAACACCCGCACCATCATCTACATCAAGGACGGGCAGGGCCGCTACCAGTTGGTCAACCCGCGCTTCCAGGAGGTTTTCGGCGTCAGCTCCGAGGAGGCCATGGGCAAGACCGACCGCGAGCTTTTCACCCCGGCCTTTGCCGACGTGCTCATGGCCAACGACCGCCGGGTCCTGGACACGGCCCAGGCCATCGAGGTGGAGGAGCTGGCCCCCCAGGACGGCGCGACCCGCACCTATCTCTCGGTCAAGGTGCCCTTGTTGGGCCCCAACGGCCGGGCCTACGCGGTCTGCGGCATCTCCACCGACATCACCGAGCGCCAGCAGGCCGCCCAGGCGCTCAAGGAGTCCGAGGCCAAGTACCGCCTGCTGGCCGACAACGTCACCGACGTGCTCTGGATCCTGGACCTGGCCAGCGGCCGTTTCTCCTACGTCAGCCCCTCGGTCCAGCGCCAGCGCGGCTACACCCCCGAGGAGGTCCTGGCCCAGGAGGTGAGCGCCACCCTGGCCACCGGTTCGCGGCAAGCGGCCCTGGCCATGCTGGACGAGGAGCTGACCAGCGAGACCGGCGAGGCCCCACCCCAGCCTTCCCGCACCCGCACCCTGGAGCTGGAGTGCCGGCGCAAGGACGGCAGCACGGTCTGGACCGAGGCCACCTGCTCGTTCATGCGCGACCAGACCGGCCGGGCGGTGGCCGTGATCGGCGTAAGCCGCGACATCACCAAACGCCGCCTGGTGCAGGAGCAGTTGCGCCAGAGCGAGGAGCGCTACCGCCGCATCCTGGAGGCCTCGCCCGAGCCGGTGGTGCTCTCGGACATGGAGGGCCGGGTCATCTATGTCAACCCGGCCTTCAGCCAGGTCTTCGGATGGTCCCTGGAAGAGCTCAACGGCAGGCAGATCGACTACGTGCCGGACGAGGAGTGGCCGGCCACCCGGGAGCGCATCGAGCAGTTCAAGCGCGGCGAGTCGTTCTCGGCCTGGGAGACGCGGCGTTATAGCAAGGCCGGCCAGCTCAAGGACGTCTCGCTGAGTTCGGCGGTGTGGACCGACGGCGAGGGACGGCCGGCGGGCAGCATCGTGGTGCTCCAAGACATCACCAAGCGCAACCGCATGGCCGGCCAACTGGAGCAGGCCCGCAAGATGGAGGCCATCGGCAGCCTGGCCGGCGGCATCGCCCACGACTTCAACAACGTGCTGCAGGCGGTATCGGGCAACGTGCAACTGCTCTTGCTCAAGCCGGAGCTGGACCAGGCCAGCCGCGCCAGCCTGGCCGACATCGACAACCTGGTGGACCGGGCGGCCGAGATGATCCGCCAACTGCTGACCCTGAGCCGCCAGCAGGTGAGCCGCACCCGGCCGGTGGCGGTGAACCAGGAGATCGTCCAGGTATGCCGTCTGCTGGAGCGGGTCATCCCGCGCATGATCAGCCTGGAGCAGGACCTGGCCCAGGAACTGCACCCGGTGCTGGGCGACCCGGCCCAGGTGGAGCAGATCGTGCTGAACCTGGCCGGCAACGCCGTGGACGCCATGCCCCAGGGCGGCCGCCTGATCCTGCACACCGAGAACCTGGACCTGGACGAGCACTTCTGCCGCGCCCATCCCCGGCTGACCCCCGGCCCCCACGTGCTGCTCAGGGTCACCGACACCGGCCAGGGCATGGACCGCGCCACCCAGGCCCACATCTTCGATCCGTTCTTCACCACCAAGCCGCCGGGCCAGGGCACCGGCCTGGGCCTTTCCACGGTCTACAGCATCGTGGAAAACCACGGCGGCATGGTCACCTGCTACAGTGCGCCGGGCCAGGGCGCGGTCTTTAACATCTACCTGCCGGCCCTGCCGGGGGCCGCCATCGCCCCGGTGGCGGAGGGCCAGCCGGCCCAGCCCCTGCCGGGCGGGGAGGAGACGGTGCTCATCGTGGACGACGAGCCCTCCATCCTGGACACCGGCCGCGAGATCCTGGAGATGCACGGCTACCGGGTGCTGACCGCCGACAGCGGCGAACGGGCGCTGGATGTCTACCAGGAGCAGGCCGGCGCGGTGGCCCTGGTGATCCTGGACCTGGGCATGCCGGGCATGGGCGGCCGGGGCTGCTTGCAGCGCCTGCTGGCGCAGGACCCCGGGGCCAAGGTGGTCATCTCCAGCGGCTATGCCACCGACAGCGCGGCCCAGGACCTCAGGGCCATGGGCGCGGCCGGGTTCATCAACAAGCCCTACCGCCTGAGCGACATGGTCAAGACCGTGCGGGCGGTGCTGGACCGGGCCTGATCAACCCAACGGGCTGGAGCGCCCCGGCCGGGCCGCAATAATCCTTGGGGCCGGCCCCGGCCTGGGTTACCCTGATTACATGCGCATCGCCGTCATCAGCGACATTCACGGCAACCTGGAGGCCCTGCGGTCGGTGCTGGCCGACCTGGAGCGCCAGCGGCCGGACGCGCTTTTTTGCCTGGGCGACAACGTGGGCTACGGCCCCGAGCCCGAGGCGGTGGTGAACCTGCTGCGCCAGCGGGGCATCCCCTCGGTGTTGGGCAACCACGAACTGGGCCTGATCGACGCCCAGCACCGCAACTGGTTCAACCAGACCACCCGCCGCTCCCTGGACATCACCGCCGGCCTGATCAGCCCGGAGACCCTGGCCTATTGCCGCGCGCTGCCGGCCAGCCTGACGGCCCACGGCTGCCGCTTCGTGCACGGCCTGCCGCCGGAGAGCGCCACCCTCTATGTGTGGGAGCTGGGCGACGAGGCGCTGGCCAGGATCATGGCCGACCTGCCGGAGCGCATCACCTTTGTGGGCCACACCCACATGCTGGAGCTGGTCAGCCTGGGGGCGGACGCCGCGCTCAAGCACCAGCGCCTGAGCGAGGCGCTCACGCCCCTGGACCCGGCCCTGCGCCACCTGGTCAACGTGGGTAGCGTGGGCCAGCCCCGCGACGGCGACAACCGCGCGAAATACGTGATCTACGACGACCAGCGCCACGAGCTGTACCTGCGGCGGGTGGGCTATGACATCGCCCGCACCGCCCAGGCCATCCTGGCCCGCGGCTTCCCCGAGTTCAACGCCTCCCGCCTTTGGTGACGGGCCAGGCCTTGCGCACCATAGCCAAGTACGAAATCCTGGGCCTGCTGGGCCGGGGCGGCTGGGCGACGGTGTACAAGGCCCGCCTGCCCCAGGTGGGGCGCATCGTGGCCCTGAAGGTGCTGGACCCGCGCCCACCGCTGGTGGCCCTGCTGGGCCGGGCCGAGATCGAGCGCCGTTTCCTGGCCGAGGCCCGCGCCATGGCCGGGCTCAGCCATCCCCACCTGGCCCAGGTCTGGGACTATGGCCAGGCCGCGGACGGGCGGCCCTACTACAGCATGGAGTATTTCTGCCGCAACCTGGGCGCGGCCCTGGGCGAGGGTTTCGACCTGGAGCAGCCCACCCGGCGGCTGCCGGCCCCGCGCGCCCTGGCCTATGCCGACCAGACCCTGGCGGCGCTGGGCCGGCTGCACTGGGCCGGCCTGGTCCACCGCGACGTGACGCCCTACAACCTGCTGCTGGACGAGGCCGACCAGGTGAAGCTGGCCGATTTCGGCCTGTCGCGCCGGCGGGGCGAGCGCCGTCCCCTGCCGGCCAACCTGCACCAGGGGACTCCCTTTTATAGCGCGCCCGAGCAGGAGGCCGACCCCGAGGCCGTGGACCAGCGGGCCGATCTCTACAGCGCGGCGGTGCTGCTCTGGCGCATGCTGACCGGCGGCCTGGACCTGGACGCGGCCCGCGCCGGTCAGGCCGGGGGGCTGGGCCCGGGCCTGGGCGAGAGCGAGGCCCGGTTCTGGCGCCAAGCCCTGGCCCTGCGGCCCGAGGAGCGCTTTGGCGACGCCGCGGCCATGCGCGCGGCCCTGGCCGGGCTGGCCGCGGCCTGGCGGGCGGAGCGGGAGGCCCTGTGCCAGGCCGGTCCGCGCCCGTATTCGGCTCCGCCGTTTCCGCCGGCCCCGGCCGGGCGCTTGCGCGATGTCCCCCGCAAGGCGACCCCCGCCCAGGCCGAGGCGGTCTTCGGCCTGGATCGCCTCTGGCGGCCGGCGGTGGCCAGCCGGGCGGTTTTTGCGCCGGCCGGGCAGGGCGAGGTGGCTGACCGCGCCCACGGCCTGGTCTGGCAGGCGGCCGGCTCGCCCTATGCCCTGACCTGGGCCGAGGCCCAGGCCCACCTGGCCCGGCTCAACCAGGCCGGCGCAGCGCCGGCCCCGGCCCCGGCCTGGCGGCTGCCCACCCTGGCCGAGCTTATCAGCCTGGTGCGGCCGGCGGACGACCCGGCCGCCTGGTGCGCCCCATTGGTTTTCGACCCTTGCCAGCGCTGGCTGTGGAGCGCCGACCGGCGCTCGGCCCTGGCCGGCTGGGGCCTGGACCTGGAGCTGGGCTGCGCCTGCGTGCGTGATTACACCTGCCGCCTCTACGTGCGCGCGGTGCGCCCGGCAGCCGGCGGCGGAAAGACGCCCATTACTGAGGGAGGCATGGCATGAGATCAGCGGGCAAGGCTTTCACCCTGGCGGTGCTGGCGGCGCTGCTGCTGCTGTTGGCGGCCGGCCCGGCCCGGGCCGACCAGGTGAAGCGCATCACGGCCCAGGAACTGGCGGCCAAGCTCGGCGCGGCCGACCTGGTGGTGCTGGATGTGCGCGCCAACGGGGATTGGAACGAAAGCGACACCAAGATCAAGGGCGCGCTGCGCGAGGACCCCCGGGAGGCGGACACCTGGGCCAAGGGCTATGACCGCACCAGGATGTATGTGCTCTACTGCTCCTGACCCAGCGAGTACACCAGCGCACGGGTGGCGCGGCAGCTTACGCACCTGGGTTTTTCCAAGGTTTACGCCCTCAAGGGCGGCTGGCGCGAGTGGGAGCGCCAGCGCCTGCCCACCGAGCCCAAATAGGGCCTGTTAACACTAAAGGCTCCTACGATCTGCGGTTTTGGAAGGCATCTGGAAGTAGCAAGGCCGCCGGAGCCAGTCAAGGCCAAGCCCAAAGGGCTCGCTACGCTCGGCCTTGACAGGCTCCGGCTGACCTTGCTGCAAAAAACACGCCCCCTGGCT
>JAZDHW010000047.1:0-4515 GCA_043805555.1 Pseudomonadota bacterium
CGGCGGGACGCTCAGCTTGGCCGGCCAGTCCGCGCCCTGCTGCCAGGGGCCGGGCACGGCCCACAGCGGCGGCCCGCCCAGGGAGGCGTTGCCCATGAGCAGCACCGGCCCCTGGGCCGCGGCGGCCAAAGTCACGGCCAGCTCGTGGGCGCGCTGGCCCTCGCGGGCGGTGATGGCCGCCAGCACCTCCAGCAGATCCAGATCGCCGCCGGGCCAGCTCAGGGCGGCCGAGGCCACCGCCACCTGGCGGCAGCCCACGTCGGCCTGGGCCAGGGCCAGCACCGCCCCGGCCTGATTGTCCGCCCCGTCCTGGCGGGCCGAGCCGGCCTGGCGGGCCAACTCGGTCCAGCGCCCGCTGCGGGCCAGGTGCACCGCCCGCCTGGCCGTCGCCGCCCCCACCTCCAGCACCGCCAGGCGCAGGGGCGGGGTGTCGCCGCCGGGCAGGTTCAAATCCAGGGGCAGCTCGGCCATCACCTCCCGCGCCCAGGCCTGGGGCCGGGCCATGTCTAGGAGGCAGCGCAGGTTGCGCCCGCCGGCCAGGGCCAGCACCCGGGCCAGGCCCTCGGCCCAGCCCTGGGGCTCGCGCAGGCTCACCAGCTCGTAGAGTTCGTCGGTGAACTCCACCAGCTCGGCCATCAGGCGCGGGGCCTCGGTCTGGGGATCGAAGAGCCAGAGCCCGGCCGCGGCCAGGCTGGCGGGATCGGCGTCGTGCAGGGCCGCCAGGATGGCCGGCAGCCGCGAAGGATCGGCCAGGCGCCCCGCCTCCAGCTCGGCCTGGGCCGCGCGGGCCTCGGGCAGCAGCCCGCCGCCCTGCCCGGCCCGGCGAATCAGCCCCGCCAAATCCTGCTCGCCGCCATCGCTCATGACAGGAACAGCTCCACGAAGCCGAAGGCGTCCACGTCCACCAGCCCCAGGTCGGTCAGCTTGAGGTGGGGGATCACCGGCAGGCAAACAAAGGACAGCGGCATGAAAGGCTCGGGATGGGCGCAGATGAGGTCGGTGGCCGCGCGCAGCTCGGCCAGGTCCATGAGCACCTGGTCCAGGCGGCCCTCGCTCATCAGCCCGGCCAGGGGCAGGGGCAGCTCGGCCAGCACCCGCTGGCCCAGGGCCGCCACCAGGCCGCCGCCCAGCGCCGCCACCCGGGCCGCGGCGGTGAGCATGGATTCGTCGTCCGCGCCGGCCACCACCAGGTTGTGGCTGTCGTGGGCCACCGAGGAGGCCAGGGCCCCGGCCTTGAGACCCAGGCCCTTGACCAGGCCGTGGGCGGCCCGGCCGCTGGCGTGGTGGCGCTCGATGACCGTGAGCCGGGCCAGGCCCCGGCTGGGGTCGGCCGCCAGCCAGCCGTCGGCCTGGGGGGTCGGCTCCACCAGGTGCTCGGTGAGGATCTGGCCCGGCACCAGGCCGATGACCCGCGCCCGCGCCCCTACGGCCCGCACCCGGAACAGGTCCTGGTCCAGGCGGCCGGGCCGCACCGTGCCCCGGCTGGTGTCCGGGAAGGCCGTGGCGCAAGGGTGCAGGCACTGGCCCTCGGCCGCCACCAGCCGGCCGGCCTGATAGACCTTCAGCACCTTGAACTCACGCAGATCCTCCACCACCGCCAGGTCCGCCGCCCAGCCGGGGGCCACCGCGCCCCGCCGGTGCAGGCCGAAGCGCCGGGCCGGGTTGAGGCTGACCAGGCGCAGGGCGGTCACCGGGTCCAGGCCCTGGGCCACGGCCAGGCGCAAGAGGTCGTCCAGGTGGCCGGCCTCGGCCAGGGTGTCGGGGTGGCGGTCATCGCTGACCAAGAGACAGCGCCGCTCGCTGACCGGGGTGACCAGCGGCAGCAGGTCGGCCAGGTTGTGGGCGCTGGTGCCCTGGCGGATCATCAGCCACATGCCCCGGGCCAGTTTTTGGGCCGCCTCGCCCGCCTGGGTGCACTCGTGGTCGCTCTCCGGCCCGCCGGTCAGGTAGGCGTTCAGGGCCTTGCCGCCAACCAGCGGCGCGTGGCCGTCGATGGGCCGGCCGGCAAAGGCCTGGATCTTGGCCAGCACGCCCGGGTCGCCGGCCACCAGGCCGGGGAAGTTCATCACCTCGGCCAGGCCCAGCAGGCGGGGGTGGTCCAGCAGGCTGGCCAGGTCGGCCGCCGCCAGGGCCGCGCCGGCCGTCTCCAGGCCGGTGGCCGGCACGCAGGAGGGCGCGTTGAAGTAGAAGGTCACCGGCAGGTCCGCGCTGCCGGTCAGCATGGCCCGCACCCCGGCCAGGCCCAGCACGTTGGCGATCTCGTGGGGATCGGCCACCAGGGCGCTGGTGCCGCGCGGGGCCGCCACCCGGGCCAGCTCGGCCGGGCAGAGCAGGGTGGATTCCACGTGCAGATGGCCGTCGATGAAGCCGGGGCAGACGTAGGCCCCCTTGAGGTCCACCCGCTGGAGGCCAGCGTAGTCGCCCAGGCCCACCACCACGCCGTCGTGCACGGCCACGTCAGCCTCATCCACCCCGCCGGTGAACAGGTTCACCACCCGCCCGCCGGCCAGCACCAGCTCGGCGGGTTCGTCTCCCCGGGCCACGGCCAGGCGGCCGGCCAGGCGTTGCTGCTCGTTCAGGTTGTCGTCCCGCGTTTCCACCGGCCTAGTCCACGCCCCGCCAGCCCAGGGCTTCCAACCGCGCCAACAGCGGCCCCAGTTTATCCGCCAATTCCGCCCCCCCGTCCACCGTAAGCCAGTTTGGCCCTTCCTCCGGCGTGGCCGGCTGCCAGGCCGCGGCCTGGGCCGCCATCAGCTCCCGGCGGCCGTCGCTCACCGAGCGCCCCTCGGCCTCGCGCCGGGCCAGGCGGGCCGCCACCACCTCCGGCGCGGCAGTCACCTCCACCAGGACCAGGCCCGCGCCCTCCGCTTGGGCCAGCTCCGCGAAGCGCCCACGCCAGGCCCGCTCCCGGAAGCTGGCGTCCACCACCACGCTGGCCCCCATGGCCAACTGGGCCTGGGCCGTCTCCCAAAGCTCCTGATACGTGGCCTGGCCGGCCGCCGGGCCATAGAGCCCCTGGCCCCAGGCGTCATGGCTGCGCTGGCCCTCATGCAGGCCGTGGATCTGCTTGCGCACCGCGTCGGAGTTCACCCCCAGCCAGCCGGTGGCCCGGCAGAGGTTTTGGGCCAGGTAGCTCTTGCCGGCGCCCATCAGGCCCATGAGGCAGACCAGGAAATAGGGCGGCTCCCCGCCGGCGTAGCGCGCGGCCAGCCGCCAGTAGGTGCGGGCCTTATTTATGTCGTGGAACTTGTGCTCGCCGTCCTGGCCGGGATCGTCAAAGGAAAACCCGTGGATCTTGGCCCGCACCACCGCCCGGTAGCACTTGTAGAAATCCAGCACGCCCATCAGCCCCTGGTCGTGGCTGGCGGCGATGTAGGCCCGCACCAGTTCCAGGGCCAAGTCCGCCCGGCCGTGGAAGTCCAGGTCCATGGCCAGGAAGGCCAGGTCGGCGGCGGCGTCCTGGCAGCGGAAGCGCTGGTTGAACTCTATGCAGTCGAAGACGATTGCCCGGCCGCCGGTTGGCAGGTTGATGTTGCCCGCGTGCAGGTCGCCATGACCCTCGCGCACCCGGCCCTCGGACACCCGCTGCTCCAGGCGCGCGCGTTCATTGGCCAAATAGCTTAGGGCATAGTCGCGGATGGCCCGCCAACGCCCGCCGGCCACCGAGACCTCCTGATAAGCCTCGGTCTGGCGGAAGTTCTCCTCCACGTTGATGCGCACCTGCTGGGGCCGGCCGAAGAACTCCACCGCCGCCCCGCCGGCCGCGTTTTTATAAAACTCGGCCAGCACCTGCGCCAGGCCCTGGATCTTGGCCTGATCCACCTGGCCCGCATCCAGCAGGCGGTCCATCTGGCGCGCCTCGTCCATCTGGACCATTTGCAGGCAGTATTCCACCACGTCCGCGTCCGGCTCCCGGTCCGGGGCCAGGGCCAGGCCCTCGCCCGCGCGCACCACGGCCCAGACCGCCAGGTAGATCTCCGGGGCCAGGCGGCGGTTCAGGCGCAGCTCCTCCTGGCAGAAAAACCGGCGCCGGGCCAGGTCGCTGAAGTCCAGAAAACCGAAATCAACCGGCTTTTTAACCTTATATGCGAACTGGCCGGTGAGGAGGACGTGGCTGATGTGGGTCTGCACATGGCGCACCGCCGCCACCGGGTGGGGGTAGAACTCCGGGCGCAGCATGGCCTGCACCACCTGGTCGGCGGCAAGGGCCGGGGCGTGTTCTGGCAGCTCGTTAGGCAACGATAATCAGCCGTCTATCACTACCGGTTGGGTGGCAAGCTCTAATGCGCACTTGATTTAGCGCGCCTGGGGCCGGGATGCAATACCTCAGCTTGTAGGCCATGGGGGTATCCACTATGATCTAGGTCATGGTGCAAACCCGGCGTAAAGGCCTCTGGGCCGTCCTGATCTGCCTGACGCTCCTGGCGGGGGGCCTGCCGGCCGCGGCCCTGGCCGCCGCCCCCAGTGCCGCGGCCGCACCAGCCGCGCCCAGCGCCACCATCCAACCGGCCCCGG
>JAZDHW010000048.1:0-13399 GCA_043805555.1 Pseudomonadota bacterium
GGGGGGGCGCCGGGGGGGCGCCTGCTGCCGGGGCGGCCGGGGCGGGCCGCGGGGGCCAGCGGTCCCAGGGCTGCGGCGCGCCGGCCGCCGGGGCGGCGGAGACCAGGCCGGTCATGACCAGGTCCATGATGGGGTCCACCAGGTCCACCAGTTTGCGCCGGCGGTCGGAGAGCAGCCAGTTGGTGGTGGCGTGGTCCACCGCGCCCATGAGCACCGTGCGGATGACGTAAGGGTCGATGTCGGCTCGGAACTCCCCGTTGGCGATGCCGTCCTCGATGATGCGGGTGATATCGCGGAAGCCCTCGCGGATGAGGCGGTAGCCCTCGGTCTGGCGGAAGTTGAGGTTGCCCTTGAGGATGAGCAGGTTGATCACCGCGTAATCGGGGTTTTCCTGCCAGGTGTACAGGTACAGGTAGACGATGGCCCGCAGGCGGTGGGCCGCGCCGCGGATGAGCCGCAGGTGGAAGAGGTTCTGCTCGCGCGCCTTGGCTATGAAGGCCTCGGGGATGGTGAACAGGAGCCCTTCCTTGGTGGTGAAATACTCGTAGATGGTGCCCTCGGAGACGCGCGCCTCCTTGGCGATCTCCGCCACCGTGGCCTCGTGGAAGCCTTTCCGGGCGAAAATCCGTTCGGCCGCCTTGAGGATCTGCTCCTTGCGCGTATTCGCCTTGCCTGGGCTGCTCATGCGGGCCGCTCCTTGGTTCCGGGCTAATCGGAGAACTGCCGCGCGTCCATGCGCGCGGTCAGGCCGTCGCTTTCGGCCAGGCGCTGGGCCAGGCCCTGGGCCTTGGGCAGCTCATAGTGGAAGAAGTAGCGCATGGTGGTCAGCTTGCCCTGGTAGAAGGCCTGGTCGGATTCGCCCGCCCCGGCCGCCAGGGCTTGGGAGGCCGCCAGGCCCTGCTTGAGCCACTGCCAGGCCACCGCCACCAGGCCGAACAGCTCCAGGTACAGGGTGGCGTCGCAGAGGAAGACCGCCACGTCCCCGGCCGCCGCCAGGGCCAGCTTGGCCTGGGTGGCGGCCCGCAACTGGTCCAGGGCCGCTTGCAGGCGCCGGCCGCAATCGGCCAGCTCGGCGTCCTGGCCGGCGGCGGCGATGTCGCCCATGAGCTCCGCGGCGAACAGCTCCAGGGGGCGGCCCTTTTGCAGGGAGATCTTGCGGCCCAACAGGTCCATGCCCTGGATGCCGGTGGTGCCCTCGTGGATGGGATGGATGCGCATGTCGCGGAAGTATTGCTCCGCCGGGAACTCGTCGGTGTAGCCGTAGCCGCCCAGGATTTGCACCCCGGCGCTGGTGGACAGGACGCCCATCTCCGAGGGGAAGGTCTTGGCCACCGGCGTGAGCAGCTCCAGCAACAGGTGCGCGTCGGCCTGGGCCTGGCCTTCGCCGTGGTTGGCCAGGTCGGCGTACTTGGCGCATTGCAGCACCAGGGCCAGGGAGCCGTCCACCACCGCGCGCTGGAACAGCAGCATGCGCTTGACGTCGGCGTGCTCGATGATCGGCACCTGGGGCTGGGTGGGGTCCTTGGCCGCGATGGGCCGGCCCTGGGGCCGCTCCTGGGCGTATTGCAGCGAGGCGTAATAGGCGCCCGAGGCCACGGCCGTGGCCTGCTTGCCCACGCTGATGCGGGCCTCGTTCATCATCTGGAACATGTAGGCCAGACCCTTGTGGGGTTCGCCCACCAGCCAGCCGCGGCAGTCGCCGGCCTCGCCCATGGAAAGTTGCACGATGGGGCAGCCCCGGTAGCCCAGCTTGTGGAAGAGCCCGGCGGTGTTCAGGTCGTTGGGCTCCAGGCCGTCGGCGGTTGGCCGCAGCTTGGGCACCACAAAGAGGCTGATGCCCTTGATCCCGGCCGGCGCGCCCTTGATGCGCGCCAGCATCAGGTGCACCACGTTGTCCACCGCGTCGTGGTCGCCGGCGCTGATGAAGACCTTCTGGCCGCTGATCAGGTAATGGCCCTGATCGGTTGGCGTGGCGGTCACGGCCACGTCGGAGAGCGAGCTGCCCGCGCCGGGCTCGGTCAGGGCCATGGTGCCCTGCCAGCGGCCGGAGAGCATGTGGGGCACGTAGGCCTCCTGCAGCTCGGGCGCGCCGAAGGAAAGGATGAGGTGGGCCGCGCCGGTGGTGAGGCCCAGGTAGGCCGAGGCCGAGAAGTTGGCCGCGGCAAAGGCGTAGATGCAGGCGGTGTTGATCGTCACCGGCAGTTGCATGCCCTGGTGGTCATAGGAGAAGGTGGCCGAGAGCCAGCCGCCCTCGCCGCACTGTTCCAGCATCTGGCGCACCACCGGCCGCACCCGCACCTGGCCGTCCACCAGCTCGGGCGGGTTGAGGTCCATGTCGCGCAGGGCCGGGAATAGCAGCTGGTCGGCCATGCGCAGGGCGGTGCCCAGCATCATGTCGAAGCTCTCGCGGTCGTGGTCGGCGAAGAACGGGAGCTGGCACAGCTCCTCGGCCTGGTGGACCTCGTGCAAGAGAAACTTCAGGTTGCGTTCGCTGACGAACTTGTTGGCCATTTGCGCGCTCCCTCAGTACGGGTAGAAGGTCTGGCCCTGGGCGGCCATGGTCTTAATCAGCTCGGCCGGGGCGAAACGGGGGCCGTACTTCTTTTCCAGCTCCTGCAACTTGGCGTAGACCTTGGCCAGGCCCCACTGATCGGCGTAGCGCAGCACGCCGCCGCGATAGGGCGGGAAGCCGGTGCCGGTGATCATGGCCAGATCCATGTCCGCCGGGCGGTCGCAGATGCCCTCCTCGATCATCAGGGCCGCCTCGTTGATGGCAGAGCCCATTATCAGCTCCACGATCTCCGTCTGGCTGGCCTGGCGGGGGGCCACGCCGCGGGCCTTCAGGTAGTCGTCCACCACCGCCTGCATGCGGGGGCTGGGCGCGGGCTTGGGGCCGGAGTAGTCGTAGTAGCCGCTGCCGGTCTTGCGGCCGTAGTCGCCCAGTTGGAAGATGGCCTCGTTCAGGGGGTGCACCTTGTAGCGCTCGCCCATGGTGCGGGCGAAGGTGGTGGCCACGTGGTAGTTGATGTCGATGCCGGTCAGGTCGGCCAGGGTGGCCGGGCCCATGGGCAGGCCAAAGGCCAGCATGGCTTGGTCCACGTCAAGGATGCTGACGCCGTCGGCCCAGAGGTAGACCGCGCCGGCCATGAGCGCGCCCAACTGGCGGCTGACGTAGAAGCCCGGGCCGTCGCCCACCACCACCGGCACCTTCTTGATGGCCCGGCCGAAGGCCACGCTGGTGGCGAGCGTCTGGTCGCTGGTCTGCCGGGCGCAGATGATCTCCAGGAGCGGCATGCGCTCGGCCGGGTTGAAGAAGTGCAGGCCGATCATGCGGGCCGGGTCGGCCAGCACGGTGGCCATCTCGGTGATGGGCAGAGCCGAGGTGTTGGTGCCAAAAATCACGTCCGGCCGGCAGATGCCTTCGAGTTTCTTCCAGATGTCCTGCTTGACCTGCATGTTCTCTAAGACGGCCTCGATGATGAGGTCCACGTCCTTGAGGTCGGCGAGATCGGTGGTGGTCTTCAGCTTGCTGGCCAGGAGCTGCTCCAGGGCGGCGGGCTTCAGCGCGCCGATCTTGAGCTGGTAGGCGAAGGTCTTCCTGATGGCCGCCACGGCCTTGTCCAGCGCCGCCTGGTTGATCTCCCACAGCACGGTGTCGAACCCGCCGGCCAACAGCAGGTGCACGATGCTGGATCCCATCACGCCGCCGCCCAGCATGGCCACCTTTCGGGGCTGGGCCGGGGTGAGGCCCTTGATGCGCGGCAGCCGGCCGGCGGCGCGCTGGTTCAGGAAGGTGCCGATGAGGTTCTTGGCCACCGGCGAGACCACGCAGTCGCCAAAGAGGTCGGCCTCGTGGCTGAGATCGGCCATGCAGTCCATGGTCAGGCCCTTTTCCACGGCCTCCACGATCATGAACGGCGCGATGTAGCCCTTGACCTTCTTGGCCATGTCGGCCTTGACGAAGTTGATCAGGTCGAGCTTCTCCCGGGCGCTGGGCAGACGGTCGAAGCGCCGGCCGGAGATGCGGGTCTTGTAGGTGAATTCGCCACGCAGGAACCGGCCCGCCGCGGCCACGGCCGCCTCCACCAGCTTCTCGGCCGGGGCCAGCTCGTCGATCAGGCCCAGGGACCAGCCCTTCTCGGACTTGATGAACTTGCCGGTGGTCATCAGGTCCAGGGCGGTGGGCAGGCCGATGAGCCGGGGCAGGCGCTGGGTGCCGCCGCTGCCGGGGATGAGGCCCAGCTTGACCTCGGGCAGGCCCAGGTTGACGTTAGGGGCGGCCACCCGGTAGTGGCAGGCCATGGCCATCTCCAGGCCGCCGCCCAGGCAGTTGCCGTTGACGGCCGCGATGACCGGCTTGGGCCCCTGCTCCATGAGGTTGAACAGGCTGTGCACCCACATCAGGCGCTCCACGTAGCGCGCCTTGTCCTTCTCGGGCAGCATCTCGGCCACGTCGCCGCCGGCCACGAAGTTCTTGCCGGCGCCGGTGAGCACCAGGGCCTTGACCTCGGCCTCGGCCAGGGCCGCGCGCAGGGCCTGATCCAGTTCGGTCATGAAGTCCTGGGACATCTGGTTGACCGGCGGGTTGTCCATGCGCAGCACGGCCACGCCGTCCTGCAACTCCACCTTGACCGCCTTGTACTCCATCTGCATGCGTCTCTCTCTTTTCCGGGATGATTCCAGCACGGGGCGGGGCTAGGCCTCGGTCTTGGCCAGCTCCTCGTCCCTGAGCGCCTTGCGCAAAAGCTTGCCCACGGCGGACTTGGGCAGCGCCGCCCTGAACTCCACCAGCCGGGGCACCTTGTAGCCGGTCAGCCGCTCCCGGCAGAAATCCACGATCTCCTGGGCGGTGGCGGTCTCGCCGGGCTTGAGCACCACGAAGGCCTTGACGGTCTCGCCGCGGTAGGCGTCGGGCACGCCCAGGCAGACCGCTTCGGATACCTTGGGGTGCTGGTAGAGCACCTCGTCGATCTCGCGGGGGTAGATGTTGAAGCCGCCGGCGATGATCATGTCCTTCGTGCGGTCGACGATGAAGATGTAACCGTCCTCGTCCTTGACCGCCACGTCGCCGGTGTGCAGCCAGCCGTTGGTGATCTGCCTGGCCGTCTCGGCCGGGTTGTTCCAGTAGCCGCTCATGACATAAGGCGCTTTTATGACGATCTCGCCGGGGGCGCCGACGGGAACCTCCTCCTGTCCGCCCTCCACATCCACCAGCTTCACGTCGGCCCCGAGCAAGGGAATGCCGATGCTGCCGGGCTTTTTCAGGCCTACAAAGGGGTTGGCGACGCCCAGGCTGGTGGTCTCGGTCATGCCCCAGCCCTCGGAGTAGAGGATGCCCATGTCCTCCACCTGCTCGATCACCGACAGCGGCATGGGCCCTCCGCCGGTGTTGAGCAACTTGATCTTGCGGTCCAGCTCCAGTTGGCCGGCGCTGGGGTGATTGACGATGGCATGGGCCAGGGTGGGCACCGCCGGGAAGTAGGTGATTTCCGGGATGCGCGTCAGGGTGCCCATGAACGGCTCGATTTCAAACTTGGGCACCAGGATCATGGTGGAGCCGGTGTACATGGCGTAGTGCAGGCAGCATATCTGGCCAAAGACGTGGAACAGGGGCAGCACGGACATCACCCTGCGCCTATCCACCGAGATAATGCGCAGCGAATGTTCGCCCCACAGGGCGCAGGCCGTGGTCGAGGCGACGTAGTTGGCGTGGGTGAGCACCGCGCCCTTGGGAAAGCCGGTGGTGCCGCCGGTGAACATGATCACCGCCGGGTCCTGGCAGTGCAGGGCCACCCGGGGCGGCCGGTCCGCAGGGGCGTTATCCAGCAGCCGGGAGAAATGCAGCCAGCCGGCGGGCAGGTCCAGGCTTTGGGGGGTGCTGACCGGCTCGCCCTTGATGAAGTCCTTGAGCGCGGTGACCACCACCAGGAAGGGCTCCACCGTCTGCAAGACGGCCTGCACCAGGGGCATGGCCAGGTCGGTGGTGAACATGGCCTTGGGGCTGGTGGTGTCGATGATGTGCTTCAGCTCGCTGGGGGTGTACTGGGGGTTGACGTTGACCACGATGGCCCCCAGGTGCAGCACGGCGAAGTAGGCCAGGACGTACTGCGGGCAGTTGGGCAGGTGCAGGGCCACCCGGTCGCCCTTGACCACGCCCTGGGCGGCCAGGGCCGCGGCCAGGCGCAGGGAGGCCTGGCGCAGCTCGCGGAAGGTCATCAGGCTGCCGGAGTAGTCGATGGCCGGCTTGTCCGGGACCAGGTTGGCGGCCACGCGCAGGAATTCCTGGATCGGCACCCGGGGACAGCGCAGGGTGGTGGGGGTGGCGGTGTCATAGAGTCTGGTCCAGGGTCTGTTTTCCATCTTGCTCATCCTCCGCCCGGTTGGCAGCTCCTGAAGCTGGCCTTGCTGTATTTAATAATAAATATTTATATGAAAATATTAACTTAAATACGTAAAACGTCTTGTTATGCTATATGTTGGTGCACGACGGCAGATTAGGCGAGCGCCAGCGGCTTGTCAAGCCAAATTGTAGCTACACTATTAGTTGGGCATCATTTTTGATGTGCAACTATATATTTTGTTGGCAATCATCAGAGATGCCCAATTAATTACCTCATTTAACCACGGCCTCTGGCGGGCCAAGCAGTCCCCAAAACCGGGGCCAGCTCTCTGGGGCAGGTTGCGGAGCTGGCCAACTACCAAGTCCGAAGGGGTGTTTTTCGGTTGACTTCTCTGCAAACGTTTGCGAACATGGGCCATGGTCAGCAAGGCTAAAGGCATCCACCACTCCCCCACCATCAAGGAGATCGCCCAAAAAGCGGGCGTTTCCTACTCAACGGTTTCCCGCGCTCTCAACGATAAAATTGGGGTGAAGTCGGACCTGAGGGAAACCATCAAGGGGATAGCAAAGGATATTGGCTACTTGCCCAATTCAACGGCCAAGGCGCTGGTGCAAAACCACATTGGCGCCATAGGGCTGATCATTCCCCGCACCGGCGAGTTCGCCTTCCAGAGCCCATATTACTCGCAGATGCTGTTGGGCATCAGCGAGATCGCCAACCAGCACAATTATCATCTAACCCTGAGCCTGAACGAGCAAGGCAGCTACACCTCCCTTTATTCCCGCCGCTTGGTGGACGGGGTCATCGTGATCGGCAATCGGCTGGACGACGAACTGGTGGTGGAACTGGAGAACAAAGGCGTTCCCGCCGTGCTGGTGCCGGGTTTTCTGGATGACTCCCGGATCGGCCTGGCCAGCGTCAACTCGGAAAACAGTATTTGTGTATATAGAGCTGTCAGTTACCTGCTTGATCTCGGCCACCGCAAGATAGCCTTTATCCTGGGCGCACCCAACTCGAAATACTCCGTGGAACGCTTCCAGGCCTATTGCGCGGCCTTCGGCGACAGAGGCCTGGACTACGATAAGGCCTACATCGTGGAGAGCGACTTTTCCAAGACCGACGGCTACCGCCAGATGGGGCGGCTGTTGGATTTGCCCGAGCCGCCCACCTGCGTGATCTGCATCAACGACACCGTAACCCCGGGCGCCATGCGCCAAATAAATCTGCGCGGCCTGAAGATACCCGAGGATATATCGGTGGTGGCCATCGGCTCCTCCGACATTCTGGATTTGTTTCAACCGCCGCTCACCACAGTGAAAATCGACGTAATCAAGATCGGGCAGACCGCGGCGGAGATGCTGATTCAATTGATAGAAAACGGCTCGTGCCCGGAAAGGCGCGTAGTTATTCCCTCGGAGGTGATCATCCGGGATTCCACCTGCGCCGTGAAGTGCCCATAAAGGGCCTTAATCACAGCTTAAAATAGGTATTATTGTGATTGTTTACTGCAAACGCTTGCACTGTCGCCCCCTGGGGAAATCACCTGACGGCCGATTTTCTTCCGGCCACCTACCCGGGAGCAGCAAGTGATGGACGCTACCTCCCCAACACCTGGAGCAAGCAAAGTGAAATTGGATGACATCGGCAAGGTGGTGGTCCTGGGTTCCGGCACCATGGGGCCGGGCATCGCCCAGATGTTCGCCCAGCAGGGCTACCCGGTCACCGTGTGGAGCAAGGTGCCGGAGGAGCATGTCCGGGCCGCCAAGGTGGTGCGCACCAGCCTGGAGACCTTCGTGGAGCACCAGATGTTGCCGCCGGCGGCGGTGGATCAAGTGCTGGAGCGGATTGCCTACGCCACCGATCTGGAAAGCGCGGTCAGCGGCGCGGACCTGGTCATCGAGTGCATCGTGGAGAACCTGGGGATCAAGGGCGAGCTGTTTCAAAAGCTGGACGCCCTTTGCAAGGACGAGGCCATCTTCGCCAGCAACACTTCCTTTCTCAATATCTTCAAGGTGACTCCGGAAAGACGCCAGAGCCGCAGCGTGATCGCCCACTGGTTCGCCCCCCCGCAGATCATGCCCCTGGTGGAGGTGGTGCGCGGCCCCCAGAGCAGCGACGAAACCGTGGAGATAACGGTGGAGCTTCTGCGCCGCATCGGCAAGGTGCCCATCGTGATGCAGAAATACGTGCCGGGCTTCGCCGTCAACCGCATGCTGCGGATTCTGGGCCGGGAAACCTTTTTCCTCCTGGACAACGGCTACATCACCGCCGACCAACTGGACCTGGCGGTCAAGGCCAGCCTGGCGCCCCGCATGATGGTGCTGGGCCTGGTGCAGCGCTACGACTTCACCGGCCTGGATCTCAGCGCGCGCAACCTGGAGAACCCGGACTTTGTCGAAGCGCCCCTGGACAATCGGCCCAAGAGCCTTTTCGAGCTGGTGGAACAGGGCCACCTGGGGGCCAAGACCGGCAAGGGATTTTACGACTACACCGGCAAGGAATACGAAGAGATTCTAAAGGAGAGGGACGACAAGCTGCTCAACGTCATCAAGGCCGTCGATTTCCTCATCACTCCCCAAAAAGGATGAAAGCCATGCCGCTGCAGCTTCCTTCCGACAAAGTCATCATCACCGTGGCCCAGACCGGGGCCTTGGTGAAAAAGTCCATGAACCCCAACGTGCCCGAGCAGCCCGAGGAGATCGTGGCCTCCGCTTACGACTGCTACAACGAGGGCGCGGCCATCGTGCACGTCCACGCGCGCGACGAAAGCGGGGACAACACCTCCGACCCCGCCATCTTTCGTAAGATTCGCGACGGCATCCGGGAAAAGTGCGGCCTGATCATCCAGTACAGCACCGGCGGCGGGCCCAACCTCAGCCAGGAGCAGCGCATCGAATGCCTCCAGGCCACCCCGGACATGGCCTCGCTGAACATGGGCAGCCTGATGCGCATTTCCGGCGATTACGCAGGGGTCTCCTGGTCCAACATGCCCCACGAGATCGAGACCTACGTCACGCGCATGCGGGATCTGGGCGTCAAGCCGGAGATGGAGGTCTACAACCTGGCCATGTTCCGCGACGTGAGCGCGGTCATCGAAAAAGGCCTGGTGGAAAAGCCCTACTACATCAACCTGGTGCTGGGCATGCGCTACCAGGGGGCCTGCGACGCCACCCCCAAGATCCTCAACGTGCTCTACGATTTCCTGCCCGCCGACGCCTATTTCAACTGCACCGCCGTGGGCACGGCCCAGCTGCCCCTGAGCACCATGGCCATGGTGCTGGGCGGCTGCATCAGGGTGGGTCTGGAAGACAACATCTACTACCGCAAAGGAGAGCTGGCCACCAATGCCCAACTGGTGGCGCGGGCGGTGCGCATCGCCCGGGAACTGGGGAAGGAGCCGGCCACGCCGGAAGAAGCCAGGGAGATTATGGGCCTGAAACCCCTGAGCCGCCCCTGAATCGGCAGGGAGGCGCAAGGCCGGCTGCATTCTGGGCGCGGACATCCGGCGCGGCCCCTTGTCGCGCACCAACTGAGTTGAAACCGCCAAGCGAAATGGAGCCTGGATTACCGAGACATCGCAAACGTGGAAACCCGAGCATGGAGGTGTAGCGTGACCAGAAAAGCTAGGAAGGTAATGCTGTGGCTGGCGGCCATGGCGCTTTGCGTTGGCAGCGCGCTCAGCGCCGCCGCCGCCGACTTCCCCAGCAAACCCATCACCCTGATCGTGCCTTGGGCCGCGGGCGGGTCAACCGACACCTGCATGCGGGTTCTGGCTGACAACGCCCAAAAGCACCTGGGCCAGCCGGTGGTGGTGGAGAACAAGCCCGGCGGCGGCGGCACGGTGGGCCCGGCCACCATGGTGGCCACGGCCAAGCCCGACGGCTACACCCTGTCCCAGATTCCCATGGGCGTGTTCCGCCTGCCGCACACCATGAAGACCACCTGGGACCCCCTCACGGATTTCACCTGGGTCATCCAGCTCACCGGTTACACCTACGGCATCGTGGTCAAGCAGGACGCCCCCTGGAAGACCCTGAAGGAGCTGCTGGACTATGCCAAGGCCAACCCGGGCAAGGTGACCTACGCCACTCCGGGGGTGGGCGTGATGCAGCACGTCACCATGGAAAAGCTGGCTCAAAAAGAAGGGATTAAGTGGGTCCACGTCCCGCAGAAGGGTGGAATCGAGGTCATAACCGCAACCATGGGCGGCCATGTCATGGTGGGGGCCGAGACCTCCGGCTGGGCGCCCCAGGTTGCATCGGGCGATCTGCGCCTCCTGGCCATCTGGACCGCGGAGCGCAGCAACAAGTGGCCCGATGTCCCCACCCTGAAGGAGCTGGGCTACGGCATCGTGGCCTCCTCGCCCTTCGGCATCGCCGGACCCAAGGGCATGGACCCCAAGGTGGTGGCGATCCTGCACGACGCCTTCAAGAAGGCCATGGACGAGCCCGCCTTCCAGAAAGTCCTGAATGACTTCTACATGGTGCCCGCCTACAAGGACTCCAAGGACTACACCGCATCCGCCGGCGAGATGTTCCTGGAGGAAAAGCAGAACGCGGAAGTTCTGGGCCTGAAGAAACAGTAGCAGCCTTCTGGCGCCTCGCCCGCGCCGGCAAGCCAGCTTCAGCCCGCTGGCTTGCCGGCGCGGATCAAAGCCGGGCGTGACTGACAAACCAAGCCTTCTCGCGGTGCTTGCGGCAAAAGCTGCGGCAAGCTGCCATGGAGATCAGGGTGAGGACAGCAGACATATCCAGCTCCCTGTTTTGGATGGCCATCGGCCTGGGCATTTGCTTGGGCGGTTATGACCTGGGACTCGGCGACCTGAACAACCCCGGAAGCGGCTTCATGTTCTTCTGGGTGGGCGTCATCATGGCCTGCCTGTCGGGCGTCATCTTGATCCAAGCAGCCAGGCAAAAGGCCGTCCGCGGAGAGATGAAAGCCTTTTGGGCCGGCGTTGCCTATAAAAAAGTCATCGCCGTGGTCGGGGCGCTGTTCGTCTACGCCTATCTGCTCAACCCCCTGGGCTTCATCCTGGCCACCACCCTGCTGATGATCTTTCTGTTCAAAGCGGTGGAGCCGCAGCGCTGGTCCATAGCCATTCTGGGGGCGGTGGCAAGCACCTTGGCCGCCTATGGCCTGTTTCGACTCTGGCTGCAATGTCAGCTGCCCTTGGGCTTGTTGGGAGGTTGACCCGAAATGGACCTTTTTAACTACCTGGGAATAGGCTTCTCTGTAGCCCTCCAGCCCGAGAACCTGCTGTACTGCTTCATCGGGGTGTTCGTCGGCACCCTGATCGGGGTGCTGCCCGGCATAGGCCCCGTGGGCGCCATGTCCCTGCTGCTGCCGTCCACCTTCAAGGCCACGCCCGAAGCAGCCATCATCATGCTGGCCGGCATCTATTACGGGGCCATGTACGGCGGGTCCACCACCTCCATCCTGGTCAACATACCCGGAGAGGCTGCCTCGGTGGTCACCTGCCTGGACGGCTACCAAATGGCCCGCCAAGGCCGGGCCGGCCCGGCCCTGGGCATAGCGGCCTCCGGCTCCTTTATCGCGGGAACCATTGCCGTGCTGGGCTTGATGCTGGTGGCGCCTCCGCTGGCCTCCTTCGCGCTCAAGTTCGGGCCGCCGGAATATTTCACCCTCATGGTCCTGGGGCTGACCATTCTCATCTACCTGGCCCACGGCTCCATGCCCAAAGCCCTCATCATGGCTGGATTCGGCCTGGCCCTGGGACTGGTGGGCTTGGACACCATGACCGCGGTCCCGCGTTTCACCTTCAACCAGATGGAGCTTTTGGACGGGATAGGCCTGGTGCCCATCGTGATGGGCATTTTCGGGATATCAGAGGTGCTGCTGAACATAGAACAGGTCGTGCGCCGGGACATTTTGAAGACCGATATCAAGGGCCTCCTGCCCACGCGCAAGGACTGGAAGGCCAGCGGCGGCCCCATCGCCCGGGGATCTATTCTGGGGTTTTTCCTGGGCGTGCTGCCCGGCGGCGGATCAGTCATCTCCTCGTTTGTGTCCTACGCCCTGGAAAAAAAGCTTTCCAAGCACCCCGAGCGCTTCGGCAAGGGGGCCATCGAGGGCGTGGCCGGGCCCGAGGCGGCCAACAACGCGGCCACAGGCGGCGCCTTCATCCCGCTCATGACCCTGGGCATCCCGCCCAACGTGATCATGGCCATGCTGCTGGGAGCCTTCATGATCCACGGGGTGACCCCGGGCCCCCTGATGATGAAGCAGCACCCCGATTTGTTTTGGGGAGTCATCGTCAGCATGTACGTCGGCAACTTCATGCTCCTTATTCTCAATCTTCCCCTGATCAGCATTTGGGTCCAGATACTCAAGATTCCCTACAAGATTTTATTTCCCCTTATCCTTCTCTTTTGCCTGGTGGGCGTGTACAGCGTCAATAACACGGCCTTCGATATCTATGTCATGCTCATATTCGGAATCATCGGGTATTTAATGAAGAAGTTCGAGTACGAGGGGGCTCCCATGGTGCTGGCCTTCGTGCTGGGCCCCATGATGGAGAACAACCTGCGCAAGTCGCTGATTACGTCCCAGGGGGATTTCAGCGTTTTCTTCACCCGCCCCCTGGCCGCCGCCTCCTTGATCATCGCGGTGTTCCTGTTGATCTCGCCCCTCATCCCCTGGTTCCGGAAAAAGAGGGCGGAAATTCCCAAGGAGGAGGACTGATCGCAGGTCGTGGTTGAAGACCCACCCGCCTGTCCCGTGAAACGGGGTTGTCCCGAAGTTGGTGGCGTTTTGAGAATGAATCCGGTGGCAGCCCGGCCTTGGGCAGTCAAGGCCCAGCCCTCCGGGCTCGCTTCGCTCGGCCCTGACTGCCCAAGGCCGGGCTGCCGGGATTGGGGTCGCCCCCCTGCCCGGAAGAAAAAGGTCCAGGGCCCTGTGGCGCAACTGGCGGTGGTGCAAAAGCAATCCATTATCGGGCCGATCAGTGGACCTTTTTCTTCCGGACAGGGGGCAACCGGCAAAGAGCATGCCCGCGGCCGGCTGGTCAAGGCCGCCGCCAGGCGCCGAAAGGGAAGCCT
>JAZDHW010000049.1:0-14392 GCA_043805555.1 Pseudomonadota bacterium
TGGCAGGAGATGTTGGCCATGGCCGAGAAGCAGGCGAAGGAAAAAGCCCTGGAGAAGATGACCGCCAAGGAGTTGCGCGAACTGGCGTTGACCATTGATGGCATCGTCGGCGTGCACGCCATGAACAAGGGCGAGCTGATCGCCGAGATCAAGGCCGCCCGCGGCATCGTGGACACCGGCAAGCAGGTGGACACCGGCGCCATCCGCGCGGCCAAGAGCGCCTATCTGGAGCTGAAGGCCAAGCGCGACGCCGCCCGCGAGGCCGCCAGCAAGTCCGAGCTGGAGATCATGCGCAAGAAACTGAGCCGCCTGAAGAAGAAGACCCGCAACCTGACGAAGGTGGCGTAAGGCTTCTTTTTTCCGGTCCGCGGTCGGGAGCCCCGGCCCATAAACCTTGGGCTCCCGGCTCGCCCCCACCCTGCGCAGGGGAGCCGGCGTCATGGACCGCAGCCAAGCCCTGGCCCTTCTCGACCAGCACTGCCCCGACCAGCGGCTGAAGAAGCACAGCCTGGCCTCGGAGGCGGTTCTGCGCGCATTGGCCCGCCGCCTGGGCCACGATGAAGAGCTTTGGGGCCTCACCGGCCTGCTGCACGACCTTGACTACGAACTGACCGCGGCCGACATGCCCCGCCACGGCCTGGTCACCGCCGAGCTGCTGGCCCCCCACGGCCTGCCGGACGAGGCCATCGCGGCCATCAAGGCCCACAACGCCGAGGCCCTGGGCCTCACCCGCGTCACGCCCCTGGACATCGCGCTCACCTGCGGCGAGACCGTCACCGGCCTGGTCATGGCCACGGCCATGGTCTACCCGGACAAGAAGCTCGCCAGCGTCAAGCCCAAGAGCGTGACCAAGCGCATGAAGGAAAAGGCCTTCGCCGCCAGCGTCAACCGCGACCACATCCGCCTGTGCGAGCAGCTCGGCATCCCCCTGGACGAATTCGCCGCCCTGTCCGTGGCCGCCCTGCAAGGCATCAGCGACGAGTTGGGGCTATAGGTCAACACCCTGCGATCAAAGCCATCCCTGGCTTTGATCGCTTCCCGACCGGGCAAAAGCGTGGTTTTGCCCGGTCGGTCGGGCGCTTCGCGCCCGGCGGGCCATCCTTGGCCCGCATCTCCAGCATGATCCGCCAATTCTCTGCTTAATCTTCCCGAACCGCCTTCCTGGGTTGCCTCCGCGCCATGGCCTAAAACCAGGGGCATGGAACGCGAGCCCCGCCACATCATCCTGGTCGACCCCGCCGAGCGCCTGGCGCTCAAAATCGGGGCCAGCACCCTCTACTACCGCCGCCTGAGCCTGGGGGCCCTGGCCGCCATCGAGGCCCAGCAGGCCCGTCTGTTGCCCGGCCCGGCCGGACCCGGCGAGCCGCCGGCCTGGACCCTGCCGCCGGCGGCCCTGGAGGCCGCGCTGATGGCCCACGCCCTGCTGGGCTGGGAGGGGGTGACCGACCCGGCCGGCCGGCCGGTGGAGTTCTGCCCGGCCGCCGCCGCCCGCCTGCCCGGCCGGGCGCGGCGCATCGTCCTGGGCCGGGCCCGCAAGCTGCACCCACCCGCCACCGCCAACCCGGAGGAGCTTACGTGACCAAGGGCATCCAGATCATAGACCCGGAAGAGCGTTTCGACCTGACCCTGGAGGGCGCGGTCATCCGCCTGCGCCGCCTGGACTCGGCCACCCAGCAGGCCCTGGAGCGCCGCCACGCTGGCGACCCTGACCGCCTGGGCCTGGCCGACGACCTGTTGGACCACGTGGTCCTGGACTGGGAGGGGGTCACCAGCCCCCTGGGCGACGCGGCCGTGCCCTGCACCCGCGAGAACAAGCTGCGCC
The DNA here is from genome assembly GCA_043805555.1 of Pseudomonadota bacterium. Taxonomy (GTDB): domain Bacteria; phylum Desulfobacterota; class Desulfarculia; order Desulfarculales; family Desulfarculaceae; genus JACRDC01. Next base: position 1,823 of record JAZDHW010000049.1, read on the forward strand.
TGCCGCTCAGCGTCAAGACCCGGGTGCTGGCCGCCGCCCAGGGGCTCAGGGCCGAGGCGGCCGCCCTCTGAAGCCAAGTCGCGCCCGAACCGGTAAAGACCCCCTCACCCTCCCCTCTCCCCCGGAAGCCGGGGGAGAGGGCGAATAAAGATAACGCCTCTCCCCTAGAAGCTGGGGGAGAGGGAGCCAGAGAGAACGCCGGGCGGCAAGCCGCAGGCTTTTTTTCTAAACCACCCCGCCTGGTGGGGTAGAGGGGAGGGTGAGGGGGCTCAAGGCTTCTTCGCCGAAGCCTCTTGGCATGAGTGCCGAGCCCGCGAGTACTGCAAATCCGATACGCGGGCCATGGATGGCCCGTCCGGGCGCGGCAGCGCCCGCGAGGCCGGGCAAAACCACGTTTTTGTCCGGCCGAACAGCGGGCGAGGCCAGGGACGGCCGAGCCCGCGAGTACTGCATTGGGTAGGGCGGCAGGGTTTCCGGCGGGCGTAACCCCCACCCCGCGCCCCGGCCCGGCCCGCCGCCTCCCCTTCTCTCCCACCCCCTCATCCGCCCGTCCCGGCCCGCGCCACGGCCCTGAGGTCTTCACCCCAACCATTTTGGGCTTGACAGAGGAGCCCGCCTCAACTTAATTTAAGCCGCGATGATCGGGCTTTGTCCGCACTGGCCGAGGGATTCCCTGGGGGTTTTAATAGCCGGGGGAAGCAGGCGGGCAAACCGATCGGCCGGGCCCCACGGGGCCATTTATTCGGTCCCCCATTGTGCAGTTCGGCACAACGAGAGCCCAAGGTTAGACAGCCCTTTCCGGGGGTTGTCGGCGAGATATGGCAGACCCCACCGCCTGGCACTGGCGGGCGCCCCCGATGGGCGGCGCGTCACTTAAACGCTAAGGAGGATTTCAATGGCATTGGTTCCCCCCCATGGTGGAGGCGCTCTTAAGCCCCTGTTGCTGAGCGGCGCGGAGCTCGAGGCCGAGAAGAAGGCCGCGGCTGGTTACAAGAAGCTGGACGTCTCCTCTCGCGAGGCCTGCGACTGCTTCATGATGGGCATCGGCGCCTTCACCCCCCTGGACGGCTTCATGGGCGAGGCCGACTGGAAGGGCGTCTGCGTGGATATGAAACTGGCCAACGGCGTGTTCTGGCCCATCCCGATCACCGTCAGCGCCAGCGATGAGGACGGCATCAACGTGGGCGACAAGCTCGCCCTGTATTGCGACGAGTTCGGCGGTCTGGTGGCGACCATGGAGGTCAAGGAGAAATACCAGATCGACAAAGAGCTCGAGTGCAAGAGCGTGTTCTGGACCACCGACCTGGAGCACCCCGGCGTCCAGAAGGTCATGGAGCAGGCCAAGTGGAACCTGGGCGGCCCGGTGAAGGTCGTCAGCGAGGGCGGCTTCCCGGACGAGTACAAGGGCATCTACGCCACCCCGGCCGAGACCCGCGCCATCTTCGAGGAGCGCGGCTGGAATCGCGTCGCGGCCTTCCAGACCCGCAACCCGCTGCACCGCTCCCATGAGTTCCTCTGCAAGATCGCCGTGGAGGTCATGGACGGCGTCGTCATCCATCAGATCCTGGGCAAGCTGAAGGCCGGCGACATTCCGGCCGACGTGCGCGTGGACGCCATCAACGCCCTGGTGGACAACTACTTCGTGAAGGGCACCATCGTCACGAAGGGTTACCCGATGGAGATGCGCTACGCCGGTCCGCGCGAGGCCCTGCTGCACGCGGTGTTCCGCCAGAACTTCGGCTGCTCCCACCTGATCGTGGGCCGCGACCACGCCGGCGTGGGCGACTACTACGGCCCGTTCGACGCCCAGAAGATCTTCGACCAGCTCTTCCCGGGCGCCCTGGTCATCCGTCCGCTGAAGATCGACTGGACCTTCCACTGCTACAAGTGCGACGGCATGGCCTCCATGCGCACCTGCCCCCACGGCAAGGAGGACCGCCTCCTGCTGTCGGGCACCATGGTCCGCAAGACCCTCAGCGAGGGCGGCGACATGCCCAAAGAGTTCAGCCGTCCCGAGGTGGTCAAGATCCTCCAGCAGTACTACCAGTCCCTGGACGAGAAGGTGGAGATCAAGCTGCACGGCGCCGCCACCGGCGACGTCAAGAAGTAAGCTGATCCGCCTTTAGCGACTGCACGCGGCGGCGGCCCCCCGGGGTCGCCGCCGTTTTTTTGGTGCATCCGGCAAATGGCCAGATGAAGCAGCAGAAGGGAAGTGGCAAGGCCTCCGGAGCCAGTCAAGGCCAAGCCCAAAGGGCTCGCTGCGCCCGGCCAGCTCGTGAAACCCTTGACCGCCGGAGGCCAAGCCTGCTGACAAACCTGTCTCTCTTATCTGGCCATTTGCCGGATGAGCCGTTTTTTGCGCTTTCGCTCTTATCAAACCGCGCCGCAATGCCGATAAGACCAATAAGGGGCCGCCCGCCCCGGCGATGGCCGGCGGCGGGGGACGGCCCCGGCGACGGAGGCAGACGGCAGTGATCGGTCCCCTGGTTCCCTACCTGACTCAGGCCTGGCCTCCGGGGCGGAACTTGGCCGCCCCGGAGCGCCCGGCCCACCAGGCCGATCCCGCCCCCACCGCCCCTGGCGGGCCGGACGACCCCGCCCCCCTGGCCCCCGGCGCGGCCGGCGCGCCGCTTTTCGCCCCGATCCCGCCGCCCGACCAGCCCGCGCCGGCCTGGGTGCAGCCCGCCGGCCAGACCGAGACCCCGCCCGACCAGACCCGCCGGCCGGCCCCGCCGCCTATCTCGGCGCGCCTGCACCGGCTGCACACCGTGGTCTGACCCCCCGCGCGCCGCCCGCCGCCCGCCCCGGCGGCGCGCCGTCTGGACAGACCCGCCCCCCTGGGCCATAATGGCCCCACCAAAACTTGGCCGCCAAACCGCATGTTTACTCGACCGGACGTCCAGCCATGCCCGCGACGCTTCTGTCCGATATCGTCATCACCCTGGCCCTGGGCCTGGCCGTGGTCTTCCTGTGCCAACGCCTCAAGATTCCCACCATCGTGGGATTTTTGCTCACCGGCGTGCTGGCCGGCCCCCACGGCCTGGGCCTGATCGCCCAATCCCACGAAGTCGAGGTCCTGGCCGAGATCGGGGTGGTGCTGCTGTTGTTCACCATCGGCCTGGAGTTCAGCTTCGGCGAGTTGGTCCGCCTGCGCCGGCCCATGCTCTTGGGCGGCTCGCTCCAGGTGGGGCTGACCGTGGCCCTGGTGGCCGTCCTGGCCATGCTTCTGGGGCGGCCCTGGGGCGCCAGCGTCTTCGCCGGCTGCGTGCTGGCCTTGTCCAGCACCGCCATCGTGCTCAAGCTGTTGCAGGAGCGGGCGGCGGTGGACAGCCCCCAGGGCCGCGCCAGCCTGGCCATCCTGCTCTACCAGGACGTGATCGTGGTGGCGATGCTCCTGGTCACCCCGCTATTGGCCGCCGGCGGGGGCGAGTCCGGCGGCCAGGGCTGGCAGGTGCTGGCCAAGGGCGCGGCGGCGGTGCTGTTTTTGGCCGCGGCCGCCAAGTGGGCCGCGCCCTGGCTGCTGCACCAGATGGCCGCCACCCGCAACCGCGAGCTGTTCATCGTCACCATCGTGGTGATGTGCCTGGCCGTGGCCTGGCTCACCGCCTGGGCCGGGCTCTCCCTGGCCCTGGGCGCCTTCCTGGCCGGGCTCATCATCAGCGAATCGCCCTACAGCCACCAGGCCGTGGGCAACATCCTGCCCCTGCGAGACCTGTTCACCAGCCTGTTCTTCATCTCCATCGGCATGCTGCTGGATCTCGGCTTTTTGGCCCAGCATCCCCTGGCCGTGGGGGGCGCCCTGCTGGCGGTGCTGGCCCTCAAAACCGTGGTGGCCGCCCTGGCCGCCCTGGGCCTGCGCCTGCCTTTGCGGGTGGCACTGCCCATCGGCCTCATCCTGTGCCAGGTGGGGGAGTTCTCCTTCATCCTGGCCCGCTCCGGCCTGCCCCACGGCCTCTTGGACCCCTGGACCTACCAGCTCATCCTGGTGGTTTCGGTGCTCACCATGGCCCTGACCCCGCCGCTGATGGCCCTGGGCTTCGCTCTGGCCGCCCGGCCCTGGCCCCGGGCCCGCTCCGGACGCACCCCGGCCCCGGCCCCGGACGCCCCCGCCCAGGCCGAGGCCCTCAGCGGCCACGTGATCGTGGTGGGCTTCGGCCTGGGCGGGCGCAACGTGGCCCGGGCCGCCAGCCTGGCCGGCATCCCCTACCTGGTGCTGGAGATGAACCCCTTCACCGTGCGCGCGGAACAGGCCAAGGGCGAGCCCATCGTCTTCGGCGACGCGGTCAATCAGTCGGTGCTGGAGCACGTGGGGGTGGCCCGCGCCCGCGCCCTGGTCATCACCATCCCCGACCCGGTGGCCGCCCGCCACCTGGTGGCCAGCGCCAAGCACCTGAACCCGTCCCTGCACATCATCGCCCGCGTGCGCTACCTGACCGAGCTGGACGCCTTGAAACGCCTGGGGGCCGAGGAAGTGGTGAGCGAGGAGTACGAGTCGGCGGTGGAGATCTTCGCCCGCCTGCTCAAGCGCCTGCTCCTGCCCCAGTCGGAGATCGAGCGCCTGGTGGGCGAGCTCAAGGCCGGCAATTACGAGCGCCTGCGCCCGCCGGACCCCGGCGGAATCGCCCGCCCCGCCGCCATCTGCGACCTGCGCGACATGCTGCCGGAGGTGGAGATCGCCACCCTGGCGGTGGAGGACGGCGCCCCGGCCGCGGGCCAGAGCCTGGCCGGGCTGGAGCTGCGCAAGCGCCACGGCCTGACCGTGCTGGCCATCCGCCGCGACGGCGTCATGCACCCCAACCCCCGGCCGGAGGAGCCCCTGGCCGCCGGCGACTGGCTGGTGGTCATGGCCCGGCCCCAGCGCCTGGCCGCGGCGCGGGGGCTTTTTCAGGCTCCGGAGCCGGAGGGCGCCCAGGCCCCGCCGGCTTGACCGCCGTCCGCCCGCCGCGCCGGCAAAATTTCGCCAGGGGCCTCCAACCACCGGCCAAAGCTGCTACAATCGGGGACAGTCAAGCCCGCCAGCCAAGGAGGTCATAGCCGTGAGCGACATCAAGGCCGCCTACCGCACCGTCATGGACGATCACTTCCCGCCCCAGGTCACCATCACCGTGGGCGACACGGTGCTCACCTATAAGAAACGCACCTGGAAGCTCATGGACGGCGGCGAGCTGGTGGAAAAGGGCCTGCGCTACGGCGAGAACCCCGGCCAGGAGGCGGCCCTCTACGAGCTGGTGGGCGGCAACCTCACGGTGGGCCAGGTGGAGCTGATCAACCCAAATAACGGCATGGTCAGCGCGCTCAGCGAGGCCGACATGATCCAGGCCGGCAAGCACCCCGGCAAGACCAACCTCACCGACGTGGACAACGCGCTGAACATCCTGCGCTACCTGACCGACCGGCCGGCCGCGGCCATCATGAAGCACAACAACCCCTCCGGCGTGGCCCTGGCCGGCGACATCGCAAGCGCCTACCACCGCGCCTTCATGGCCGACCTCATCGCGGCCTTCGGCGGGGCGGCGGTGCTGAACCGCCCGGTGGACAAGGCCTGCGCCGAGCTGATGGCCGAGCTGTACCTGGAGGTGGTGGCCGCGCCGGAATACGAGGACGGCGCGCTGGACATCCTGAAGAAAAAAAGCAAGAACCTGCGCATCCTGCGCATCGGGCGCATCGACCGCCTGGCCGACTGCCGCGACAGCCGCTTCCTGGACCTCAAGAGCCTGATGGACGGCGGCCTGATCCTGCAAACCAGCAGCTTCAATCCCATCAGGAGCGCGGCCGACTTCCTGCCCGCCCGGTGCGAGCGCCAGGGCCGGGTCTACGAGCCGGCCCGCCAGCCCAGCCAGCGCGAGCTGGACGACGCGGTCTTCGGCTGGGCCGTGGAGCAGGGCGTGAGCAGCAACAGCGTGCTCTACGTCAAGGACGGGGCCACGGTGGGCATCGGCACCGGCGAGCAGGACCGGGTGGGCGTGGCCCGCATCGCGGTCTACAAGGCCTACACCAAGTACGCCAACCAACTGGCCTGGGAGCGTTTTGGCAAAAAGTACGACGAACTGGCGCTATCCGCCCAACGCGGCGAGACCGACCCGGCCATCCTGTCCGACATCGACCAGGCCGCCAAGGATGCCCGAGCCGGCCTGCCCGGCTCGGTGATGATCAGCGACGCCTTCTTCCCCTTCCGCGACGGCGTGGACGTGGGTCTGGCCGAGGGCGTCACCTGCGTGGTCCACCCCGGCGGGTCCCTGCGCGACTGGGAGTCCATCGAGGCCTGCAACCAGCAAAAGCCCCAGGCGGCCATGGTCTTCACCGGCCAGCGGGCCTTCAAGCACTAGGAGCCTGTCGGAGTAATTCTCCGACAGGCTTCCGGGCGGGCCATGGACGGCCCACCCGGAATGGCGCCCAATTAATTTTTGGCGCCATTCCGAGAACTTGCCAAAATTCACTTTTGGCAAGTTCCAAGAGGAGAAAGCCATGGATGGCTTTCTCCGACACACACCTAGGGAGAGAACGATCTTGGCCGCCGCCCCGCCCCTCAAGGCCGATCAGACCCCCGAGCTGGTCCGGGAAGTGGCCGGCTGGCTGGACCGCCAGGCCCTGCTGGACCCGGACACCCTGCTGGGCGCGGCGCTCTTGCTGGCCGTGGTGCTGCTGGCGGCCATGGTGGCCTCGCGCATCCTGAGCCGCATCATCACCCGCAGCAACCTTCTGGCCGCGCGCATCGGCACCCGCACCCTGGACGAGACGTTCATGCGCTACGCCCTGCGGGTGAAATCGGTGCTGGTCTACCTGGCCGCCGGCGCGCTCTACGCCAGCCTGGTGCCCGGCCTGCGAGCGCTGTTGGGCACGGTGGTGGCCAGCGCCGGCATCACCGCCGTGGTCATGGGCTTCGCGGCCAAGTCCACCCTGGCCAACCTCATCTCCGGCCTGAGCCTGGCCTTCTACCGGCCCTTCCACATCGGCGACAGGGTCAACATCGAGGGCGAGAACGGCGCCATCGAGGACATCACCCTGCGCCACACCATCGTGCGCACCTGGGAGAACAAGCGCCTGGTCATCCCCAACGAGAAGATCGACCAGATGAGCCTGGTCAACTACAGCCTCACCGACCCCCTGATCCTGCTGGCGGTGGACATGGGGGTCAGCTACGACACCGACCTGGACCTGGCCCGCCGCCTGATCCTGGAAGAGGCCGTCAAGAACCCGCACATCATCCGGCCCGAGCTGGCCCCCAGCCCGCCGCGGGTGCTGGTCACCGACTGGGCCGACTCCTCCATCGCCCTGCGCGCCCTGCTCTGGGTGCCGGACTGGGACCACTACTGGAACGCCAAGTTCACCCTGCTGGAGACGGTCAAGAAGCGCTTCGACGCCGAGGGGGTGGAGATACCCTTCCCCTACCGCACCATCGTCTACAAGCGCGAGTTGCCCGACCCGCCCCACGCGGACGTCCCGGCCGAGTCCGCCGAAGCCGCGCCCACGCCCGCCCCCGCGCCCGACAAACAGGCCTAGTCCGGCCCCAGCGCCGCCGGCTTGAGCTGCCCGGCCGGGGGTGCTATCCTGAAACCCTGCCAACCCCACCCCAGCCCGGAGGCCGAGCCCGTGAACTTCCCCGACGACCTGCGCTACAGCCCCGACCACCTATGGGTCCGCCTGGAGGGCGACATCGCCTTCGTGGGCATCAGCGACTTCGCCCAGGACCAACTGGGCAAGGTGATCTACGTGGACCTGCCGGCCGTGGGCCAGGAGCTGAGCGCCGGGGCCGAGATGGGCGCGGTGGAAAGCGCCAAGAGCGTCAGCGACCTGATCGCGCCGATCGACGGCGAGGTAGTGGAGGTCAACCCCGATCTGGCCATCCATCCCGCCTCCCTGAACGAGGACCCCTACGGCCTGGGCTGGGTGGCCAAGGTGCGCGTCAACGGCCCGCTGCCGGCCGAGCTGATGGACGCGGCCACGTACCAGGCCAGGCTGGCCTAGCCGGCCTGGCGGGCCAAGCCGCCCCAGGCAGTCGCCCGGCTCCGCGCCGCCGGACGCGCCGACTTGACGGCCGGCGGCGTTGCCGGTAGTAGTTATTAACATAATGAACCGCCCCTCATTCGGGGCCGTCCGCGCCCGTCACCGCCGCGTCCCGCCGCGGCTAGAAAGCGATTCTCCCCCGTGTTGCGCGTCATGTTCGTAGGCGACGTCTTCGGCGTCCCTGGCCGCCGTTGTCTCCAGACCCTCCTGCCCCGCCTGCGCCAGCGCCTGGCCCCGGACCTGGTGGTGGTCAACGGCGAAAACGCCAGCGGCGGCCTGGGCCTGGCCGCCCGCGAGGCCAAGGAAATCTTCATGACCGGGGTGGACGTCATCACCACCGGCAACCACGTCTGGAAACAGCGCGACCTGGCGCCGCTTCTGAAGCAGGAGCCCCACCTGCTGCGCCCGGCCAACTACCCGGCCGGCGCGCCGGGCCGGGGCTGGGTCATCGCCCACACCCGCGAAGGCATCCCGGTGGCGGTGGTCAACCTGGAGGGCCGCACCTTCATGAACCCCCTGGACTGCCCCTTCGCCGCCCTGGAGGGCCTCTTGGCCGGGCCCCTGGCCGGCTGCGCCATGGTCTGCGTGGACATGCACGCCGAGGCCACCAGCGAGAAGCAGGCCCTGGCCTGGCACTTCGACGGCCGGGTCAGCGCGGTGGTGGGCACCCACACCCACGTGCAGACGGCCGACGAGCGCATCCTGCCCCGGGGCACGGCCTTCATCACCGACCTGGGCATGACCGGCCCCCAGGCCTCGGTGATCGGCATGGACCCGGACGCGGCCATCCCCCGCTTCCTGGAGCAGCGGCCCCAGCCCTTCCGGGTGGCCAAGGACGACCCCTGGCTGCACGGCGCGCTGGTGTGCATCGACGAGATCAGCGGCGCGGCCATGAACATAGAGCGCATCAAGGAGCCGCTCAAGGACTAGCGCGGCGGCCGCCTGTCGCCAGGCTCAGCCGCCTCGCCACGCTGCCGCTCTTACCCCCTCGCCCCCCTTGGGGGAGAGGGTGGGGTGAGGGGGTTTCTCCCTTCTCCCGTCATTGCGCGGAGCCTTTCTCCCCCCCGTCATTGCGAGGAGCGCAGCGACGAAGCAATCGCGCCGAGCCGACTGCCCCTGACTTAATGCTTTCTCCGGGTGGCCCCGCCAGCTCCGCTGTCCGGGTCGCGGCAGCGCCAAGAAACACCCGGCGCACCGCCCTGCCGGCCGTCCGACCGCCAGGCTATGCGCACCCGCCTGGAGCGGGCTGCACCGTGCCCCCGCGCGCCCGCGCCGGCCGCATTAGCCTCGCGCCGGTGCGGGTCCCGCCGGCCGGGTGGCCGCGCACGCTTCGGTGCGGCAGGTTTGAGGCGGCGCGGGTCATGGCCCCTGGCGATGCGAGGTTCTTTCCACCTTCCAGCCCATTCCCCTGCCCGAGCTGCTACCCACCCGCCGCGCACGGCAGTCAGGCCGTGCCGGCTCCCTTAAGAGCGGCCGGCTAAGACGCGGGGGGCGGTCCTCTGGCGGGCATGAAACGGGGGAAGAAGACCGGAGAGACAAGGGGGTCATTGCGAGGGGCCCATCGGGCGACGAAGGGCCTTCCTCCCCTCTTGTCATTGCGAGGAGCCCGCCGGGCGACGTGGCAATCTCTTAGCTCTTCTCTTGGGTGGCCCGGACAGCTCCGCTGTCCGGGTCGCGTCAGCGACAAGAAACCCGTCCCCCGCCATCAACGCAAAAGGCCCGGACGCCTCACGCCGTCCGGGCCTCCGCCTTTTTCTTGAACCAACCTACTTGCTGAAGACCAGCTTGCCGTCCACCACGTCAGCCTTGATGGCGTCGCCGTCGGCAAAGGTGCCGTCCAGGATCTTCACTGCCAGCGCATCCTGCAAATGCCGCTGGATGGCCCGCTTCAGCGGCCGCGCGCCGTAGACCGGATCAAAGCCGGCCTCGGCCAGGAACTCCCGCGCGGCCGGGGTCAGGTTCAGGCCCAGGCCGCGCTGGGCCAGGAGCTTATTGAGCCGCACCAACTGGATGTCCACGATGCGGCCGATGTGCTCGCGGTCCAGGGCGTGGAAGATGACCACGTTGTCCACCCGGTTCAGGAACTCGGGCTTGAAGTGCGCCCGCAGGGCGTCCATGACCATGGCTTCCATGTCGGTGCGCTGGTCCGCGCCGGCGTGCTCCTGGATGTACTGGCTGCCGATGTTGCTGGTCATGATGATGATGGTGTTCTTGAAATCCACCGTGCGCCCCTGGCCGTCGGTGAGCCGGCCGTCGTCCAAAATCTGCAACAGGGCGTTGAACACGTCCGGGTGGGCCTTCTCGATCTCGTCGAAGAGCACCACGCTGTAGGGCCGGCGGCGCACCGCCTCGGTCAGGTAGCCGCCCTCCTCATAGCCCACGTAACCCGGAGGCGCGCCGATGAGCCGGCTCACGCTGTGCTTTTCCATGAATTCGCTCATGTCCAGGCGGATGAGCGCCTGCTCGTCGTCGAACATGAATTCGGCCAGGGCCCGGGCCAGCTCGGTCTTGCCCACGCCGGTGGGGCCCATGAAGATGAACGACCCGATGGGCCGGTTGGGGTCCTGCAAGCCGGAGCGGGCGCGGCGCACCGCGTTGGCCACCGCGATCACGGCCTCCTTTTGCCCGACCACCCGGTCGCCGATGCGGTCCTCCATGGTCAGGAGCTTCTCGCGCTCGCCCTCCATCAGCTTGGCCACCGGGATGTTGGTCCACTTGGCCACCACCTCGGCCACGTCCTCGGCGTCGACCTCCTCCTTCAAGAGCGAGCCCTCGGTCTGCAACCCGCCCAGTTCTTCCTGACGCTGGTTCAGCTCGCGCTCCTTGGCCGGGATCAGGCCGTATTGCAACTCGGCGGCGCGGTTGAAGTCGCCGTCGCGCTGGGCCTGGTCGAGCTGGGTCTTGAGCGCCGCCAGGTCCTCCTTGGCCTGGCGGATGGCCGCGATGGCGTCCTTCTCGCGTTGCCAGCGGGCCCGCAGCCCGTCGCGCTCCCCGCCCTTCTGCGCGATCTCCTGCTGCACCTTTTCCAGCCGGCGCTTGCTGCCCTCGTCGGTTTCCTTCTTCAGCGCCTCGGCCTCGATGGTCAACTGGGTGATGGCCCGCTCCAGGCTATCCAGCTCGGCCGGCATGGAGTCGATGTCGATCTTGAGCTTGCTGGCCGCCTCGTCGATGAGGTCGATGGCCTTGTCGGGCAAAAAGCGGTCGGTGATGTAGCGCTGGCTCAGGGTGGCCGCCGCCACCAGGGCCGAATCCTTGATGCGCACGCCGTGGTGGGTGTCGTACTTTTCCTTGAGCCCGCGCAGGATGGCGATGGTGTCCTCCACGCTGGGCTCGGTGACCAGCACCGGGGAGAAGCGCCGCTCCAGGGCGGCGTCCTTCTCGATGTTCTGGCGGTACTCCTTGATGGTGGTGGCCCCCACGCAGCGCAGCTCGCCCCGGGCCAGGGCCGGTTTCAGCATGTTGCCGGCGTCCATGGAGCCCTCGGCCTTGCCCGCGCCCACGATGGTGTGCATCTCGTCGATAAAGAGGATGATCTGGCCCTGGGCGTCGCTGACCTCCTTGAGCACCGCCTTGAGCCGGTCCTCGAACTCGCCGCGATACTTGGCCCCGGCAATCAGCGCGCCCATGTCCAGGGCCACCACCGACTTTTCCTTGAGCCCCTCGGGCACGTCCTTTTGCACGATGCGCTGGGCCAGGCCCTCCACGATGGCGGTCTTGCCCACGCCCGGCTCGCCGATGAGCACCGGGTTGTTCTTGGTGCGCCGGCTCAGGATCTGGATGGTGCGCCGGATCTCCTCGTCGCGGCCGATGACCGGGTCCAGCTTGCCCTTCATGGCCAGCTCGGTCAGGTCCCGGGCGTAGCGCTTCAGGGCCTGGTACTTGTCCTCGGGGTTCTGGTCGGTCACCCGCTGGGTGCCGCGGATGGATTGCAGCACGCCCATGATGGCCTCGGCCGTGACCCCGGCCGCGCGCAATATCTCGCCGGCCGGGTCCTTGCCTTCGGCCAGGGCCATGAGCAGGTGCTCGATGCTGACGTATTCGTCGCGCATGGCCTCGGCCTTGGCCTCGGCCGCCTGTATTGCCTGCAGGGATATCTGGCTCAGGCTGGGCTGGCTGATGGTCCCGCTGACCTGGGGCAGCTTCTGCTGGGCGGTATCCAGCGCCGCCAGCATCCGCTCCGGGCTGGCCCCCAGCTTGCCCAGCACCGGCTTGGCGATCTCCGGGCTGGTCTCCAGGATCACGCCCAAAAGGTGCGCCGGCTCGATCTGGGGGTTTCCGCGGCGTTGGGCCAGGCTCATGGCGGCCTGCAACGCCTCCTGGGACTTCACGGTGAGCTTGTCAAAGCGCATGGCTTGGTCCTTTCACGAAAAATGGTGACGCTTGCCCAGGACCGGAAACCGGCCACGTCCGCTCCTCGCCAAGCGGCCCAAGCCGGGGCTTGGGCGTGCAGGCCTGCACCCACAGGCTAGCAAAAAGTTAAACACCGGGTGAAACAATGCAACCGGCCGGGAATGCTTCTCAAGTCAGGGTGGGACAGGGGCGGGGAAGACGCAGCCCCCTCACCTC
>JAZDHW010000050.1:0-37604 GCA_043805555.1 Pseudomonadota bacterium
CTGCTCGTCGGCGCTGATCTTTTCTTTCTTGACCAGCCGGCCCAGGCTGGCGCCGATGACCTTCAGGCCGTTCTGGACGAACTCGTCCTTGATGTCGTTCATGATGACGTTGAAGCCGGCCGCGGCCGCCACCTGGGCGATGCCGCTGCCCATCTGGCCCGCGCCGATGACGCCGATGGTCTTCACTTCCATTTTTCAGCTCCTCCCGCTATAAGGCGGCCCCTCGCGACCGCCTAGGCTTGCTGGGCCTGGACCACGGCCAGGTACTTGCGGGCCTCGTCCAGGTCGGGGTTGATTTCCAATGCCTTTTTTATCGCGCCCAGGCCGCGCTCGCGCTGGCCGCCCTCATAAAGGGCCCGGCCCAGGTTGAACCACAGGTTCTCGTCGCGCGGGGCCAGGTTGATGGCCCGGGTGTAGTGGCGCACGGCCTCGGCGTACAGGCCCATCTTGCGCAACTGGATGCCGAACTCGTTGAAGATGTGCTTGTTCTCCGGCTCCAGCACCGCCTCCACCGTGCTGAGCCTGCGGAAGACCTGGGTGGCCTTTTCCGGTTCGCCCAGGGCCAGGTAGGTCTTGCCCAGGCCGAAGTTGGCCCGCACGTTTTCCTCGTCGAGCTTGATGGCCTTGTTGAACTCGAACTCGGCCGAGAGGAGCTCGTTGTCGGCCAGGTGCCGCTCGGCCCGGGCGGCCAGGCGGTCGGCCTGCTGCTGGCCCAGGGAAAGCTTCCTGGGCACGAACTCGGGCTGGTGCAGGAAGCGGCTGGGGAAATCCTCCAGGGCCACCGTCTCCACAAAACCGGAGCGTTCCTCGTGGAGGTCCAACAGCTCCAGGCGGGCCGCCTCGCCCTCCACGCCCAGCAGCAGCCAGTAGTTCTCCATCCTGGCGGCCTTGGCCGTGTCGCCGGTGCCCACCTTGCTGTTGATGCGCTCCACGTAGTAGCCGGGCGGCGGTGTGCCGGGGTTGGTCATGCTCGTTTCCTGTCAGGCGAAATCGCCGCGCCACCAGGCCCGGAAGTAGAGGCACAGCGCCACCAGGCCCAGGCCCACGGAGGTCATGATGCCCACGCGCCCCACCCAGACCAGGTAGCCCCAGTCGGCCCAGGCGCCGATGACGATGAAGCCCATACCCCAGGCCAGGGTGGCGGTCTTGAGCTTGCCCCAGCGGTTGGTCTGCACCGCGGGCGCGGGCCAGAGCTTCTCGCCCCGGCGCAGGCGGCCGCAGAGGATGAAAAACGGCAGCACCACCGCGTGGATGTCCACCGCCAGGGCCAGGACCAGGATGCGCCAGTCAAACAACCCCCGCCACCAGAGCAGGAGCATCAGGGCGGCGGCGTAGAGCTTGTCGGCCAGGGGATCCAGGAAAGCCCCCAGCTTGGTCACCTGGCCGCGGCCCCGGGCCAGCATGCCGTCCCAGTTGTCGCTGAGCCCGCTGATCAGGCCGATGACGATCAGCCAGCCCAGGCCGGTGGAGGTGAAGGTGAGCCCCATGATGGCCACGGAGCCGAAAATACGCAGCACCGTGAGCAGGTTGGGCGTGATCCATTCCGGCGTCAGGCGCAGCACCAGGGCCTGGATGCCGCCGCCTGCCTGCGGCCGGACGGCCGCGCCGTTGTTCGTCTCCGATGGTGCCATGGGTTGGCCGGTCGCCTGGGTGTGGCGTCATTATTGCGCGGGGTGGAGCCGGGCAGGGCCCGCAACCGCAGAGCCTTGTACAGACAAACAATTTTATCCCAGGCCTCGGCCACGGGCAAGACCCAAGGCGCGGGCGGGCTCAGGCCGGGCCGGTCTCCGCGGCCGGGCGGGCGGCCTTGGCCAGGTGCAGGGAGAGCACCATCAGTGCGGCCGGGGTGATGCCGCTGATGCGCCCGGCCTGGCCCAGGCTGGCCGGTTGCAAGCGGGTGAGCTTTTCCTGCACCTCGTGGCTCAGGCCCGGCAAGCCGGCGTAGGCGAAGCCCGGCGGGATCACCTGGCGCTCCAGGGCCTGGAAGCGGGCCACCTGCTCGCGCTCGCGCTCCTCATAGCCCCAGTAGCGGGCCCTGGTCTGCACCTGCAGGGCCGTCTCGGCCGGCAGCCCGGCCAGCTCCGCCAGGGCCGGGTCCAGGCCGGCGATGGCCCTGAGATCCAGCTCGGGCCGGCGCAGCAGCTCGGCCGCGCTGAGCGGACGCTTGGGCGCGGCCGAGCCCAGCGCCGCCAGGCGCTCCACCACCGCCGGCGTGGGGTTGATGCGGCAGGCCTCCAGGCGGGCCCAGGCCGCGGCGATGGCGTCGCGCTTGCGGCCAAAAACCGCCCAGCGGGCGTCATCCACCAGGCCCAGGTCGCGGCCCAGGGGGGTGAGGCGCAGGTCGGCGTTGTCCTCCCGGAGGCTCAAGCGGTACTCGGCCCGGCTGGTGAACATGCGGTAGGGCTCGGCCGTGCCCTTGGTCACCAGGTCGTCGATGAGCACCCCGATGTAGGCCTGGCTGCGGTCCAGGATGCAGGCCGGCCGGCCTTGGGCCGCCAAGGCCGCGTTGACCCCGGCCATGAGCCCCTGGGCCGCGGCCTCCTCATAGCCGCTGGTGCCGTTGATCTGCCCGGCCAGGTACAGGCCGGCCAGGCGCTTGGATTGCAAGTCGGCGTTCAGGTCCTGGGGGTCGCTCATGTCGTATTCGATGGCATAGCCCGGCCGCACCACGTGGGCGCGCTCGCAGCCGGGCAGGCTTCTGACCAGGGCGATCTGCACCATGAGCGGCAGGCTGGTGGGGATGCCGTTGGGGTAGATGAGCTGGCTCGTTAGCCCCTGCGGCTCCAGGAAGACCTGGTGGCCCTCGCGCTCCGGGAAGCGCACCACCTTGTCCTCGATGGAGGGGCAGTAGCGCGCGCCCACGCCGGTGATGACCCCGGCGTACATGGGCGACTGGTGCAGGTTGGCCCGGATCAGGTCGTGGCTCTCCTGGGTGGTGCGGGTGACCCAGCAGCCCACTTGCGGCAGCGCCGGCGCATCGCTCAGGAAGCTAAAGAGGCGCGGGCGCTCGTCGCCGGGCTGGAGGGGCAGTTCATCCAGGTCCAGGCTGCGGCGGTCCAGGCGGGGGCAGGTGCCGGTCTTCAAGCGGCGCAGGTTGAAGCCCAGCGCCTTGAGATGATCCGACAGCGCGTTGCTGGGCGGGTCGCCCAGGCGGCCGGCCGGGCGCTGGGTCAGGCCCACGTGCACCAGGCCGCGCAGGAAGGTGCCGGTGGTCAGCACCACGGCGTCGGCCATGATCTCCTGGCCCAGGTGGGTGACGATGCCGGCCGCGTGGCCGTGGCGCACCAAAAGCCCGGCCGTCTCGGCCTCCAGCAGCCACAGGCCCTCCTGGGCCATCAGCACCCGGCGCATGCGGCGCGGGTAGAGGTCCATGTCCACCTGGGCCCGGCTGGACCAGACCGCCGGGCCCTTGCCCTGGTTGAGCAGGCGGAACTGGATGCCGGCCGCGTCGGTGTTTTGGGCCATCTCGCCGCCCAGGGCGTCGATCTCCCGCACCAGGTGGCCCTTGGCCAGGCCGCCCACGGCCGGGTTGCACGACAGCGCGGCGATGTGCTCCAGGTTGAGCGTCACCAACAGCGTGGGCGCGCCCAGGCGGGCCGCGGCCAGGGCGGCCTCGCACCCGGCGTGGCCGGCCCCCACCACGATCACGGCGAAGTTAGCGGGCGGGGCGCTCAACTCAGGCCCAGATAGGGATGCCCGGTGGCGGCGGCGCCCTGGTTAACCCCGGCGGCCAGGGCCACGGCCTCCTCCACCCGGCCCAGGCAGAGCACGTGGTCGCCGGGCTGGCTGGCCTCCAGGAGGGTGCAGGCGATGCCGCCCAGGCCGGCGGCGATGAGCGGCAAGCCCAGGGGGCCGGAATTGAGATCCACCCCGGCGAAGCGCCGGCCGGCCGGCCGGGCCAGTTGGCCGATGAGCTCGCGGTTGGCCTCGGGCAACAGGTTCAGGCAGAAGGCGCGGCGCTCAATGAGCGCGGGCAGGATGGAGCGGTTTTCGCGCACCGCGGCCAGGAGAAGCGGCGGCTCGCCGGAGACCTGGCTGACCCAGGAGACCAAAAGACCCTGGGGCTCCGCCGGCGTGGCGGTGGTCAGGAAATACAGGCCATAGACCAGCCGGCCCAGGGCCCGGCCCAGCTCCGGAGTCATGCTGCACTGGTTCACGACGCCCGCCCTCCTTCCTCGCGCGGCTTAACGCGGCTAACCGGTTGAGTTGACAAGGTTAGCACCCAGGAGCCCCGCCGGCAACCCTGCCGGATCAGCCTCCAGCCCCTGCCGCGCCCGGACCCGGCCCCAGGCCCACCAGGTTCTTGAGGCCCAGCCACCACCAGCCCAGGTGCTCGTAGAAGGCCACCTCCGCGCCCCACAACGCGCCGGCGTTGGGCAACCAGGCCTGATGGTCGCGGGGCAGGCCGCGGGCCCGGAAATCGGCCGGGGCCGGCACCGGGTGCAGGCCCCAGGCCCGGAAATAGGCCAGGGAGCGGCGCATGTGGAAGGCCGAGGTGACCAGGGCGAAGGGCTCGCGCCCCAACTGGAGGGCCAGCACCCGGGCCTCGTCCGCGGTGTCCCATGACTGCTCCTCCAGCGTCAGGGCCGCCTCCGGCACCCCCAGATCCCGGGCCAGGTCGTACATGGCCCGGCCCACCCCCACCGCCTGGCTGAAATCGCCGCCGGAGACGATGAGCCGGGCTCCGGGCAGGGCCCGCCACAGCCGCACCCCCTCCAGCAGGCGCTTGAGGCTGGCGTCGTTCAGGCGGTCGGCCGGGGTCAGCTCGCCCTGCCCCACCCCGCCGCCCAGCACCACCACCTGCCGGACCCCCAGGGCGGCCAGGCGGGCCGGGTCGGCGTAGGGGCCGGCGCTGGCCTCCAGCGAGGCCATGAGCCAATGGGAGACCGGCGGCCAGGCCAGCAGGAAAAGGAGCAGCCAGGCGGTCATGAGCAGGCGCGGGCCCGCCCGGCTGCGCGGCCGCCGCCAGGCCAGGAGCCCGCCGGCCAGGCCCAGGCCCAGCACCAGGCCCACCGGGAAGAACAGGCGGCTGATGATCTTTTTCAGCAAGAAACCCAGGACGTCCATGCCCCAGCCTTTGTCCGGCCCCCGGCAGGGGCGTTCATTCCAAGGTGGACAGGCGCAGCATGGCCGCGTCCAGTTGGCGGGCGTTGAGCAGTTGCAGGTAGCTTCGCACCATCTGGCAGGCCGGGTCGCAGGCCGGGTCGAAAACCGCCTCGGCCAGCCAGGCCCCCTCGGTCTGGCGCGCGGTCTTGACCGTCACCGCCAAGTCGCTCACCAGGCCCACCTCGGGCAGGTTGAAGCACAGGCGCAGCCGGGCGCCGAAGCTCAGGACGCAGCCGGTCTGCAACAGGCAGCCGTCCTCGGAGATGCCCACCACCAGGTTGCGCTGGCCGGGGGCAGATCCCGCCGCGCCGCCGTCCGGCGCGGCCTCCAGGCTCACGTCGAACAGCACCTGGAACGACTGGCCCTTGCGGACCTGGCCGTACTGCACCGCGCTGGGATATTGCAGGAAAAACAATGGCTCCGGGCCGTGGGCGCGGCCCAGGGCCCGGCAGTGCGCCACCGCCACCCGGTCGGCCGCCACCAGGCGCAGCAGGCATTCCACCCCGGCGTCGATGTGCACCTCCTGGCCTTTGCTCATCGGCGGGTCCAGGGCCAGGTAGCGCTGGGGCCGGTAGCCCCGGATCACGCTGAGGCAGCGCGGCAGGGTGGACAGCGGGGTGTCCATGACCACCTGGGTGCCGGGGACGAACAGGGATGGATCCACCATCAGCGCACCTCGCCGGGATGCTGAACAGAGCGCGGCCGGAGCCGCTCCATGACTTGTAGCCAGGCCTTGGCCCCGGAGTCAAGCCCCCGGCGGGCCGGCTCAGCCGGCCATCAGGGTGCTGGCCAGTTCGCGGGCCTCCTCGAAATCGGGCTTCAGGGTCAGGGCCTTGCTCAGCGAGCGCAGGGCGGCGTCGCGGTCGCTGGCGTCCAGGTGGGCCCGGGCCAGGTTGTAGTAGAGCACCTCGTTCTCCGGCGCGATGGACAGGGCGCGGTGGTAGTTTTCCACCGCCTCCTTGAACTTGCCCTGCTTGCGGAAGGCGATGCCCAGGCGGTTGAACAGGTGGATGTCCTGGGGGTTGGCCTCCAGGGCCTGGCGGAAGGCCGCCTCGGCCTCGCCGGCCAGACCGATGGTCATCATAGCCTCGCCCACCCGGCGGGCCACGTCGGCGTACTGGCCCTTGGCCACCTTCATCACCGTCTTGAGCACCTGGGAGGCCTCCTGGTTCTGGCCGCTGCTCATCAGGGCCTGGGCCAGTTGGAAATGGCGCTCCACGTTTTTGGGGCTGATGCTGGTGGCCTCCTTGAGGTGCCGGGCGGCCTGGTCCAGGCGGTTGAGGCGCTGGTGCAGCTTGGCCAGGGCCTCGTGGCCCTTCAGGTATTTGGGTTGCAGCTTGATGGCCTTCTCATAGCATTCCAGGGCGCGCACGTCATTGCCCTGGCGCTCGAAGACCGCCCCCAGGGCCAGCAGGGTGCGGGGGCTGTTGCTGTTGATCTTCAGCGCCTCCTGGTATTCGCCCAGGGCCTTTTCGAACTGGCCGGCGCGCAGGTAGGTGAGGCCCAACTCCAGGTGGGTGTCGATGGGGGTCAGGGAGCGGCGGCGCTCCAGGGCCTCGTTGATCTTTTCCTCCAGGGTGGCCAGGGTGAAGGGCTTGAGCAGATAGGCGTCCACCTCGTATTCACCGGCCTCGGCCACGATCTCGGTGTTGACCTCGGCCGTGATCATCACGAAGGGCAGCGAGCGCAACTGGTCGTCTTCGCGTATGAACTTGAGGACTTCCACCCCGGTCATGCGCGGCATGCGCCAATCGGAGAGCACCAGGTCCACCGGCTGGTAGCGCAGCCGGTCCAGGGCCACGTCCCCGTCGTCGGCCTCCAGGAAGTTCAGGTAGCCGACCCGGCGCAGCATCTCCTTGATGGTCCAGCGCATGCGCTGCTGGTCGTCCACGATCAGCACGTTCAGGTTTTTATCCGGCTGGCTCATGGCATTCCCCGCTAAGCCTGGCGGTTAGGGGCAGTCGGGCCGTTTGGGCCACTGGAAACAAGGATAGCATACCCTGACCCGCGCGAACGGCCACCCGGCAAACAACCCGACGTGTGGGCGCCGAGCGGCTTAGAATATAGGCAGCCACTGAAGACAACCAACCCAACCCAGGTTTGGAGGCAGACATGACGGCGAAGATTCAGGTGGTTTTCTACAGCATGTACGGCCACATCCATCGCATGGCCCAGGCGGTGGCCGAGGGCGCGGGCCAGGTGGCGGGGGCCGAGGTGCAACTTTTCCAGGTGCAGGAGCTGGTGCCCGAGGCTGCCCTGGAGCGCACCGGGGCCCTGGCCGCCCGCGCCGCCTTTGCCCAGGTGCCGGTGATCCAGCCGCTGCAACTGGGCGAGGCGGACGCCGTGATCTTCGGCACCCCCACCCGGTTTGGCATGATGTGCGCCCAGATGCGCAACCTGCTGGACCAGACCGGAGGGCTCTGGGCCCAGGGAGCGCTGATCGGCAAGGTGGGCAGCGTCTTCACCTCGTCCAACACCCAGCACGGCGGCCAGGAGACGACCATCGTCAGCTTCCACGCCACCCTGCTGCACCACGGCATGATCGTGGTGGGCGTGCCCTACAGCGAGCCGGGCCTGTCGGCCATGGGCGAGATGAACGGCGGCTCGCCCTACGGGGCCGGCACCATCGCGGCCAGCGACGGCTCGCGCCAGCCCAGCGAGTCGGAACTGACCGTGGCCCGGGCCCAGGGCCGGCGGGTGGCCGAAATCACCCTGGCCCTCAGGCGCGGCCAGGCCTAGGCAGCGCGGACGCCAAAAAAGGAAGGGCCGGGGCCTTGCGGCCCCGGCCTTCCTTGGGGTGATTCAGGCGTCTAGGCGACTAGAAGACGAAGCGGAACTGCAGGCCGAGCATCCACTCGTTGCCGAAGTCCTGACCGTTCTGGATCTTGTCGCCGTAGTTGAAGTAGTTGAACTCGGGATGCAGCGAGAAGTTCTTGGTGACGGTGATGGGCAGGGCCACGAACCAGGCCGAACGGGTGTAGTCGTCGTTCTTGTAGCCCGCGTCCTTCTTCCAAGAATCGTTGGTCAGCTTCTCGATGCCGTAGCCAGCGGTCACCTCGAACATCGGGGTGATCTTGTACTCCAGGGCCAGGAAGCCGCCGAGCTGCTTGGTGTCCTCGATGCGGCCAGCGCTGTTGGCGAAGGCCATGGAGCGGGGCAGGCCCTTGATGCCGGTGATAAGCTCGCCGGACCACTCGTAGTCGTTGTTCTGGCCGTAGTGAACCTCGGCCTTGGCGGTGAAGGGGCCAGCCGTGAACTTCACGGGCAGGATGCCGATCCAGGAGGTGACGGTGTCGTCGGACATGGTCACGGAGCCCTTCTCGACCTTGTACTGGGCCCAACCGAAGCCAGGACCGGCCCAGAAGCCGCCAGCGGTGAACTGGACGGCCACGTCAAAGCGGGGCAGGGTGGCGTACAGGTCGGTGCCGCCCGGCAGAGAGGCGGAACCGGTGGTCATGCCGACGCCGGTGGCGCCGGGAGTGGCCTCGGCCATGGGCTGGACCAACGCGATGCTGGCGCCAAAGTTGCCCTTCATGTACTCAAACCGCACCTGGGGCGAACGGGCGGAGTAGATGTAGCCCCAGTTGGCCAGCAGCAGCTTGGCCGACTCGGAAACGCCCAGGTACTGCTTGGGGGCGTGCTTCAGGGTGCCCACCCAGCCGTCATCCTGGCCGGCGAGCAGCTTGCAGTTGCCGACCTTCCACCAGCCGTAGGCGTAGCGCAGGCTGATGGACTCGTTGTCGTTGACCTTGGAGGACAGGCCAAACTCGATGAAGCCGCCGCTGGTCTTGTCAGCGGAGGTGAACTTGGCATGCAGGTAGCTGTGGCCAGCCAAGTTGATGAAGGCGGTGGTGACGTCGTTCTTGCCGTTGCTGGTCAGCTCTTTGGAGGTGTTGTGATAGCCGAAGTCGGTCAGCATACGGCCACCGACGGTCACCTGCGGGCCAGGAGCGTCAGCCGCCAGCACCGGGACAGCCAGGGCCACGATGGCCACGGCCGCCAAAATGGCGAAAAACTTCTTCATTCCCATTTTCTCCTTTTCGATTGTGCACGGCTCGCGTCGGCCCAAAGTGCCAGCTTCAAGGCCGTCGCAGCACATAAAACGCCGCCGGAAGACCCGGGTCTCACCCCAAACCCACAATCCGACGGCTCCTCAACGTCCCGTAAGACGCTTCAGCCTGGTAAACAGCGCCGGGGGAACCCACCCCCAGGCCACCTACTTAATATGGGCCTAATTCAAGCACGCCCCCCGGCGGCAGTCAAGCATAATTTTTACACGCACCCCGGTGACTTGCCGCCGGGGGGCGCGCCGTAATCCGTCTAGGTGTGTGTCGGAGAAAGCCATCCATGGCTTTCTCCTCTTGGAACTTGCCAAAAGTTAATTTTGGCAAGTTCTCGGAATGGCGCCAGAAATTAATTTGGCGCCATTCCGGGCGGGCCATCCATGGCCCGCCCGGGAGCCTGTCGGAGGATTACCCCGACAGGCTCCTAGACGAAAAGGTTGATCTGGGCCCGGCTGGCCGCCGCCAGATAGGTGGCCGCACCGCCAACCTCCACCCCCTCCACCAGGTCCTCGTGCTTGATGCCCATCACGTCCATGGTCATCTGGCAGCCGATGAACTTCACGTCGCTTTCCCGGGCCGCGTCCATAAGTTCGGGGATGCTGGGCACGTTCACCTTGCCCATCCAGCCCTTCATCATGCTGGTGGCCATGGCGGTCATGCCCGGCAGCATGCCGATGATGTTGGGCACCGGCACCGGCATGGCCGGGTTGCCGATGGGCGGCACCTTGAGGTTGGCGTACTTGTGCTTGTTGATGATGTCCAGGCCGTAGAAGGTGAAAAACACGGTGGTTTCCAGGTCCATGGCCGCCGCGGTGGTGGCCAGGATCAACACCGGATAGGCCATGTCCAGGGTGCCTTTGCTGGCGATGATGGTCATGGCCCTGGCCTGGGGAGGCTCGCTCAGGCGCTTGTCCAGCTCGGCCTGCACCCGTTCCTCAACCAGCTTCTGGATCTCCTGCTCGGTCATGAAAACCTCCGTCGATGTGGCTGCGGGCCGCAATCACCGGCCCGCTGTCGCAATTTTAAGGCCTGGCCGCGCGCGCCGAAAGCCCAGAGCGCCACGTATACAAGGCGGCTAATATTCACATTTCTTGTCTACCAGCCCTGGCGGGCGCGCCGGGGTGGGCTCCCTGGCGGCGCGGGCGGCTTCCCAATTTCACACCTGGGTTAATTTCGTTTTACATTTTGGCCCAGGCCAGCGCCCTTGGGCGGCCAGGGGCCGGCAGGACCTACCTGAGGCCCTGCTTGACCACTTCCATGGCCGCCCGCAGGTTGTCCAGGGCGGCGATAATGTCCCGGCGATCCTCCGGGGGGATTTGCAGCAGGATCTGCTGGTGCAGGTGGTCGCTGAACAGGGCGATGGCCTGGGCCCGGCGCTTGCCCTCCGTGGTCAGGCTGATCAGGCGGATGCGGCCGTCGCGGGGGTCCTCGCTGCGGCTGATAAGCCCGCGCGAATCCATGCCTTCCATGATCTTGGTCACCCGGCTCTTGGCCACCTCGAGCCGTTGGGCGATGGTCTTGACGGTCAGGTAGCGTTCGTCGCCAAACAGCAGCAGGCAGCGCAGCTCGGCCTGGGGCAGGTCGAACTTCTGGGCCTGATAAAGCATGCGGTCCTGGCAGCAATGCACCATCTCGCCGATCAGGCTCTTGAGCCGCTGGGTCTGGTAGTCCAGCAGCGCGTCGTTCTCCGCCAGCTTTTCATTGGCATTTTTGTTCATGGTATGAATGATTATCCCCGCGCCGCGGTTGTGTCAACAAAATTTTATGAATTTGTGACCGTTGGCCGCTCAGCGGCCCGCGGCCGCGGCCGGGCGCGGGCCGCAGATAGTAAATACAGTGAATGAATACCTAAAGGCAAGCCCCGCCAGGCGCGGGGCCCGGCGGGGCGCGGGGACGGGGCTTACTTCACCAGGGGCAGGGTAGCCTTGAACTCGTCGGTGCCGGCCTGGCGCAGGATTTCGTAGATGAACATCTCGGTGGAGGTGATGACGCAGCCGGCCTGGCGCAGGCGCTCCAGGGCCACCAGCCAGTTGTGGGGCGCCCGCGAGCTGACTGCGTCGCTGACCACCTGCACCCGGAAGTCCTCCAGGGCGCCGAGCGCGGTCTGCACCACGCAGATGTGGGCCTCCACGCCGCACAGCACCAGGGTCTTGCGCTTCAGCTCCTTGATTTTTTGGACGAAGTCTTCGCAGCCGAAGCAGTCGAAGCTGATCTTGCCGATGGCCGCCGCCCCGGCCGGCTCGGCCACCTCGGCCACGGTGGCCCCCAGCTTCATCTGCTCGGTCACCACCACCGGCAGGCCCGCGATGGCGGCGAACTTGACCAGCTTGGCCATGTTGGCCACCACCGCCGCCTGTTCGTGGATGACCGGCAGCAGCTTCTCCTGGGCGTCGATGATCACCAGGACGCAGTCCTCGCGCCTGGCCAGACGGTCGTGCTTGCTCATGGGCTTCTCCTTACATGGCACGAGGTTGGGGCCGCCTTTTGGTCATAACCCCGGCCGGGGCGCCAGGGCAAGCGCTTACAGCCTAGCGCTGCCGTTTCACATAAGCCGCGGCCTCCAGGCCGGCCACGCAGCCCTCGCCCACCGCCTTGGCCATCTGCCAGGGCGGGCCGGTGATGTCCCCGGCCGCCCAGACCCCGGCCAGGTTGGTGGCCTGCTTCTTGTCCACGGCGATGTATTTCATGCTCTCGCTGTCCAGGGCCACGCCCAGGCCGCCGGCCAGCTCCACCGCGCCCTTGGCCCCCAGCTCGATGAAGACCCCGTTCACCGCCAGGCGCTGGCCGTCGTCCAGCACCAGGGCCTCCACCTGGTCCGCGCCCTCGATGCTTTGGGGCCAGCGACCCAGGTGCAGCGCGATGGCGCTCTCGGCGAGCTTCTGGCTTAAAACCCCGCCCACTTCCAGCTTGCGGCAGACCAGGTGCACTTGGCTGGCCACGAAGAGCATGGTCAGGGCCCCGCTCACGGCCGCGCTGCCCTCGCCCACCACCGCCACCGGCTGTTTGCGATAAAACCCGGCGTCGCAGTCCACGCAGTAGCTCACGCCCTTGCCCGACAGCTCCTTCTCGCCCGGCGCGCCCAGCTTGTGGCGGCTGACACCCATGGCCAGCACCAGGGCCTTGGCCGCCACCTCGCCGCCGGCCTCGATGCGCACCAAAAAGCCGCCGTCCGCGGGCTCGATGGCCACCACGTCCTCCTCGCGGAAGACCGCCCCGAACTCGGTGGCCTGGCGGCGGCCGTCGGCCAGCATCTCCGGCCCGGCAAAGGCGGGCAGGCAGCAGTAGTTCTCCACGTGGGCCTTGAACAGGCTGCTTTGATGGGCCCGGCCCAGCACCAGCACCGAGACCTTGCCGCGCACCGCGTGGATGGCCGCCTGCAATCCGGCCGGCCCGGTGCCCAGCACCACCACGTCACAGCTCTCCCGCGCCATGGGCAAACCTCCGCGTTCGGTTTTGACTCAGGTTCCAGTATAGGCAAGGCGGGCCGGCCGCCACAACCGGGCAAGGGACGCGTGGTGCAGGGGCGCGGGTTTAGAACAGGCCGGCGAGCCAGTCCCAGAGGCCCTGGTGCCAGGCGGGCTCCTGAAAGGGCTGGATGCGGATCAGGTCCACGATGAGGTCGGACCGGCCGGGCGTGAAGGAGACCCGGCACTCCAGGCCGGTGAGCAGTTGCTCGGAGCTGAAGACCAGCGGGAAGTCCTGGTAGCTGCCCGAGGCGAACTCCTGGGCGTGCACCGCCCGCCGGGCCAGGATGCGCCGGCCGCTCTCCACGCTCACGTCCAGCTCGGCCACGTGGCCGGGGTCCTGCACCCGGGCCAGGCGCAGGCGGAAGGTGGCCACGTAGCGCCCGGCCGGCAGCACGTCGTACTGGCCGTAGACCACCGGTGCGTCCTTGGCCGCCTCGCGGGGGGCGAGCGAAGCCTTGCCGCCGCTGGCCTTGGGGTCCTCCAGGATGAAGGCCGGCAGGTGGGAGTAGTCCTCGGCCTCGTAGATAAAGTCCGGGGCCAGGCCGCGGGCGTGGCCGCGCTGGGCCCGCCAGGTGGGGGCGATGTCCGGGGCGGTGTGGAAGGTGAGCCGCAACGGGGTGCGGTCGCGCAGGCGCTTTACGTAGATTTCGTAGCGGCCGCCGGCCTGGTCGCGGCTGTAGAGCGGGCTGGCCGCCCAGACCAGCCAGCCCTCGTCCGGCGAGAACGCCGCGTAGTAGTTCCAGTCCAGGTTGCGGGTCAGGGCCTCCAGGGGCCGGCGGGTGTCGCAGAGCCAGATCTCGGCCCCCGGCCCGCCGTCCGCGGCCAGGCGGCTGATCAAAAAGAACTGGGAGTCCGCCCGCCAGGCCCCGAAGCAGCCCACGGCGATGAAACGCGGCCTGACCACGCGGCCGTCGGGGGTCAGCTCCGCGGCATAGAGCCCGGCCTGGGCCTCGCCCTCGGCCTGGGGCTGGTATTGATAGACCAGGCGGCGTCCGTCCGGGCTCAGCCTGGCTTGCAGGGGGCCGCCGCCCAGGCCGGCGTCGCCGAAAGTAACCGGCGTCTCGTGGCCGTCGGCCAGGCGGCGCAGGACGTAGCCGTCCCGGCTGTGCTGCCGGGCGGCCAGCATCACCCGGCCGTCGGCGGTGAGGCCCTGGAAAAACTCGGACTGGCCGGCCGGGGAAAGCCGGCGGGGCTTGGTCAGGTCGGGCTCGGCCATCCAGACCTGGACCGGGCCGTCCTGGTCGCTCTGATAGATGAGCTTGGCCCCGTTTTGCACGAAAAAGGGCCGGGTGTGGTTGGCGGTGCCCCGGCTCAGGCGGGCCAGGTTGCTGCCGTCGCTGTAGATGCGGAACAGCCGCCACTTGCCGTCGCGGCGGGAGGAAAAGACGATCTCGCCCGGCGGTCCGGCCGCGCGCAGCAGATCCAGGGCCTCGCGCTCGTCGGCGCTGGGGGCCAGGGGCTGGCCCATGGCCAGGGCGGCGCGGGGGCCGGCCAGGCCCAGGCCCAGGCCCAAGGCCAGCAGCAGCACCCCCAGGGCCAACGCGGCGGCGCGGCCCAGGCTGGCCGGGGTCGGGGTCGGCGGGATGCGGAAGGGCTTGCTGTTCAAATCCGGGCAGCCTCGCTGGGTTGCATGCTCTGCCGGGGCGGCGGGCCGAAGGGCCGGCGTCCCTGCGCTTCATCAATTATACCCCCGCCGGCCCGGGCGGCTCAGCCCTCCCCGCTAAGGCCGGCCCACCAGCTCCACCCGGCGGTTCTGGGCCCGACCCTGGGCGGTGTCGTTGGCCGTCAGCGGCCGGGCCTGGCCCCAGCCCCTGGCCGCCAGCCGGCCCGGCTCCACGCCCTTTTCCACCAAAGCCGCCTTCACGGCCTCGGCCCGGCGCTGGCTGAGCGCCAGGTTGGCCTGGGCGGCCTGCGCCCCGCCCTGGTCGTCGGTGTGGGCCTCCACGCCGAGCCTGAGGCCGGGGTTGGCGCGCATCAGCGCCGCCACCAGCTCCAGCACCGGGGCGAACTCGGGCTTCAGCTCGGCCCGGCCGGGGTCGAAATCCAGGTACAGGGCCAGGCGGCCGTCGGCCTTGAGCGCCGTCAGCAACTCGGCGCCGGTGGGTCCGCTTGCCTCGGAAGCAGCGGCCTCGGGCTGCACCAGGGTCAGGTCATAGCGCGAGCCGTCCAGGCTGGGCTCCACCATGAGCCAGGCCTCGCCGCCGGGCTCGGGCAGGGCGTAGGTGGCCTGGCTCAGGGCGGCGGCGGTCTCGCCCGCGTACACCACCCGCCCGGCCAGGGCCTGGACCAAGGCCGCGTAGTGGGCCAGGATCGCCGCCGCCTTGAGCGGCCGGGCCTCGGCCGTCGGCTCATAGCGCAAAAAGCTGCGCCGGCCGCTGCGGCTGGTCTTTTCTGTGGTGCTGGTGAAGAACTCCTGGGCCTGGGCGTCGCTCTCGTAGGCGCTGATGACATAGCCGGCCGGGCGCGGCAGGCGGGCGGGATCCTGGGCGTTGGTGACGTCGCCGGGGGCGGCCGGGGCCGCGCCCGCGCCCGCGGACAGGAGGGCCGCGGCCAGGATCAGCAGCATGATGGCGCAACGCAGTCTGGGCATGGTTGGCCCTCCCGGCCCGGGGGTCCCGGACATTGGCCGGCATCGCCGCCGGAGCTGCCGGGCCCATCCCGGCGCGAATAATAGGCCTGGGCGCGGGGCCGGTCAAGGGGCCGGCAGCAAGGCCGGGCCGGGTCCGGGGCGGCTCAGCCCACCACCCACACCGCCAGCTCGGCCCCCTTACGCACCACCCGGTCGCTGACGTGGCCCAGGAAAAAGGACTGGCCCTGGCCGCGCCGGCCCAGCACCACGGTGCCATAGTCGCCCCGGCGCGCCTCCACCAGTATGGCCCGGCTGACGCTGCCCGCGCCAGGGTTGATCACGGTGCGCACCTGGGAGGGGCGCACCCCGCCCTCGGCCAGGATGTTGAGCGCCTGCTCGGTGAACTCGCTCATGCGCCGGTGGTCCAGGGCGGCCAGCTCGGCCTCCAGGTCCAGGTCCGCGCCGGGGGCCAGCTCGGGCCGGCGGAAGTTGGTCAGGTTGGCCCCCACGTGGAAGAGCGTCACCTCGCAGCGGGGGTTGCCGCCCAGCATGAAGGCCATGTGGTCCACCGTGCGCAGGGAGTCGGCCGAGCCGTCCACCGCGCACAACACCCGGTGGCTGGTCACCTGGTCGCCCACCACCCAGACCGGGGTGCGGTCGGCGTGCTGCACCACCTTGTTGGTCACGCTGCCCAACAGCACCTCCTGCAGCCGGTTGCTGCCCCGCCGGCCCAGCACCACCGCGTCGTACAGGCCGCGCTCGGCCTCGAAAAGGATGTCCCGGGCCAGGCCCGCCACCCGCGGGTGCAGCTTGACCTCCACCTGCTCCGGCTCCAGGCCGTAGGCCATGAGCTGCTCCTTGGCCTTGTCCAATAGCTGCGAGGCCGCGGCCAGTTCGCGCTCCTCCAGGCTGGCCACCAGGCGGTGGCTGTGGGGGCAGCTATTGCTCTCCCGGCGCAGCTCCGGGGGCACGCCCTTCATGACGTGGAACAGCATCACCGAAAGGTCCGGTATGGCCGCCGCCTCCATCATGGCCACGTAGGCCAGGGTGGCCATGGTGGTGGCCGAGCCTTCCACCGTGATGAGGATTTTCTTTTCCATGCTGGCGCATCCTGCTTGAGCCAATCGGCGCAGCCCATGCCACTGACTCAGCATAGTCCGGGGCCGGACTGGTCGCCACCTTATAGGGCATGGGGGCGAGGCCTCAATGACATGAGGGTTACAACTGGCTTGCCTTGGGAGGCTCGACTATAATAAAATTAATTTCATAGAGGAGTTAGCCTGTCATGCGTCTAGGCCGGAGCATCGGGGGGAGTGATCGCTGGGGCCGGCGCCGCGGCGATGAGGAAGAGTCGCGCTCCAGCGTGCCCGGCCGCGAGACCCTGCTGGTGCCCGAGAGCGAGCCGGCCTACATGCGCGCCATCAAAAAGGTGATGGCCCCCGGCCGGCCCGGCGGCGGCTATGAGCACGCCGGCGAGGGCCTGCCCCCCCTGCCCAAGACCAAGGCCCTGATGCGGGCCGTGCTGCGCCCGCGCGAGCTGGTGGATCTCATCCTGCGCCTGGACCTGGAATCCGACGACATCGACGTGCGGCGCAGCATGCTGCACGAGGTGGACCGCCAGGGCCGCCTGGTCCTGGCCCAGACCTCCCCGCCCATCCTGCCCAGCCAGGTGCGCCAGGTGATGGAGGCCACCTTCCTCTATCGCCAGCCCACCGCCACCGGCAACATCTGGCGGCGGGTGGGCTACCGCTGCCCCCTGGCCGAGGTGCGCCAGCGCTACCAGGTCTCGCCCGGGGTGGTGGAGCCGGCCCTGGTCCTGCCCGGCCCCAAGGAATTCCGGGCCAGCAGCGTCCGGCTCTATTATCGGGTGGAGCCCCCGGCCGAGCTGGACCTGCACCTGTTCCTGATGCCGGAGAAGTCCGAGGTGCGGGTGCTGGACATCTCCGCCGGCGGGGTGGGCTTCTACCATCCCTACGGCCTCATGATCAGCCCCGGCAGCCGGGTGAACCTGCTGTTGCAGGTGGGCGATTTCTACCTGCGCTTGAACGCCCGCGTGATCCGCCAGGCCGAGACCACCCTGGGCCGCGGCAGCATCCAGCCCTACGCGGCCGTGTTCGAGGACCTGGACACCCCCACCCGCAGCCAGCTCTTGCAGCTCATCACCGCCATCAGCCGGCTGGTGCTGGCCCGGCGCTCGGGCGCGGCCGGCTAGGTCCGCGCGCACCCGTCCCATCCCGCCATGGCGGGGCTCACATTACAACGATGACCGGGGAAGCTTAGCGGCGGCTCAGGGCCGGCATGGGCAGCACCTGGGCCGGGGTGCCGTTGGCGTTGGCAGGGCAGCCGCGGCCGGGCCACAGGGAGCAGGGCTGGCAGGTGAAGCCCGGCCACTGGCGGCGGACCACCACCTGCAGGCAGAGGGTGTACAGGCCGCAGCCCAGGTGGCGGTGTTCGCCGACCTCTTCGAACGACAGGGCGTGGCCCAGGAAGGCCGGCCCATGGGGGCGGTGGTTGCGATGGCGCATTGTCAGGGGCTCCAGAGGATGCCTACGCCCCGAAGATAGCACAACCCCGGCGGGAAAGCCACCACCGGCCGCGGGTCCGGCTTCGGCCTTGTCAGGATGGCCATATGAGACTAATCTTAGGGCCATGGACCGCATATTCGAGGCGCAGGAGGCCCGGGCCTATGAGGACTGGCTGGACACCCCGGTCGGCCGGGAGTATCAGTGGGCCTCCACCCGGCTGCTGGGCCACGTGCTGGATTGCCGCCCCGGCTGGCGGGTGCTGGACGTGGGCTGCGGCCTGGGCGTGCACCTGGCCTATCTGCGCGAGCGCGGCCTGCTCTGCTCCGGCCTGGAGGCCGGGCCGGTGACGGCCCGGGTGGCCCAGCAGCGCCTGGGCCCCCAGGTGGAGGTGGAGGTGGGCGACGCCCACGACCTGCCCTATGAGGACAACAGCTTCGACGCCGTGACCCTGGTCAACACCCTGGAGCTGGTGGACCGTCCGGCCCAGGTGCTGGCCGAGGCCGCCCGGGTGGCGGCGGCCCGGGTCTGCGTCATCACCTTCAATCCTTTCTCCTACGCCAACCTGGCCCGGCTGCTGCGCCGGGGCTTCCATCCCCTGGCCGGCGGAAGGCCGCTGCCGGTGTGGAGCCTGCGCCGGCTGGTGCGCCAGGTGCTGGGCCCGGTGCCCAGGACCTGGGCCGGGGCCAGCCTGTGGCCCCGGCTGAGTCCGGCGCCCTGGCCCCTGGCCGGGCTGGTGGGGGTCTGCGCGGCGGTCACGCCCCTGCTGCGCACCCGCCCGCTGTTGGTGCCCGCCGCCGGCAGCCGCAACCCCGCCCGGCCGGCCCACAGCCACGGCCGCCTCACCGTGGTGCAGCGCGGCGAATGACCTCGCGGACCCCCACCGCCCCGCTGGCCCCGCCGGTGCTGCCCGACGCGCCGCCGCCCCTGGCCCAGGTGGACCAACTGGTGGAGGCCAGCTCCCGCCTGCACGGCCATCTCTGCGCCGGCCAGGTGATCGGGGTGCGCATGTCCATCCTGGGCCTGGGGCTCTTGGGCTATGCCTGCCCCCTGGGCATGCCGGAGATCAAGCACATCGTGGGCGTCGTGGAGGTGGAGCGCTGCCTGGCCGACGCGGTGGCGGTGGCCAGCGGCCTGCGCTTCGGCCGCGGCTCCTTGAAGCTCATCAACCAGGGCCTCTTGGCCGTCTCCTTCCTGGACACGACATGCGGCCGGGCGGTGCGCCTGGTCAGCCGGGAGGAGGCCCGCCAAAAAGCCCCCGGCTACGCCCCCCGGGCGGCCAATTTCCAGGCGGCCCAGGTCATGGCCTACCGCATCATGCCCGACGCCGAGCTGTTTGACGCGGCCTGGGTGGAGATCACCCTGCCCCCCGAGGAGCTGCCCGGCGCGCGGCCGCCCAAGGCGCCCTGCGCCGGTTGCGGGGTGCTGGTGCGCAGCGGCCGGACGCACCTGGTGGAGGGCCGCGAGCTTTGCGCGGTCTGCGCCGGCAAAACCTATTTCACCTTCCCCCCCCGAAGCGGCGAGGTTTGAGCATGGATTACGGCTGCGGCGACCAATGCGCCACCGGGCCGGCCGGCCGGCTGGTCAAGCTCCAGGACGCGGTGGGCCTGATCCTGGCCCACGACATCACCGAGGTGGTCCCCGGCCAGAAAAAAGGCCCCGCCTTCCGCAAGGGGCACGTGGTCACCGCCGGGGACCTGGCCCACCTGGCCCGCCTGGGCAAGCACAACCTCTACGTGCTCTCCATCGGACCCGGCCAGATGCACGAGGACGACGCCGTGCGCCAGATGGCAAAGGCCCTGTGCGGGCCGGGCGTGGAGCCCCTGGGCGAGCCTTCCGAGGGCAAGCTGACCCTGGTGGCCAGCCGGGACGGCGTTTTCGAGCTGGACCCGGAGCGGCTCCTGGCCTTCAACCTGGTGCCGGACGTGATGTGCGCCACCATCCACCGCCACACGGTGGTCAGGAAGGGCCAGCGGGTGGCCGGCACCCGGCCCATCCCCCTGGTCATCGCCCAGGAGAACGTGGCCGCGGCCTGCGCCAGCGCGGCCCAGGACGGCGGCCTGCTCCAGGTGGCGGCCCTGCGGCCGCTGAAGGCCGGGGTGGTGGTCACCGGCAACGAGGTGGCCAGCGGGCTGATCGAGGACCGATTCGCCCCCATCGTCACCGGCAAGCTTGAGGCCCTGGGGGCCTCGGTCATGGGCGTGCGCTACGCCCCGGACGACCGCCTCACCGTGGCCATGGCCATCCAGGGGCTCCTGGACGCCGGGGCCGAGATGATCATCACCACCGCCGGCATGAGCGTGGACCCCGACGACGTGACCCGCATGGCCATCGCCGACGCCGGCGGCCGCGACCTGGTCTACGGCGCGGCGGTGCTGCCCGGCGCCATGTTCCTCACCGGCATGCTGGAAGGCCCGGCCGGCGAGGCGCCGGTGCTGGGCGTGCCGGCCTGCGCCCTGTTCCACGCCACCACGGTGCTGGACCTGGTGCTGCCCCGGGTGCTGGCCGGCGAGCGCTTCGACCGCGCCAAGATCGCGGCCCTGGGCCACGGCGGCTTCTGCCAGGACTGCCGCGACGGCTGCCGGTTCCCGGTCTGCGGCTTCGGCCGGGGCTGCTAGGGCCGCCCGCCAGGCCGTCACCCCGGCCTCGCCGCGTTATGCTAAGCTGGTGCGGTCCGCAGCAACATCCGGGGGGGGAGCCAGATGCAAGCCTTTGTGGCCCGACAACCCATTTTGGACCGCAAGCGGCGGCTTTACGCCTATGAGCTGCTCTTCCGCTCCGGGCCCCAGAACGTCTTTACGGCCCTGGACGGCCAAAAGGCCACCGGCAAGGTCATCAGCGACAGCCTGACCGTGTTCGGGGGCAAGGACTTCACCCGGGGCCGGCGCGCCTTCATCAATTTTCCCCAGGACATGCTGGTGCAGGGCTATCCCCGCCTGCTGCCCAAGGAATGGGTGGTGGTGGAGGTGCTGGAGACGGTGGAGCCCACCCCGGCGGTGATCCGGGCCCTGAAGGAGCTCAAGGCGGCCGGCTACACCCTGGCCCTGGACGACTTCGTCTATCATCCCCGCTTCCGCGCCCTGCTGGAGCTGGCCGACCTGGTCAAGGTGGACCTGCTGGCCCAGGACGAGTCCGCGCTCAAGGACCTGGTGGCCACGCTGCGGCCTTACGGCATGGCGCTGTTGGCCGAAAAGGTGGAGACCCCCCAACAGTTCAAGCGCTGCCTGAGGATGGGCTTCAGCTATTTCCAGGGCTTCTTCTTCAGCCGGCCGGAGGTGGTCGCCGGCCGGGAGCTGCCGCCGCAGAAGCTCGCCCACCTGCAACTGCTGCGCGAGGTCAACCTGCCCGAGATCAGCATCAGCGAACTGGAGCGCATCATCAAGCAGGACCTGTCGCTGTCCTACAAGCTGCTCAGCTACATCAATTCGGCCTTCTTCGGGCTGTTGCAGAAGGTCACCAGCATCCGTCAGGCCATGACCCTGCTGGGCCAGCAGAACCTGCGCCTGTGGGCCTCACTGCTGTTGATGAGCAGCCTGGCCGCCGACAAGCCCGACGAGCTGATCGTCAGCTCCATGATGCGGGCGCGCCTCTGTGAAAACCTGGCCAAGCACGTCAAGCTGCCCAGTCAGTCCAGCGACTATTTCCTGCTGGGCCTGTTCTCCCATATCGACGCCATCCTGGACCGCCCCCTGGCCGAGGCCATCGCGCCCCTGCCCCTGGTGGAGGACATCAAGGCCGCCCTGCTGGGCCAGCACGTGCCGCTGCGCCTGGTGCTGGAGACGGTGGAGGCCTATGAGCGCGGCGACTGGGAAGGCCTGGCCTTGGCCGCGCCGGTGCTGGGCCTGGACCAGGAATTGCTGCCGCCCTTGTACGCCGAGGCCCTGACCTGGTCCCAAAACGCCCTCAGCGCCTGAGCGCCGCGCCGCCAAGTTGTGCTTGCAGAACCCGCGCCGGTCTGCCAAACCTATGGCAATGCGGACCGGACCACAAGACGTTGCACCCCGCTCCGGGCGGGACTGAGGAGAAGGCCAGCAAGATGCACCACCGACTGAAAGCCCTCCTGCTTGCGCTGTGCCTGGCCTCCCTCCCGGCCTGGCCGGCGGCGGCCATGGCCGCCGCCCCGGTGGCGCTCCGGGGCATCAAGGCCGTCACCGTGGTGGTGACCGGCATCAGCCCCGAGGCTGAACACGACGGCCTGAAGCGCTCGGACCTGCAACACGACGTGGAGGCCCGGCTGCGCGACGGCGGCATCAAGGTGCTGGCCCCCAGCGAACGCCTGCAGGCCCCCGGCCAGCCCCACCTGATGGTGCGCTTCATCGACCAGAAGCGCTCGGAGATGGACTTTTACGCCATCAGCATCGCCGTGCACCTGGTGCAGAACGTGCGCCTGGCCCGGGACAACAAGGTGGTGGTGCCGGCGGAGACCTGGGGCATGACCGGCGTGATCAGCGTGGGGGCCCAGGAGCTGGTCAGCGTGCGCAACCTGCTTTTGGAATACGTGGACATGTTCATCAAGGAGGCCCACGCCGCCAACGCCGCCGCCAACGCCGCGCGGCCGGTGACCGTCGCCAAGCCATAGCCGCCCGGCCGCGCGGCCGGGCCACCGCCCCACCAGGGGGCGAACCGAAACAAGGAGTCGAGCCAAGCCATGCTCCGCAAAAGCGCCTCGCTGGTCATCCTGTTCCTGGCCTGCCTTTTCCTGGCGGCCCCGGCCGGGGCCGCCGCCCCGGTCAACGAGATCATGGCCGGCAACCGGGCCGCGGAAAAGGGCGACCTGGACCGGGCCATCAAGCACTTCACCGCGGCCATCGAATCCGGCAAGCTCTCCAAGGAGAACCAGGCCATCGCCTACAACAACCGCGGCAGCGCCCTGGACGACAAGCGCCAGGTGGACAAGGCCATCGCCGACTACAGCAAGGCCATCGCCATCAACCCCCGCTACGACGCGGCCTACTACAACCGCTCCTACGCCTACGAGCGCAAGGGCAAGCTGGCCGAGGCCCTGCAGGACATGGAGCGGGCGGTGCAGTTGGAGCCCGACGACGGCGATTTCCAGCAGCGCCTGACCTACCTGAAGTCCAAGCTGGCCGGGACGGCCAACTAGGCATGGCCCACCGCCCCCCCGCCCTGGCGGCCATCCTGGCCCTGGCCCTGGCCCTTCCCCTGGCCCTGGCCCTGGCCGCGCCCGCGCCGGCCCTGGCCGGGGCCCTGGACGACATGAACGCCAGCCTGGCCGTGGACGACATCGCCAGCGGCCTGGCCGCCCGCCACCGCGGCGACCAGAGCGGGGCCATCAAGCGCTTCACCCAGGCCATCGACTCCGGCGGGCTGGCCAAGGAAAACCTGGCGGTGGCCCACAACAACAGGGGCAACGCCTATGACGACCAGGGCCAGCCCGACCAGGCGCTGAAGGACTACGACCAGGCCATCAAGCTGGACCCGCGCCTGGCCGAGGCCTATTACAACCGCGCCTTTGTGCTCTACCGCGTGGGCCGGCTCCAGGAGGCCCTGGACGACCTGGACAAGGTGGTCCAGCTTTTGCCCAACCTGCCCAGCGCCTATTACAACCGCAGCGTGGTGCTGGAGAGCCTGGGCCAGAACAACCGCGCCATGAGCGACCTGCAACAGGCGCTGGGCCTGGACCCGGTCAACGCCAAGTACCGCGACAACCTGGAGCGCCTGCAGGCGGCCACGGTGACCAAGAAGCCCTGAGCCTTTGCCATCCCCCCGGCCCCGGCGTCTATAATGGCGGTAAACATCCCCCCTACGCCGGAGTATCGCAATGCCGGAAGCCAAGCCCGAAAAACTGGTCATGATCGCCACCCACGCCGAGGAGAACCCGGACAAGGCCACCCTGCCCTTCGTGATGGGCAACGCCGCCCTGGCCATGGACATCGAGGCCACCGTGGTCCTGCAATCCACCGGCATCTACCTGGCCTACAAGGGCTATGCCGAGCACGTCCACGCCGCCGGCTTCCCCTCGCTCAAGGAGCTGATGAGCCTATTTCTGGAGGCCGGCGGCAAGCTCCTGGTCTGCTCGCCCTGCCTGCAGGCGCGCAAGATGGCCCCCGAGGAGCTGATCCCCGAGTCGGTGGTCATCGCCGGGGCCACGCTCATCAACGAGGTGACCTCGGCCACCAACGTGGTGACCTACTGATCGTAATGGAGTAAAAGGACGGGCTCCCTGCCGGCGGGCGGGGGGCCTGGCTGAAGCAACCGGGTCCGGCGGGCAGGCCCTACCGCTCGGGCCAGAGGGAGAGCTGCACGCCCAGGTCGCGGCGCAGGCGCTCCAGGCGCTCCATGCCCTCGCGCAGGCGGGCCAGGGGGGCGCCGCCGTCCAGCACCAGGCTCTCGATCAGCTCCAGGCGCTGGCGCTGGGCCTGGGTCAGCTCGCTCATGAGCATCAGCTCGATCTGGCTGCGCAGGGCCATGAGCATGTTGTTGGCCTGGTTGACCACCTCGCCGGCCAGGCCGCCCAGGCCTTCCAGCTCCTGGGGCAGGCGGCCGGCCAGGTCCGCGGCCGGGCGCCGGCCGGGGCTCAGGCGCCCCAGCTTCAGGCCGTCGCGGCCGGCTACCTTCACCGGCACCAGTTGCAGCAGGGCCGCGACCCGGCCGCCGCACTGGGCGGCCAACTCCACCGGGCGGGGCTGGGCGCCGAAATCGGTGTCCGCGCCCTGGTCGGACCATACGAAATCGCCCAGGTAGCGGCCTTCCAGGGATTGACCCTCCAGGCCCAGCAGCCGGGGCAGGGCCGGGTTGTGGCGCAGCACCCGGCGGCTTTCGTCGATGACGAACAAGGGCTCCAGGCTCAGGCCCAAGAGGGCCTCCAGGCTGGCCTCCTGCAAGGTGGCCTCGGCCTCCAGGTCGGCCAGGCGGTCGTGGGAGGTGCGGGCCTGCTCGGCCAGGCCCTGGCAGACCCGCTCCAGGCGCAGGCGGGCCAGGTGGTTCTCCAGCAGGGGGATCACCGCCTGCAAGGCCAGGTTGAGGTGGCGCAACTGGTTATGGCTGGGCTCCTGGCGCTGGATCACCCCCAAAACGCCCAGCAGCTCCCCGCCGCTGCGCACCGGCAGGCAGATCAGGTAGTCGCTGCCCAGGGCGTCGTCCAGGCGCAGCACGCAGTGCAGCTTCCGGTGCACCTGGGTCTCCAACCGGCGGCTCAGGGGCGGGGCCGGCGGCACGCCGCACATGGCGGCCAGGCGCAGCTCGCCTTTTTCCTCGGCCAGGTGCAGGGAGCAGCAGTCGGCCTGCAAGTAGTTGAGCAGCAGGTCGGTGATCTCCCGGGTGGCCCCGCTCTCGTTGTGGCGGGTGGAGAGATTGGAAAGCTGGGCGATGAGCCCCAGCAGCTTGATCAGCTCGTTGCGTTCGGCCTGGACCTCGGCCAGGCGGCGGGCCCAGCGCTCCTGTTCGGGGGGTAGAACGCCCAGCATGGCTCAGATCCTCCCGCCCAACAGACCGGCGAAGAGGGCCTCCAGGGCCTCCGCGCGGGCCTGAAATTCCGCCCGGCAGGCGTCCCAGTCCGCGGGGCCCAGGCCCCGGCCGGCCAGGACCCAGGGCTCGGGCGCGGCCGGCCGGGCCTCGGCCCAGGCCCCCTGGCTCAGCTCGCCGGCCAGCAGATCGGCCAGGTGCAGCAGGCAGGCCGCCTCGGCGTGCCCGCCCATGGCCTGGGGCTGGTGATGGGAGGTCATCACCGCGGCCAACAGCGGCGGCAGGTCCCATTGGCGGGCCAGGACCCCGCCGGCCTGCTGGTGGCTGAACCCCAGGTGCTCCTCGGCCTGCAGCAGGGACGCGCCCCCGGCCCGCCAGGCCACCAGCCGGTCCCAGAGGTCGGGGCGGTAGACCAGGATGACCACCCAGCCCAGGTCGTGCAAAAGGCCCGCGGTGAGCGCCACGTCCTCGCGCAGGCCGCCGCAGCGCCGGGCCAGCAGGCGGGCCGCCTCCTGGGTGTAGAGGCTGTGCCGCCACAGGTCCATGGCCGATTCCGGGTCGGCGAAGCGCCGCGGGTGCAGCACCCCGGCCAGCACCGAGCCCAGGCAGATGGCGCGCACCTCGGCCAGGCCCAGGACCACCACCGCCCGGGCGACGCTGGTCACCTCGTAACGCAGGCCGTAGTAAGCGGAATTGGCCACGCTGAGCAAGAGGCCGGTGGTGGACTGATCCTGGGAGATGAGCCGCTCCAGGCTCTCGGCGCTGGAGGCGTCGTCGTCCAAGGCCCGCATCAGGGCCATGAGCAAAGCCGGCGGCGAAGGCAGACTCTCGATGTGTTGATGCTTGACAAGCGCCGCTGGCATTGTGCCCCTCTCCGCCGGGATTGCGCCCAACCCCATGCTTTCGGCCAACTGACCAGGCTCCATAACTACTTTTGCGTATTTTTCGTATCTATGTCAATTGTTCAATTTAACTGAGGCGTTAAAATCTATATCAATGACTGGGGGTTTTTCCAAAAACCAGCCTGCCCTTTAGCCGCGATCCATGCGCAGGCCCACCACAAGATGCAGTCCGGCCGCCAACCGACAGCACTAGATATCAGGGCCGGCCCCGGTGAGGGGGCCGGCCCTGGTGGTTTGTCCTGAGGTGCTGGGGGCTTACTTGGCGGTCTTGTCGCCGGCCACGATTTTTTGCCAGGAGTCGCGCAGGGTCACGGTGCGGTTGAAGACCGGCCGCTGGGGCGTGCTGTCCGTGTCCACGCAGAAAAAGCCCTTGCGCTCGAACTGGTAGCGGGCCATGGGCTCGGCCCCGGCCAGGCTGGGCTCCAGGCGGGCGCCCGCCATCGCCTTGAGCGAGTCCGGGTTCAGCAGCTCGCGCCAGTCCTGGTCCTTGGCCCCGCCGGGGTTGGCCACCGTGAACAGGCGGTCGTAGAGGCGCACCTGGGCCGGGATGCTTTTGCGCGCGTCCACCCAATGGATGGTGCCCTTGACCTTGCGGCCGTCCGGGGCGTCGCCGCCCTTGGTTGCCGGGTCGTAGGTGCAGTGGATGGCCGTGATCTCGCCGGTGGCCGGGTCCTTGTCCACGTGGGTGCAGGTGACCAGGTAGGCCCAGCGCAGGCGCACCTCCCGCCCCGGGGCCAGGCGCCAGAACTTCTTGGCCGGCTCCTCCATGAAGTCCTCGCGCTCGATGTACACCTCGCGCGAAAACGGCACCTTGCGCATGCCCATGGCCGGCGGGTCGTCGGGGTAGTAGGGCGCGTCGAACTGGTCCACCTGGCCCTCGGGATAGTTGTCGATGATGACCTTCACCGGGTCCAGCACCGCCATCACCCGGGGGGTGGTGGTGTTCAGGTCATCGCGCACGGCCTTTTCCAGCAGTTCCATGGGCACCAGCGAGTCGCGCTTGCCCACCCCGATGCGCTCGCAGAAATCGCGGATGGATTTGGGCGTGT
This sequence comes from Pseudomonadota bacterium, assembly GCA_043805555.1. Lineage (GTDB taxonomy): Bacteria > Desulfobacterota > Desulfarculia > Desulfarculales > Desulfarculaceae > JACRDC01. The sequence continues at coordinate 27,105 of JAZDHW010000050.1, forward strand.
AGCCGCGGCGGCGCATGCCCACCAGGGTCGGCATGCGCGGGTCGTCCCAGCCGGCCACGTGGCCCTCCTGCACCAGCAAGAGCAGGCGGCGCTTGCTCATCATGGTGTATTCCAGGTTGAGCCGGGCGAACTCGATCTGCTGGGGGTGGCAGGGCACCGGGAGCTGGTCCAGGCACCAGTCGTAGAGCGGGCGGTGATCCTCGAACTCCAGGGTGCAGATGCTGTGGGTGATGCCCTCCAGGGCGTCGCTGATGCAGTGGGTGTAGTCGTACATCGGGTAGATGCACCACTTGTCGCCGGTGCGGTGGTGGTGGGCCCGGCGGATGCGGTAGAGGACCGGGTCGCGCAGGTTGATGTTGGGCGAGGCCATGTCGATCTTGGCCCGGAGCACCAGGCTGCCGTCGGCGAACTCGCCGGCGCGCATGCGGCGGAACAGGTCCAGGTTCTCCGCGATGGGGCGGTCGCGGCAGGGGCTGTCCTGGCCGGGCTCGGTCAGGGTGCCGCGGGTGGCGCGCATCTGGTCCGGGGTCAGGTCGCAGACGTAGGCCTTGCCGTCCTTGATCAGGGTCTCGGCGTAGTGGTAGAGCTGCTCGAAATAGTCGCTGGCGTAGTAGAGGCGGTCGTCCCAGTCAAAGCCCAGCCAGCGCACGCTCTCGATGATGCTGTCGACGTACTCCACGTCCTCCTTGGTGGGATTGGTGTCGTCGAAGCGCAGGTTGCAGGTGCCTCCGTACTCTTGGGCCAGGCCGAAGTTCAGGCAGATGCTCTTGGCATGGCCGATGTGCAGGTAGCCGTTGGGCTCGGGGGGGAAGCGGGTGGCCACCCGGCCGCCCCATTTGCCGCTGGCGTTGTCGTCGTCGATGATGTTGCGGATGAAGTTGGAGGACGGCGTAACTTCGGGCGTGGACATAGGAAAGCTCCCTGCATGGATTGGCGCGCACCCGCCAATATTACCGCCCGCGGCGGCCGGATGCAGCCTTGCCGTCCATGTTGGCGATTAAGCTCGAGATTGTCAAGCCTGGCCGGCAGGTTAGGCGCTGCCCGCCTCCGCTACAAAAACAGCAGCAGGCTGAGCGCCATCACTGCCATGCCGGCCACCAGGCCGTAGATGGAAAGGTGGTGCTCGCCGTATTTCTCGGCCGTGGGCAAAAGCTGGTCCAGGGAGATGAAGACCATGATGCCGGCCACCGCGCCGAAGAGCACCCCAAAAACCATGCCGTTCATGAAGGGCATCAGGATCAGCCAGCCCAGCAGCGCGCCCACCGGCTCGGCCAGGCCGGAGAGAAAGGACAGGGTGAAGGCCCGCTTGCGGTTGCCGGTGGCGTAGAAGACCGGCACCGAGACGGCCACGCCCTCGGGGATGTTGTGGATGGCGATGGCCACCGCGATGGCCACGCCCAGGCTGGGGTCGTTCAGGGCGGCGGCGAAGGTGGCCAGGCCCTCGGGGAAGTTGTGGATGCCGATGGCCACCGCCGACATGGTGCCCATGCGCAGCAGGGCGCGCATGTTGTGGGCCTTGCGCAGGTTGCTCATGTCCTCGATGGGGTGGGCCTCGTGGGGGTTCTCGATGTCCGGCACCAGGCGGTCGATGGCCGCGATGAAGGCGATGCCGCCGAAAAACGCCGCGGCCGTGACCCAGCTCCCGGCCGGGTCGCCCATGATGCCCACCAGGTTGTCGCGGGCCTTGCGCAATATCTCCACGAAGGAGACGTAGATCATCACCCCGGCCGAGAAGCCCAGGGCCAGGGCCAGGAAGCGGGTGTTGGTGCGCTTGGTGAAAAAGGCCAGGGCGCTGCCGATGCCGGTGGCCAAGCCGGCCAGCAGGGTCAGGCCGAAGGCCAGCAGCACGTTGCCGGTTTCGAGATCCAGGTTCATGGCTGCCACATCACGGCTGGGGTTGCGGTCAAGCGCCCGCGGCGGACCACCCGCCTGCGGAGATGCCTGGGAGCCTTTCGGAGAAACGCCGCCGCCAGGCTCCTGGGCGGGGCATGGACGGCTTTTCCCGCCAGGCTCCTAGCGGGGCTGCATCAGCCAATCCAGCCCGGCACTGGTGCGGAACCACCAGTTGAAGCGCCGGGGCGGGTTGAGGGGGTACTTGGGCCGGCCATCGCGGAAGCCGTAGGCGTTGACATTCTTCTCGAAATCGAACTTGGCCGTGATGATGAGCTGCTTCAGGGCGCCTTCCAGCAGCGGGCGCTGGCGATGGTCCGGCGGGGCCAGGTAGAGGGCCGCGGCCATGACCGCGGCCATGTCCAGGGCGTGCTGCTGGTCGGTCCAGCGGTCCAGCATGTGCTTATCGGACTCGTGCAGGTTGGTCAGGTACATGGGCACCTGGTAGGGCTGCTTGTAGCTCTCGTGGCTGATGGTGTACAGGCCCTTCTGGGCCACGAAGCGGGCGAACTCGGTGACCGACTCCGGCACCCGGGGATCGGCGCTCACCACGTAGTAGCGCATGATGGCGTCCACCAACAACGAGGACATCCAGGGGCTGCAATACCAGCCGTCCACGTTCTCGCCGTGCTGCTTGCCCTTGTGGGGGGTGCAGCCCAGGCCGGCGGGCGCGCCGGCCGGGGGATGGGTCTGGAACCGGTGGACCGAATCGAAGCGCTCGCGGGCCTGGTTGAGCAGCTCGCGGTCGCCGAAGATCTCGTAGGCCACCGTGGCGTTGAGCAGGGAGAAGGCCATGTGGCGTTCGGTCCAGAAGCCCTTGTCGAGGTCGTAGTGGTGGTCCCAGGCCCCCAGCAGGGTCAGCGCCTTGCGCGAGGCGTCCAGGATAACCTCGTCGCCGGTCAGCCAGTGGTCCAGGGCCAGGCACTCCTGGTAGCCGAACTTCACGTCGCGGGCGCCGTGGCCGGGGCCCAGCAGATCGAAGGCCCCGTCGGCGCGGAGGTGCTGGGCATAGTACTGAGCCGCCCGGTGGGCCTGGCGCAGGGGCTCCAGGCCGCCCTGGCGGATGTAGACCAGGAAAAAGGTCGTGGCGCGGTCGAAGAGCCAGGGCTCGGACTGGTGCACGTAGTCGATCTTGAGCTTGTCCTGCACCGGGTAGTCGTAGCGGTTGATGGCGGTGCCGAAGTAGTTGCGCATCTCGCGGTCATACCAGTCGAAGCCGGGCGCCGCGCCGGCCGGGTTGATGCGCCCCTTCAACAGGCACATGCCCAGCCAGGCCGGGGGCAGGGTCACGTAGACCGGCGGCTCCAGCACCTGGCCCATGGGGTAGGAGTGGTCGTCCACCAGGATCCAGTCCCGGCGGGATGACCAGGCGCGCTTCTCCTCCTCCTTGCGGGGCGCGCCCCAGCGCACCAGGTAGTCCCGGGCCAGATCCACGGCCAACATGTCCTCGAACTGGATGAGCACCGCGCGCAGGCTGCCGCCGCCGGGCATGGCCTCCGGCCAGCGGGCCAGCGCCTTGACCCGGATGGGTATCTCGTGGCCCAGGTCGTCAAACAGCGCGACCTTCTTGTCGTCGTAGAGAAATCCCGGCGGCAGGGGCAGGCCGAAGCCGATGACCACCGGTTTGGCCAACGCCGCCAGATTGGGATGCAGGGTGACCTTAAGCTCGCCCTTGGTCTGGGGCGGCGGGAAAAAGGCCATATAGCGCGGGTCGCCGGCCCCGATCAGGCCCGAGGCGGCTCCGGCCGGAGCCGGGGCCAGCGCGGTCAGCAGGACGGCCAGCAAAACGGTGATGAGCGAATATGGGCGGGACCTCGGAAGACAAGACCTGGGCACGCAGCACCCCCATGAAATGGATGGACCGCAACCGGCGCACACCTCGGCGCGCGGCCCGGCGCACGGCGTGCGCGGTCGCACCCAGCATACCATCAAATATACCCGCACCCCGGCCGGCAGCCCGCCGGGGGGGCGGCAGCCTGTTTTTTACAGCGCGGCCCGGACCGCGGCCAGCACGGCCTCGTAGTCGGGCTCGTTGGTCACCTCGGGCACCAGTTGCACGTAGGTCACCTGGCCGGCCTTGTCGACCACGAAAATCGACCGGGCCAAGAGGCGCAACTCCTTGATTAGCACCCCGAAGGCCAGGCCGAAGCTGGCCTCGCGGTGGTCGGACAGCGTCACCAGCTTGTCCACCCCGGCCGCGCCGCACCAGCGCTTCTGGGCAAAGGGCAGGTCCATGCTGATGGTCAGGATCTGCACCGCCTCGCCCAGGGCCCCGGCCTCGCTGTTGAAGCGGCGGGTCTCCAGGTCGCAGATGGGGGTGTCCAGGCTGGGCACCGCCGAGATGATCAGCACCTTTCCGGCGTAGTCCTTGAGGGTCTTGGGGTTCAGGTCGTTGTCCAGCACCGTGAACTCCGGCGCGGCCTGGCCGGCCTTGACCGCCTCGCCCGCCAGGGTCAGGGGGTTGCCATGGATGGTCACCAGACCTTTGCGCTCCTGCATGCTCGCCTCCTTGGCTGATAATTCGTCCTACCCGCCGCCGCGCTGCGCGGTTATAAACCTTCGGCCGGCGCGGGGATGTGGTCCTCGCAGGGCACGCCCACCTGGCACAGGCCGCAGCCCTCGATGGACAGTCCGAACTGCTCCTGGTTGTGCTCCTTGCCGCTGCCGCGGGTGTGGCGGCTGCACTTGATCTTGTCGTGGCCCTGGTCGCTGAGCGCGTTCATGGGGCAGCGCGGGATGCACTTGCCACAGGTGCCCTGGCTGTAGAACAGGCAATAATCATGGATGCCGGTGTAGGGGCGTCGGCTGGGCGTGAGCCGCGCCCGCACAATGACCGAGCCGGTGCGCATGGCCTTGCCCTTGGCCGTGATGAGCCCGTCGCACAGGCCGAAGGTGCCCAGGCCGGCGGCATAGGCCGCGTGGCGTTCGGACCAGGTGGAGGCATAGCTGTAGTCGACCGACTCCTGCATGCGCCACTGGGGCAGCAGCATGGGGGCCAGGGCCGGGTGGCCGGCCTCGCCCAGGGAGCGGACCACCTCGCCGCGCAGCCAGGCGTTGAACTGCTCGCCATACAGGCGGCAGCGGGCCCAGCGCTCGGAGCAATAGATATTCTCGGCCGCGTTCTCGGCCCGGGTGTAGGCCGGCTGCGGCAATATCCAGCTTATGACGCTCAGCTCGCCGGCCGGGGCCGGGTCGCCGGGATAGGCCAGGGCAAAGGCCTCCTCTGGCCGCCAGAAGAACTCGCCGATGTGGCGCTTGTACTCGGCGAACAGGGGGTCGTCGCCGGCGGCGAAGCCCACCAGCACCTCGGTGAAGGCCTTCTCACCCGCCTGGTTGCGCAGGCTGTTCTCTGGGCTGTTGGCCACCTGATCAGCGATGAGGTTGCTAATCCAGGCAGTTAACTCCGCGGCGCTCATTTTTAGAACCTCCGGGGTCCGGCTGTTGCAAAATGTAGGCATGGCCCTATGCCATGACTATACGCGTCTGGCCGGCCGCGGCCAAGAATTTGCCCGTGGCCGGTTCGGGGGTGTTGACGGCGGCGGGCTCTGCCGTTATCATAATCAGTAATAATTATCATCTGAGTTCAACCAGCCAACCGACACGACTTGGAAGGAGGAGGCGAGAAATGCCCAATACCATGGATATGCTGCAGGAAGCCTTTGCCGGTGAGTCCCAGGCCAACCGCAAGTACCTGGCCTTTGCCAAAAAAGCCGACGAAGAAGGCTTCCCCCAGGCCGCGCGCATGTTCCGCGCCGCCGCCGAGGCCGAGACCGTCCACGCCCACAACCACCTGCGGGCCATGAAGGGCATCGGCTCCACCGCCGACAACCTCAAGGCGGCCGTGGGCGGCGAGACCCACGAGTTCACCCACATGTACCCGGACATGATCAAGGCGGCCCAGGCCGAGGGCAACAAGGAGGCCGAGCGCAGCTTCTCCTACGCCAACGAGGTGGAGAAGATCCACGCCAACCTCTACCAGAAGCTCTTGGACAACCTGGGCGGGGCCCAGGAGGACTACGCCTACTGGGTCTGCCCGGTCTGCGGCTACACCGCCGAGAAGGAGCACCCGGAGCGCTGCCCGGTCTGCAACGCCAAGGGCGACCGCTTCATCAAGATCGACTAGGCTCGGCTCCGGCCAGGCATTCGGGGGCGGTCCGCAGGGGCCGCCCCTGCTTTTTGGGTTGCTGCCCGCCCCGCCTAGCCGGCCTTGCACTGCTTCCCACCCCCACCGCTCCCTTCCCTTTCGGTTATTGCGAGGAGCTGTCAGGCGACGAAGCAATCGCGGCGAGCCGACTGCACGTCACGTTGCGCCGCTTTCCTGCGCACCGGCCCATCCAGGCAATAGCCGTCATTGCCAGGAGCAATCCGGCCGGGTTGCGACGCGGCAATCTTCCGTTGCCATTCTTTAAGGAATCGGGACCGGGAGATTGCTTCGCTGCGCTCGCAATGACAGTTAGAGTTGGTCAGCCAGAGGCTCTGGCCCTTTCTTGTCACTGCGAGGCGTCCCTCTCCTCTGTCATTGCGAGTAGCCCGCCAGGCGACGCGGCAATCTCTTCTGCCTTTTGCCTTTCTCCGGGTGGCCCGGACAGCTCGCTGTCCGGGTCGCTTTAGCGACAAGAAGCGTCAGCCAGCCCCGTGCCGGCCGTCCGACCGCCTGGTGATGCGCACCCGCCTGGCGCGGGCTGTCCCGTGCCCCCGCGCGCCCACGCCGGCAGCATGAACCTCGTGTTGGGGCGGGTCTCGCCGGCCGGGTGGCCGCGCGCGCTCCGGCGCGGCAGGTTTGATGCGGCGCGAGTGGTGGCCCCTGGCGAAGCGGCGCACTCTTTACCTTCATGCCGATTCCCCTGTCCCAACCTCGACTCACCCACCGCGCGCGGCAGTGAAGCTATACCGATTCCTTTAAGAGCTGCCGGCTAAGGCGCGGGGGGCGGCCCCTCGTGGGACTGGAGACCAAGGAGAGAGATAGCAGAAGAAATGCAAAAAGCCGGGACAGAATAGGAACGGGGCCGGGATGGCCCCGGCCCCGCAGGATGCTATTTGCGCGGCGGTGGGATCAGGCCTGGCCCTCGGCCCACTTCTTCTCCTCCTCCTCGCGCAGGTTGCGGCGCAGCACCTTGCCGATCATGGACTTGGGCAGCTCGGCGCGCACCTCGACCTCCCTGGGCACCATGTAGGCCGAGAGGTTCTCCTTGCAAAAGGCGATGATCTCCTGGGGCGCGATGCTCTGGCCGGCCTTGGCCACCACGAAGGCCTTGATGTACTCGCCCTTGGTGGGGTGCGGCAGGCCCACGGCCACCGCCTCGGCCACCTTGGGGTGCTGGTGCAGCACCTCGTCGATCTCGCTGGGGAAGACGTTGAACCCGCTGACGATGACCAAGTCCTTCTTGCGGTCCACCAGGGTGATGTAGCCGTCCTCGTCCATCACCCCGATGTCGCCGGTGAACAGCCAGCCGTCCTTGAGGGTCTCGGCCGTCTTCTCGGGCTGGTTCAGATAGCCCAGCATCAGGTCCGGGCCGCGCAGCACGATCTCGCCGGCCTCGCCGATGGGCATCTCGGTCCTGCCCTCGGCCAGGTCCATGATCTTCCACTCCACGTCCGGGAAGGGGCTGCCGATGGTGCCCGGCTTGCGCTGGCCCTGGAAGGGGTTGCAGGCCACGGCGGTGACCGCCTCGGTGAGCCCGAAGCCCTCGATGAGCGCCGCGCCGGTGCGCTGCTCGAACTCGCGCATCACCGCCAGCGGCAGCGGGGCCGCGCCCACGAAGATGCCGCGCAGGCTCTTCAGGTCGAACCTGTCGATGTCCGCCAATTCCTTGATGGCGATGAACATGGTGGGCACGCCGGCAAAGAGGGTGGGCTTCTCGGTGTTGATGGTGGTGCAGACCTCGCGGGCGTCGAAGCGCGGCAGCAGGATCAAACGGCCGCCGTGGGATAGCGAGGCGTTCATGCACACGCTCATGCCGAAGCCGTGGAACAAGGGCAGCACCGCCAGGAGCGAATCATCCGGGCCCATGTGGCCCCAGGCCCGCACCTGCAAGGCGTTGGCCACCAGGGCGCGGTGGCTGAGCATGATGCCCTTGCTCACCCCGGTGGTGCCGCCGCTGTAGATGAGCGCGGCCATCTGTTCGGGGTCGATGGCCACGCTGGGTGGGCTGGCCGGGGCCTTGAGCAGCTCTTTCAGCATCACGGTGCGGCTGTCCCGGGGGATGACCACCTTGGGCATCTTCTTGTCCAGGGCGCGCTTGACGGGATAGAGCAGGTTCTTGGGAAAGGGCAGGAAGTCGGCCACGCTGGTGTAGACCACCAGGTCCAGGTCCACCTCCTTGAGCACGTTGTTCACCCGCTGGCTTAAGAGATCCAGGGCGATCACCACCCGCGCGCCCGAGTCGTGGAACTTGAAGATAAGCTCGCGCTCCACGTTCAGGGGGTTGGCCAGCACCGCGGTGACGCCCAGGCGCTGCAGGGCGTAGTAGGCCACGATGAACTGCGGGCAGTTGGGCAAGAGCAGCACCACCCGGTCGCCGCGCCTGAGGCCGCGCTGGCTGAGCGCGGTGGCCAGGCGGTCCACCAGATCCATGAGCCGGGCGTAGGTGAGGGTGAGCCCCATGAAGCGCACGGCGGTCTTCTGGGGGTTCCGGTCGGCCGCCTGGCGCACCAGGGTGTGGATGTCCACGGCCGGGTAGTCCAGGTGGCGGGGAACCTCCGGATCGTAGTGCTGGTACCAGCGGTGCTCGGCCATGACGCCCTCTCTCTAGCAATGTTTGGCGCGCCGCCGCCGGATCGTCCCGAAGGCGGCTGGTTGCGGTTCAGATGCCGTTCAAGTCGCTGCCGGGCTTTTCCCAGCTCAGCCAGGCGCTGAGCTGCGGCGGCATCTCCGGGCTCGTGCCGTCGTGGCCCACGGTCCGGGCCAGTTGGGCCGGGGGAATCTTGTCCTGCCGCCCGACCAGCACGCCCTTGATCAGCGCGTAGGCAAAGAGGTCGCCGCCCACCTCGAAGCGCTGCTCCATGAAGAACCACTTCTCGTCCCAGGCCAGCATGCGCGAGTGCAGCTCGTAGCGCTTGAACGGGGCCAGGGGCCGGCGGTAGCGGATGGTGGTGGCGGCCAGCATGGGCTGCCAGCGCCCGCGCCAGGCGGCCCTGGCCATGCCGGTGCGGAAAAAAAGATCGGTGCGGCCCAGGTCCATGATGGTCAGGTAGCGGCCGTTGTTCATGTGCAGGTTCAGGTCCAGGTCGTGGGGCCAGACCAGAAACCGCACCACCGAATCGCCCAGCAGCGGCAGGCGGGGCCGCATCAGGGCCATCAGGACCACCTTGATCAGGCGGAATATCAAGTTCATGGCGATTAATCCGCGCCGGCCGGGGCCGGGGGGAGCAGGCGTTGCGGGCGCCGTTGCTGGGGCAGTCTAGCCGAAACCCGGCCGCGCGGGCAAGGGGTGAGGCCTCATTCAGTGGGAGTGACGGGGATGACGGGGGCCTCCTGGTCGGCCAGGTTCTCGGCCAGGGCCCGGCACAGGGCCTCGCAGCAGCCGCGCACCTCCAGGAGCACCTCGCCCAAAAACGCGGACGGGGCCTTGAGCCGCCAGGCGTTGGCCGGGTCCTGGGCCAGGCGCAGCACCTCGGCCATGATCAGGGCCTCGTAGGACTTGGCCGGCGCGGGGTTTTGGGCGAAATAGTCCTTGAGCCAGGCCAGCAGCGCGCGGGTCTGGGCGTCCAGGCGGGCCTGGTGCTCGCCGCGGGTGCGCTGGCGGCGTTTGGGCTCCAGGTCGATGCGCTCAGCGCTCATGCTCGTGCTCCGGGGATGGGGCGGAGGGCGCGGCCGGGGGCGGGGCCGCCGGGCAGGCGCAGGCCTCCCGCGCCGCCGCTTCCGGGGGCGGTTCCGATCTGCCATGGCGCAGCCGGCGCCAGAGCCATTGCAGCAGTCAGAGCAAGGTCGTCCTCCCTGGCATGCCAGTCTTCATGATACCCCGGCCGGCCGGATGCGTCAGCGCCGGAGCTTGGCCGGGGGGCCGATGTGCTATACTGTCGCTCAGCCAGGCCAGGGGGCCGGGGCCGCAAACGCCCCTGCCCGTCCCCGGCCGGCATGCTGACGCCAACCCGGTCGTGAGGCCTTCTTGACCCTGCTGGACCTGACCAAGGAGCTTTTCACCTACCTGGTCCGCTTCCGCGAGCAGGCCGCCGAAGCCAACCCTCCCGCCCCGGAGCAGGTGGCCGAGGACCTGGACGCCATTTTCAGCCGCATGGAAGACCAGGCCCGGGCCAACCCCGCCCTGGGGGCCGGCTATGAGCAGGTGCGCTACGCATTGGCCGCGCTTTGCGACGAGGTGGCCCTGTGCGGGGACTGGCCCGGCAAGGGCCAATGGAGCCAGCACACCTGGGAGGAGCGCCTCTATGGCACCCGCGAGGGCGGCCAGCGTTTCTTCATCTTCATGGACCGCCTGGACAGCCTGCCCAAGGACGTGCTGGCGGTGCACTACCTCTGCCTGACCCTGGGCTTCTGCGGCTGCTACGCCCCCGGAGACCCCCGCCTGGGCCGGATCAAGGCCCAGGTGCTGGGGCGCCTGCCCGGCGTGGCCCCGGCCCCCGGCCCGCCCGCCGCACCGGCCGCCCCGCAGC
>JAZDHW010000051.1:0-8659 GCA_043805555.1 Pseudomonadota bacterium
CGCCACCCCGCCGGCCGCCGCCCGGCCCGCCCGGCCCGCCCGCACCGGCCCGGAGCGTCAACGCTCCGCCTCCGCCATCCCCACCCTGGAGGCGGCCTCCCACCGGCGGCGGCCCATGGCCCGGTTCACCGAGGAAGAGGACAGCCCCAACTTCTACCTGAGCCTGTCCGACCTCATGTGCCTGCTCTTGGTCTTCTTCGTGCTGATATTCTCGCTCACCGACCCCGGCGTGGGCCAGAGCCCCGCCCCGCGCACCGAAAACGACCAGGCCCCGGCCGCCGGGGCCTATCGCGCGGCCATGCCCAGCCCCCTGGGCCTCATGGCCGACCCGATGCCCATACCCGAAGTCACCGCGCCCGCCACCCGCCTGGGGCTGGTAGCCGTGGCCAGCGCCGGCCAAAGCGACCCCGGTCTCCTGCCCCAGGCGCCATCAACCGCCAGCGGCGGCCCGGCCGCGCCGGCCCCGGCCGAGCGCGGGCTGTTCATCGACCGCAGCCTGTTGACCCTGGTCACGGCCAGCGAGATGGTGCCGCCGGAGTTCCGGCCCCAGGAGGAGCCCAGCCTGGGCGGCCTTTTGAGCCAGGTCCAGGCCCAGATGGCCGCGGCCGGCAGCGCCGCCCAGGGCATGGAGGTGGAGAAGCAGACCGACCGCCTGGTGCTGCGCCTGCCCGAGGCCATCTCTTTCGACCTGGGCAAGGCCGAGATCAAGCCGGCCATGGGCCGCGCCCTGGCCCGCCTGGCCACGGTCCTGGCCCAGCGCCGCGACATGGCGGTGGTGGTCAACGGCCACACCGACGATCTGCCCATCAGCACCCAGCAGTTCGCCAGCAACTGGGAGCTTTCCGCGGCCCGCGCCGCGGCGGTGGCCCGGGCGCTCATCGCCCAGGGCCTGGACGAGAACCGGGTGACCATCCGCGGCCTGGCCGACCAGAACCCGCGGGTGGCCAATCACGACGAGGTGAGCCGCCAGCAAAACCGGCGGGTGGAGATAGAGTTGCGCCCCCTGGGCTAGGGCCGGGGCGCCCGTTTTCACATAGAAAAATTACCGCACTGCGCGGGCGGCGGGCGGCCAATCGGCCCCGCGCCGCGCCGGTGCGCCGTTTTGCCCTGCCAATCCTGCCCATCCCCCGGCCCCCCGGCACATCCTGCCCACCGCCCGCCGTCAAGGCCTTGGCGGGTGTCGGGAACCTGGCTGGCCCCTGACGGGCCCGCCGGAGGCCAGACGCCCCTAAGCGCCCGTAATCAGGCTGGGCCGCCGGACCGGACCCGGCCTGTCCCGCCCGGCAAGACCTGGCACGATGGTTGCTAATCCTAGGGGCGGCCACCACAGGCGCCGTCAACCGGGAGGCAGTCATGGACCCCAGCCGACTCATCGACCAGACCACCCAACTGGTCCAGGCCAACCTGGACCGGCGCAGCACCGCCCAGCGGCTGATCTCCCGCAACCTGGCCAACGTGGACACCCCCGGATTCCGGGGCAGCAACCTGGAGTTCCAGACCCAGTTGCGCGCCGCCCTGGAAGGCGGGGTGGTGCCGCCGGCCATGGCCCGCACCAACGCCCGCCACCTGCCCGTGGAGCCGCCGGCGCCCTATTCCCAGGCCAAGCCGGTCTACAAGGACACCGGCCCGGTGCAACTGGACATCGAGATGAGCCGCCTGGCCGAGAACAACATCATGTTCAACGCGATGGTCCAGCTTTTGACCAAGAAGTACTCCATGCTCAAGAACGCCATCAATGAAGGCGGAGCCGGCCGTTAGGAGAGCGCGCGATGGACTTCCTGAATTCCCTGGAAATCACCGCCAGCGGGCTCAGCGCCCAGCGCACCCGCATGAACATCATCAGCCAGAACCTGGCCAACGCCAACACCACCCGCACCAAGGACGGCGGCCCCTATCGCCGCAAGGTGACGGTGTTCCAGGCCCGGCCCTTCCGCAACTACCTGGACGCGGCCGCCGACAGCAGCAAGCCCCAATACGGGCCGGGCGACGACCCCCGCCGCGGCGTGTACGTGGACCACATCGCCGAGGACCAGAGCCCCTTCAAGCGGGTCTACGACCCCACCCATCCCGACGCGGACAAGGAGGGCTACGTGAGCCTGCCCAACATCGAGGTGGTCACCGAGATGGTGGACCTGATCAACGCCAGCCGCAGCTACGAGGCTGGGGTCACCGCGGCCAACGCCAGCAAGAACATGGCCATGAAGGCCCTGGAAATCGGACGCTAGGAGGCGAGCCATGACCGACCTGCGCATCGGCGGCGGCGCCATGCTGCCCCAGATCTCCCCGGCCGCCACGGCCGTCGGCGAGAAAAGCGGCAAGAGCTTCGTGGACACGCTGACCGACTCGGTGGCCAAGGTGGAGAACCAGCAGAAGCAGGCCGACGGGTCCATCAACGATTTGGCGGTGGGGCGCAAAGAGACCCTGCACGAGACCATGATCGCGGTGGAAGAGGCCGACATCAGCTTCAAGATGCTGCTGGCCGTGCGCAGCAAGCTCGTCAACGCCTATCACGAAATCATGCGCATGCAGTTCTAGCCGCCGGGGACCGGCCCGCCCGGTCCCGCGCGCGTTAGCTTGGGGAATGAACCATGGCCGATGAGCAAGCCAAGGGCAAGGGACTGGATTTCATCCGCGAGGCCGTGGGCGAGATGCCCACCGGCCGCCGCCTGGCCTTCCTGGCCGGCGGCGCGCTGGCGCTGGCCCTGTTCGTGGCCCTGATGCTTTGGATCAACCAGCCCCAGTACCAGGTCCTCTATTCCGGCCTGGCCCAGCGCGACGCCGCCCAGGTGGTGGCCAAGCTCAAGGACCTCAAGGTGCCCTACCAGCTCAGCGGCGACGGCGGCACGGTTTCGGTGCCGGCCGAGAGCCTCTACGAGGCCCGCCTGGCCCTGGCCGGCGAGGGTCTGCCCCGGGGCCAGGGCGTGGGGTTCGAGGTCTTCAACAAGGTGGAGATGGGCACCACCGAGTTCGTGCAGAAGATCAACTACCAGCGCGCCCTGGAAGGCGAGCTGGCCCGCACCATCGCCAGCTTCGGCGAGGTGGAAGAGGCCCGGGTGCACATCGTCATGCCCCGCGACTCTTTGTTCGTGGAAGAGGAAAAGAAGCCCAGCGCGGCGGTGGTGCTCTCCATGGCCCCCGGCCGCGGCCTGTCGCCCAGCCAGGTGGCCGGCATCGTCAACCTGGTGGCCTCGGCCGTGCCGGATCTCACCGACGACCGGGTGACGCTGGTGGACACCAAGGGCAACCTGCTGTTCAAGAAGCAGGCCGACACCCCAGGCTTCGCCGCCGGGCTCACCGCCGGCCAGATGGATTACCAGCGCAACTACGAGCGCCTGCTCAGGTCCAAGGTCGAATCCATGCTGGAGCAGGTGCTGGGCCCGGGCCGGGCCGTGGTGCGCGTGGCCAGCGACATCGACTTCACCCGCACCACCACCACCGAGGACCTGTTCAACCCCGACCAGGTGGCCGTGCGCTCGGAAAGCCGCAACAGCGACACCAGCCGCAACCAGGGCGACCGCCCCGGCGGCAGCCCGGACCAGCGCTTCAACCTGGCCCAGCAGAACGCCAACGCCAACGAGGATCAGAAGCAGCAGAGCCAATCCACTCGCGAGGGCGAGACCACCAACTACGAGATCAGCCGCACCCAGCGCCAGGTGAGCAAGGCCATCGGCGGGCTCAAGCGTTTGACGGTGGCGGTGGTGGTGGACGGGCCGTATAAAGAAGAAAAGGGCGAGGCCGGCGCGGTGGCGCGCACCTTCACCCCGCGCTCCAACGAGGAGATGCGCCAGCTCACCGAGATAGTGCGCCGGGCGGTGGGCTACAACGAGGGCCGCGGCGACGAGGTGACCCTGGCCAACGTGCCCTTCGCCATCACCGCCAACCTGGGCGTGGCCGCGGGCAAGGGCTGGCAGGACTATCTGAAGGAGTTCAGCCGCCCGGCCCTGAACCTGGCCCTGGGCCTGGCCTTCATCTTCCTGGTGCTGCGGCCGCTGATCAAGCACTACATGGCCGGCCGCTCCCGCGAGCTGGTCCCGGCCGGCGCCGCCGCCGGCGCGGGCATGGCCGGCGCGCAGGGCATGGCCCGCCGGGTGGGCCCCGGCGAGGAGCTGGGGCCGGGCGAGGGCTACGAAGAGACGATGATGATCGACGAGGGGCCCAAGAAGCCCAGCCTGCGCGAGCAGATACTGGCCCTGGCCATGCAGGATCCCGACCGCACCAACGCGGTGCTGCGGGCCTGGATTCAAACCTAGGATCAAGCGACAGGGGAGCGGGCGGCCATGTCCGGAGCCGGCGACAAGTACAGCGGGGTGCAGCGCGCGGCCATCGTGATGATGGCGCTGGGCGAGCAGTTCACCGCCGACATGTTCAAGCGCATGGACCAGAACGACATCCGCCGGGTGGGCGTGGCCATGAGCAACATGGAGCAGATCGGCGGCGAGGTGGTCGACGCCCTGCTCAACGAGTTCCTGGACAAGCTGAAAAGCGAGATCGGGCCCATGGTCGGCGGGGACGCCACCGCCCGGCGCGCGTTGCAGATGGCCCTGGGCGAGGAGGGGGCCAAGAGCATGCTGGCCGAGCTGGACCGGGCCAAGGAGCCCATCCCGTTTGAGCGCATCAAGTACGTGGACTCCAAGACCCTGGCCGGCTTCATCCGCTCCGAGCACCCCCAGACCATCGCCGTGATCCTGGCCCACCTGCCCAAGAACAAGGCGGCCGAGGTGGTGCGCGAGTTCCCGGAGAACCTGCAATACGAGGTCGTGTCGCGCCTGTCCAACCTTGACGTGATCCCGCCGGGCATCGTGGAGGAGATCGACACCGTGCTCCAGCGGGAGATTCTCTCCACCGAGGGCCTGGAGGCCAAGCAACTGGGCGGCGTGGAGGCGGTGGCCGAGCTTCTGAACAACTGCGACAAGGCCACCGAGGAGCACATCTTCAGCCGCCTGGAGGAGGACGAACCCGAGCTGGCCGAGCAGATCCGCCAGTTGATGTTCGTCTTCGAGGACCTGGCCGGCATCGACGACCGCGGCATCCGCACCCTGCTCAAGGAGGTCCGCAACGAGGACCTGACCCTGGCGCTCAAAACCGCCTCGGACCAGCTCAAGGGCAAGGTGCTGGGCAACGTCAGCGAGCGCGCCGCGGCCATGATCCAGGAGGACCTGGAGGTCATGGGTCCGGTGCGTTTGAGCGAGGTGGAGACGGCCCAGCAGAAGATCATCCAGATCGCCCGCCGCCTGGAAAAGGAAGGCAAGATCGCCATCGGCGGCAAGGGCGGCGAGGACCAGCTTGTCTGACGCCGACGCCAGCGGCCGCCGCATCGCCGACTACCCCCTGCCCGATCTGGGCCGGTCGGCGGCCATGGCGGCCGGCGGGGCCGCGCCCCCGGTGGTGGTGGAGGAGGGCGGCTTCATCCCGCTGTTCACCCAGGAACAGACCGAGGATCCGGTGGAGGCGGCCGTCCGCCAGGCCCAGGAGACCCTCGACGCGGCCCTGATCCGGGCCGAGGAGATCAAGACCCAGGCCCGGGAGCAGGGCTATCGGGAGGGTTACGCCGGCGGCCAGGAGGAAGGCCGCCTGGCCGCGCGGGCGCGCATCGAGGCCGCGGTGGACAACCTGGGTCGCGCGCTCAAGGTGCTCGACGCCGCCCGCGCCGGGATCTTGGCGGTGATGGAGGAGGAGCTGGTGGGCCTGGTGCAGGCGGCCTGCGACCGGGTGCTCATGCAGGCCGGGGCCAGCGATCCGGACCTGGCCCGGCGCGCGGTGCGCGAGGCGGCCGGCCGCCTGGCCCGGGCCGAGCGCCTGGTGGTGCACGTGAGCCCCGACGACCTGGCCCAGATCGAGGAATACCGCCCCCGGCTCCTGGCCGAGCTTGATGAGCTGGGCCACCTGGAGATCAAGGCCGATGCGGGCGTGGCCCCTGGCGGCTGCCGGGTGGATGCGCCCGAGGCCCAGGTGGACGCCAGCCTGCCCACCCGCCGCCAGCAGGTTTTCGCCGCGCTGACCGCGGCCTTCCATCGCGAGGGCGGCCTGGACGCCGAAGCGCTGCTCGACGAGGCCCTGACCCGGTCCGCCGCCGCCGCCGACCCCGCCCCCGAGCCCGCGCCCCCCGCGCCCACGGCCGCTGCCGCGCAGGCCGCACCCGAGCCCGAACCAGCGCCCGCCCCGGCCGAGCCCGAGGACCTGCCCGCGCTGGAGGAATGGTGATGAGCCGCCTGGCGGCCTACCACGCCGCCCTGGACGCCGTGGACCCCCTGCGCCAACTGGGCCGGGTGACCCAGGTGGTGGGCCTGGTGGCCGAGGCCGAGGGCCTGGCCCTGCCGGTGGGCGCGGCGGTGCACCTGCACCTGGACGAGAACACCAACGCTCTGGGCGAGGTGGTGGGCTTCCGCCAGGGCCGCATGCTCATCATGCCCTACGCCGAGACCCGGGGCCTGAAGCCCGGCTGCCTGGTGGAATCGGCCGGCAGCGAGGGCCTGGTCAAGGTGGGCCCGGCGCTCCTGGGCCGGGTGGTGGACGGCCTGGGCCGGGCCATCGACAACAAGCCCCAGCCCGACCACCGCGCCCTGTATCCGCTTTTCCGCGAACCTCCCGCGCCCATGAGCCGCAAGCGCATCACCGAGCCGGTGGACGTGGGGGTGCGGGTTATCAACGCGCTCCTGACCCTGGGCAAGGGCCAGCGCGTGGGCATCTTCAGCGGCTCCGGCGTGGGCAAGAGCACCCTGATGGGCATGGTCGCCCGCCACACCGCCGCCGAGGTGAGCGTGGTGGGCTTGATCGGCGAGCGTGGCCGCGAGGTGCGCGACTTCATCGAGCGCGACCTGGGCCCCGAAGGCCTCAAGCGCTCGGTGGTGGTGGTGGCCACCAGCGACCAGCCGGCCCTGGTGCGCATCCGGGCCGCCTACCTGGCCACGGCCATCGCCGAATACTTCCGCGACCAGGGCGCCGACGTGGTGCTGATGATGGACTCGGTGACCCGCTTCGCCCTGGCCGCCCGCGAGGTGGGCCTCTCCATCGGCGAGCCGCCCACCACCAAGGGCTACACCCCCAGCGTCTTCGCCCAGCTCCCGCGCCTCTTGGAGCGGGCAGGCACCACCGAGCACCGCGGCTCCATCACCGGCATCTACACCGTGCTGGTGGAGGGCGACGACGTGACCGAGCCGGTGGCCGACGCCATGCGCTCCATCCTGGACGGCCACGTGGTGCTAACCCGCCGCCTGGCCGATCAGGGCCACTACCCGGCCATCGAGGTGCTGGGCTCGGTCAGCCGTCTGGTGGGCGAGCTGAACCCGCCCGAGATCCGGGCCGCCGGCCGGGGGCTGACCGAACTGTTGGCCGCCTACCGCCGGGCCGAGGATCTCATCAACATCGGCGCCTATGCCGAGGGCACCAACCCGCGCATCGACCGCGCGCTCAGGCTCATGGAGCGCATCAACGGCTTTTTGCGCCAGGGCCAGGACGAGGGCGTCAGCCTGGCCGCCAGCCGCGAGCAGCTCGTGGCCCTGATGAAGGAGCGCTAGCCGTGGCGCGGGGAGGCTGCTGAAATGGCTTTCGTCTTCCGCCTGCAGACGGTGCTGGACCACCGCCTCCACCTGGCGGACCTGGCCTTCAACGTCTTCGCCCAGCAGCAGAAGCGCCAGCAGGACTGCGAAGTGCAGATCGCTTGGATGCAGGAGGAGCTGAAGCGGGCCCGCCTGGAGCTGGCCGAGCGCGAAGCCAAAGGCATCAAGGCCCAGGACTACATCCTGGCCAACGAGTACGTGACCGTCATCCGCCTGCAACTCATGCGCGAGCAATCGCGCCTGCCCCTGTTGCGGCTCAATACCGAAAAGGCGCGCCTGAAGCTGGTGGAGGCCACCCGGGCGCGCAAGATACTGGAGACCCTCAAGACCCGCCACCGCGAACAGTGGGAGCGCGAGCAGCTCATCGCCGAGCAGAAGCTGCTGGACGAGGTGGCCGTGGCTGGATTTTTACGGAGGCAGACATCATGAGCCGCATCGCCGCCGCCTTCAAGCGCGTCCTGCACCCGGAGGCGGCCCTGGCCGCCGGCCTGGCGACCAAGCTGGCCGTCCTCATCTTCGTGGCCGGCTGGGCCCTGTGGCTGGGCCTGTCCGAGCGTCCGGCCGGCCCGGCCGTGGCCATCGCCCAGGAGGCCAAGCCCCCGGCCGCCGCGGACAAGGCCGCCGCCCCGGCCGACCAGGCCGCGGGCCAGTCCGCCGCGCCGGCCGGCCCCAGCGACCCCAGCCAGGCCGCGCCCATTGGCCCCACCCAGTTCGACCCCCGCCTGGTGCAGCTCATCGAGCAGAAGCGGGCCGACCTGGCCGCCAAGGAGGCCCTGCTGGCCCGCGAGCGCCAGGAGGTCGAGAAGCTCAAGGCAGAGGTGGTGGCCCGCATCGACGAGCTGAAGAAGGTGCAGACGGCCCTGGAGGAGCTGATCAAGGCCGAGCAGGACAAGCGCAGCGAGCGCGTCGACCAAATCGTGAAGCTTTTGGGCAACATGCGCCCGGACGCCGCCGGCGCGGTGGTCACCCGCCTGGACGACCAGATGGCGGTGGAGGTCTTCAGCCGCATGCAGCCGCGCATCGCCGGCAAGGTCATGGCCGCCATCGACCCCGGCCGGGCCGCGCGCATCAGCGAGTTGATCACCCGCCAGAAGCAGGCCCGC
>JAZDHW010000052.1:0-7674 GCA_043805555.1 Pseudomonadota bacterium
ATCCTCCGACAGGCTTCCGAGCGGGCCATGGACGGCCCGCCCGGAATGGCGCCAAATTAATTTTTGGCGCCATTCCGAGAACTTGCCAAAATTCACTTTTGGCAAGTTCCAAGAGGAGAAAGCCATGGATGGCTTTCTCCGACCCGCACCTAGAGTCGGCCGGCGATGTCCGTGGCCAGGCGGGCGATCTCATAGGGGAAGCGGGTCACGTTGAGCTTGCAGACGTTGGCCAGGAGCAGGTTGACCTGGGAATTGCCGGCGGCGGTGGCCTCGCCCTGGCTGGAGCAGGCCAGGCCGCAGCAATCGAGCGTCTCGTTCAGGTGGTTCATCTCCACCAGCTTCTCGCGGATGTGGCCGGCCTTTTCCACCCCGTTCATGCGCGCGACGAGCGCCGACGCCCCGATGAGCACCTCGCCCACGCCCGCCTTGCAGCCGCCGTAGCTCTGGCGGTGGTAGGCCGCGAAGCGCTCCACCAGGGCGCCGGCGAAATCCACCTGGCCGTCCGGGAAGACCCGCTCGTAGGGCACGAAGACGTCCTCGAAGACGGTTATGACCTCCTGGCCGCTGAGCGTCGACTGCACGCAGAACAGGTCGCGGCTGACCGGGTCGTGGGCGGCGTCAAAGGTGAAGGCCACGGCCTGGCGTTAAGGGGCCACCAGGCCTTGGCCGCCCAGGCCGGCGCTAGGCTTGCCCAGCATGTGGGCCGAGACGTCCAGGGCCTCCAGGGAGGCGAGGTATTGATCGCCGGTTTTCA
Source organism: Pseudomonadota bacterium (assembly GCA_043805555.1). Classification (GTDB taxonomy): domain Bacteria; phylum Desulfobacterota; class Desulfarculia; order Desulfarculales; family Desulfarculaceae; genus JACRDC01. The sequence continues at coordinate 755 of JAZDHW010000052.1, forward strand.
AGGGCCGCTCCTTTCCGGGCCCCGCCGGGGGGGCGGGCCTAGATTTATTTTTAGTCGAGTGCGGCACAACCCAAATCGAATGTGGATTATATGGCTATTGGCAATAAACATGGCGTTTTGAGCGAAAAGCGTATACCATGGATAAACATTTATTGTTGAGTTTCGATATATGTTAATCGCCGGCAGCGGGAGGGCCCGACCGCCCACCGCCCCGCCCCCAACCAACCGGGAGAAGACCATGGGCGTCAACTACTTCCGCCGCGACGGCCGCGACACCAAATTCCTGCTCTTCGAGCATCTGCAGGTGCAGCGCCTGCTGGCATGCGAGCAGTTCCAGGATTTCAGCGTCGAGGATTTGGACATGATCGTGGAGGAGGCCCTCAAGGTCGGCCGCGAGGTGTTGGGGCCGGGCCTGCAGGACGGCGACCGCATCGGCTGCACCTATGCCGAGGGCGCGGTGACCACCCCCGAGGCCTGGAAGGGCATCTGGCAGGTGCTGACCGACAACGGCTGGCCGGCCGCGGCCCAGAACCCGGAGTTCGGCGGCCAGGGCCTGCCGGCCGTGGTGGGCGGCCTGGTCAACGAGATCTTCAACAGCGCCAACATGGCCGTGATGACCTATCCCGGCCTGACCATCGGCGCGGGACACCTCATCGAAACCTTCGGCCGCGACCAGGACAAGGCCCTGTTCGTGGAGCCCATGTACACCGGCCGCTGGGCCGGCACCATGTGCCTGACCGAGGCCGACGCCGGCTCGGACGTGGGCGCGCTGCGCAGCAAGGCCACCCCCGACCCGGCCAGCGGCGACGAGCGCGTCTACAAGATCGAGGGCGGCAAGCGCTTCATCACCTGCGGCGAGCACGACCTGACCGAGAACATCATCCACATGGTCCTGGCCCGCATCGAGGGCGCGCCGGCCGGCACCAAGGGCATCAGCCTGTTCATCGTGCCCAAAACCTGGGTGAACCCGGACGGCAGCCTGGGCGGGCCCAACGACGTGTTCTGCACCGGCATCGAGCACAAGATGGGCATCCACGGCTCCAGCACCTGCTCGCTGAACTTCGGCGAGAAGGGCCAGTGCCGGGGCATCCTCCTGGGCGAGCCCCACAGCGGCATGGCCAAGATGTTCCAGATGATGAACGGCGCCCGCATCGGCTGCGGCATCCAGTCCACCGGCATCGTGGCCAGCGCCTATGACGCCGCCCGCACCTATGCCAAGGAGCGCGTCCAGGGCGCGCCCTTGACCAACCGCCACGGCGGCGGGGCGCCCATCATCCAGCACGAGGACGTGCGCCGCATGCTCATGAACCTCAAGTCCGGCTCCGAGGCCATGCGCGCCTTCCTGGGCTACCTGCTGCTCAATATGGACCTGGCCGAGTACGACCCCGACCCCCAGGTGCGCCAGGCCTCCGCCGGCCGGGTGGAGCTCTTGACCCCGCTGGTCAAGGCCTACCACACCGACTTCGGCTACCAGCTCACCCGCGACGCCATCCAGGTGCTGGGCGGCGCTGGCTATTGCAGCGATTTCCCGGTGGAGCAGAACGCCCGCGACATCAAGATCCTCTCCATCTGGGAAGGCACCAACTACATCCAGGCCCTGGACCTGGTGGGGCGCAAGCTGCCCATGGCCGGCGGCAAGGTCTTCCAGGGTCTCTTGGGCGAACTGATCGGCTTTGCCAAGGCCAACGCGGCCGACGCGGACTTTGGCCCCGACTGCGCCCTGCTGGAGAAGGCCGCCCTGGCGGTGGGCGATTTTGCCAAGCGCTTCACCCAATACTTCAGCACCGGCCGCGTCTCTTTGGTGCCGCTCTACGCCACCCGGTTCCTGGATTGTTTTGCCGAGACGGTGCTGGCCAAGCTGATGCTGGAGCAGGGCCTCATCGCCCGCGCCAAGCTGGCCGGGGTGGACCCGGCCTCGGCCGACGGCCTGTTCTACCGCGGCAAGCTGGCCGCGGCCCAGTTCTTCTGCCGCAACATCCTGACCAACGTCTTCTCCCGCCACCTGGCCCTGCAGCAGGAGGACCTCTCGGCAATGGAGATTCCGGAGGAGGCCTTCTAGGTGCGTGTCGGAGAAAGCCATCCATGGCTTTCTCCTCTTGAAACTTGCCAAAAGTGAATTTTGGCAAGTTCTCGGAATGGCGCCAAAAATTAATTTGGCGCCATTCCGGGCGGGCCGCCGGGCCCGTCCCTGTTTTTCGCGGCCGGCGGCCGGGCTCAGGCCGGCTTGCGCCAGGCTGCGGCCACGAAAGCCCCGGTGTCCGGGTTGGCAGCCGCCCCGGCGGCTTCCATGGCCTGGGCCTCGTCCGGAGTGGCGTCCTTGGGGAAATGAATCGCCGTGCCCACGGCCAGCGGCGGCGCCGGGGCCAGGGCCGCCAGCTCGTCCGGGGAGCGGAAAAAGGCATTCCGGAACAGGTTGTGCCCGGCCTGGCCGGCCTTCTGGCGGCGGGCGGCCCAGGGGCTTTCGCGGTTCAGGGTGGCCACCACCACCAGCCCGCCGGGCCGGGTCACCCGCCACAGCTCCGCCACGGCCCGGCCGGCCTCGGCGATGAACTCGATGGCCGTGACCGACAGCGTCTTGGCGAACACGCCGTCGCCAAAGGGCAGGGCCAGCATGTCGCCCTGCACGGCCAAGAAGTCCCGGCCGGCCAGGCGCTGCCGGCCCTGGGCCAGCATGGGCCGCGACAGTTCCAGACCCACCGCCCGCGCTCCGGCCGCCAGCAGGTCGGCGGTGAATAGCCCGGTGCCGCAGCCGGCGTCCAGGATCAGCTCGCCGGCCGTTGGCCGCAGCAGGTCCATGACCAGCGCGGTCTCGTAGGCCTTGATCAGCCGGCCGATGGGCGTGGCGAACCAGGCCTCGTAGCGCTCGGTCCAGTCGTCGAAAAGCTCTGCCATGGCGCGCTCCCTGATGGGTGACAGGCGGCACGGGCGCGGGACCCTGCGGGCATTGTACCCCGGCGGCCGGGCCGGGTCAGCCCGGCCGGGCCGGCAACTAATACCTGCCTTAACCCACGCGTCGTGATATATATCCCAACCTAACCCTGCTTTGCAGGGCGTCCTGCCCTGCAAAGCATCGGCTGGGCATAAGCGTGGTTGCGCCCCACCAAGCTTGCGCTGGGTGGGGGCCCGGGTTTTGCCCAGCCTCCCAAATTGCTCGCCTGGGAAGGCTCGCAATTTGACGGGCCATCCATGGCCCGATTTGGCTGCCATTTTCCAGTTGCAGGAGCCCCCGTGACTGACAAGAGCCTATTGCGCCCCGGCGAACCGGTGCTGCTCATCGACGAGCGCGACCGCCAATACCTGGTCACCGTGCCCGGCCCGGACGACCAGGTGGTGCGGGTGCGCGGCGAGGCCCTCACCCCGGCCCAGTTCGCCGAGACCCACGACGGCGGGGTGATCAGCGACCCCCTGCGCCGACGCTACCTGGTGCTCAGGCCCACCCTGGAGCAGGTGGTTATGAACATGCCCCGCCAGGCCCAGGTGATCTATCCCAAGGACCTGGGCTTGATCCTGACCTGGGGCGACGTGGCCCCCGGTCAGAGCGTGGTGGAGGTGGGCTGCGGCCACGGGGCCCTGACCATGGCCCTGCTGCGCGCCGTGGGCCCGGATGGCCGCCTGACCAGCTATGACCTGCGCCGCGACCACCTGAACCGCACCCGCAAGAACATCGCCGCCTACCTGGGCCCGGAGTTCCTGGAGCGCTGGACCCCGGTCTGGCGCGACCCGGTGCAGGAGGGCATTGACGAGCGCGAGGTGGACCGCCTGTTCAGCGACATGCCCGAGCCCTGGGGCCTGGTGCCGGCCGCCGCCGCCTGCCTCAGGCCCGGCGCGGTCTGGGTGGCCTACGTGCCTACCGTGCCGCAGTTGGCCGAGCAGGTCACCGCGCTCAACAAGGCCCCGGAGTTCGGCCTGGCCATCGCCTTCGAGGCCCTGCAACGCTTCTGGCACGTGCGCCTGCCCTCGGTGCGCCCCCGCCACGGCATGAGCGCCCACACCGGCTTCATCGTCAGCGGCCGGCGGCGCTGGCGGCCGGAGGGGTTCGCGGCCCCCGGCTCCGCCCCCGAGCCCGCGGCCGCCCAGGCGGCAGAGCCCGGAGCCGGACCGGATTTGCCGGAAGATACGGGCATGTGATACCGTTTAGTTATCAGAGGTGGCCATGCTCGTCTACGACCTCCAATGCGACCAGGGCCACGCCTTCGAGGGTTGGTTCGAGGGCGTGGAGGACCTGGAAGGGCAACTGGCCCGCGGCCTGGTGGACTGTCCGGTCTGCGGCAGCGCCCAGGTCAAGCGGGTGCCCTCGGGCTTTGGCATCGCCAGGCGCCGGGGCGAGGCCGACCCCGAGGTCTCGGCCCGCCTCTTGGGCATGGCCCTGAAGCGCTATTTGCGCGAGAACTTCGAGGACGTGGGCGCGGGCTTCGCCACCGAGGCCCTCAAGATCCACTACGGGGCCAGCGAGCCCCGCAACATCCGCGGCGTCTCCACCCCCCGGGAGGAGGAAGTCCTCAAGCGCGAAGGCGTGGGCTTCTTCAAGGTCGGCGAGTCGGCCGACCCCTCTGATTCCGAAGGCTCCGGCGAGGAGTAGCCCCCACCACCGCCCCGCCCCGCCTCAGCCCCGTTGACACGCCCCCGGCCGCCCAGGTAAAAAGAGGTGCACGCTCCGCCTGGGGAAGGTCGATTTGGTTAACAAGCTAAGAATACTGATTATCGACGACGACGAAGTCATGCGCGACGTCTGCCGCGAGATCCTGACGCGCGCCGGGCATGACCTGGAGCTGGCCGCCGGCGGCAGCCAGGGCCTGGCGCTGCTGAGCCGCTGGGCCTTTGACGTGGTGCTCTTGGACCTGCGCATGCCCGACATCGACGGCATGACCGTGCTGCGCCAGATCCGCGAGCAGGATCCCCAGGCGGTGGTCATCGTCATCACCGGCCACGGCTCCATCCACACCGCGGTGGAGGCCATGAAGCTGGGGGCGTTTGATTTCCTGCCCAAGCCCTTCAGCCCGGACGAGCTGCGGGGCGCGGTGGAAAAGGCCCAGGAAAACCGGCACCTGCTTATGGAGAACGCCTACCTGAAGGACGAGCTGCGCCGCCGCATCTGGCCCACCGAGATCGTCAGCGCCGCCCCGGCCATGCTCAAGGTGCTGGAGATGATGGAGCGGGTGGCCGGCACCGACACCACGGTGCTCCTGACCGGCGAATCCGGCACCGGCAAGGGCCTGTTGGCCCGGCGGCTGCACGAGATGAGCCCCCGCCGCGACCAAGCCTTTGTGTCGGTGGACTGCTCCACCCTGGTGCCGACGCTTTTCGAGTCCGAGGTCTTCGGCCACGTCAAGGGCGCCTTCACCGGGGCCGAGAGCAACAAGATCGGCAAGTTCGAGCTGGCCGACGGCGGGACCCTGTTTTTTGACGAGGTGGGCAACATCAGCCGCGACATCCAGGCCAAGTTGCTGAAGGCCGTGGAGGAGCGGGCCATCACCAAGGTGGGCAGCCACCGGGTGGTGCGGGTGGACATCCGCCTGGTGGCGGCCACCAACCAGGATCTGCGGCAGGCGGTGACCCGCGGCGATTTCCGCGAGGACCTCTTCTACCGCCTCAACGTGCTGCACATCCACCTGCCCGCCCTGCGCCAGCGCCGCGAGGACGTGCCCACCCTGGCCGAGCATTTCCTGCGCCGCTTCCGCCCCCTGGGCCAGGCCCGCCTGCGCGGCTTCACCCCCCAGGCCCTGGAGACCCTGACCCGCTACGACTGGCCCGGCAACGTGCGCGAATTGCAGAACATGCTGCAACGCCTGGTGGTCATGTCGCGCGGCCCCTGGATCGACGTGGCCGACCTGGAGGGTTGCGGCCTGGCCAGCCCGGACCAGGCCGCCCCGGCCGGCGATGAGTTGCGCCTGGAGGAGATGGAGCGCCGCCACATCGCCAAGGTGCTGCACCTGATGGGCGGCCGCCGCAGCGAGACGGCCCTGGCGCTGGGCATCGACCGCAAGACCCTGCGCCTGAAGCTGCGCAAGTACCAGCTCGATTCCTGATCCCGCGCCTGGGCTTGACCGCGGACCCGTTTCATCTTCAAAATCATAGTAAGTGAATGACTCTATCACCCCGCCGGTCGGCGCACCGGCGGGCGCGCGGGCACGGGGGAGCGGGCATGCAGCCGGACGAGACCCAGATCAAGGCCCTGATCATCGACGACGAAGAGTCCATGCGCGACGCCTGCACCCGGGTGCTCACCCGCGAGGGCCTGGCGGTGGCGGAGGCGGCCGACGGCGAGGCGGCCCTGGAGGTGGCGGCCGGCTTCCAGCCCGACCTGATCCTGCTGGATCTCAAGATTCCCAAGCTGGCCGGCATGCCGGTGCTGGACGAGCTGAACCAGATCTGCCCCCAGGCGGTGAAGATCATCGTCACCGCCTACGCCACCGTGACCACGGCCCTGGAGGCGGTGCGCCACGGGGCCTATGATTTCCTGGCCAAGCCCTTCACCCCTGACGAACTTCGGGTCATGGTGCGCCGGGGCCTGGACCACCTGCGCCTGGTGCGCGAGAACGAGGCCCTGGTGGCCCAGCGCGACCAGGCCCGCCGGCAATGCCTGCTGGACGCCCGGCGCGAGCTGGCCGAGCCTCTTGCCGAAGCGCGCCAGGCCCTGACCGACCTGGCCGGCCTGCCCGGCCTGGATCAGGCCGCCCGAGCCCTGGCCCAGGCCAGCGCCAGCCGCCTGGAGGCCATGGCCGCGCGCCTGGCCAGCCTGCTGCCAGAGGACTAGGGCCGGTTAACACTATCCGTTTGCTAGCCAAATAAGAATGGGGGCCGGTAGCAGGCTTGGCCCCCGGCGGTCAAGGGTTTCACGAGCTGGCCAGGCCAGCCCTTGACCGCCGGGGGCTCAAGCCTGCTCTCATTGTGTCAGCACGCCCCTGACGGCAAGAAAAATG
>JAZDHW010000053.1:0-3274 GCA_043805555.1 Pseudomonadota bacterium
CTGTCCTTCAACTGCAACTGGTGCTCCTATGCCGCGGCCGACCTGGCCGGCACCTCGCGCATGCAATACCCGCCGTCCTTGCGCATCGTGCGGGTGATGTGCTCGGGCATGGTGCACCCCAACCTGGTGGTGGAGGCCTTCAGCAAGGGCGCCGACGGCGTCATGGTCATGGGCTGACACCTGGGCGAATGTCATTACCTGGATGGTAATCGAAAAGCCGAGAGCAGGTTGGCGGTGGTGGAGGAGATGGTCGCGATGCTCGGCCTGGAAAAGGAGCGCTTCCGCCTGGTGTGGTGCTCCTCGGCCGAGGCGGAGCGCTTCGCCGCCGCCGTGCGGGAGATGACCGCGACGGTCCGCGCCCTGGGACCCTCGCCCTACAATCAGGCGGCCGCCGCCGCGGGGACGGAGGCAGCCTCATGCCGGTGAAAGTGGCCGAGGAATGGCTGGGCTCGTGCAGCGGGTGCGAGATTTCCATCCTAAACCTGGGCGAGACCCTGCTCACGCTGTTGCCCGAGCTTGAGTTCGTGCACATCCCGGTGCTCATCGACCACAAGTACTTCGGCCAGACCGGCCAGGGCGACACCCGCCACCTGGACATACCCCCGGCCGACGTGGGCATCATCAGCGGCAACATCCGCACCACCGAGCACCTGGAGGTGGCCCTGACCATGCGCCGCCAGTGCGGGGTGCTCATCGCGCTGGGCACCTGCGCCACCCACGGCGGCATCCCCGCGCTGATCAACCAGTTCAGCGACGCCGACCTGATGGAGCGCTACTACCGCACCAGCGAGACCACCGACGCCGCGCCCACCCCCGACGACCCGGCCCTGCCGGCCATGCTGCCGCGGGCCTTTGCCCTGGACGAGAAGGTCAAGGTGGACCTGGCCCTGCCCGGCTGCCCGCCCCACCCGGACCAGATCGCCGAGGCCATCCTGGCGCTCATCGCCGGCCGCGCGCCCAATCTGCCCTTCAAGAGCGTATGCGACACCTGCCCCACCCGGCGCGAGGGCAAGGGCGCGGTCAAGCAGGTGCGCCGTTTCCTGCAAAACGCGCACTACGACGCGGACAGGCCGCTGGGCGAAATGCGCTGCCTGCTGGAGCAGGGCCTGTTGTGCATGGGCCCGGTCACCCGGGCCGGCTGCGCGGGCGCGGCGGGCGCGGCGGGCGCGGCCCCGCGCTGCATCAGCGCCCGGGTGCCCTGCCGGGGCTGCTACGGACCGGTGAAGCCCGACGGCAACCAGATGCTGGACATGCTCAACGCCCTGGCCAGCAACGGCCTGGACATCAAGAGCCTGCCCGACAAGCCCGGCCTGCTGCGTTTCAGCGGCGCCCACGGCCGCCTGATGAACCCCGCCCGCCGCAAGGCGGCGTGCTAGGGCAGGGGGAGAGGACCATGAGCCAGACCGTCAACCCGCCGGCCGAGGGCAGCCTTCAGGCCGCCGGCCGCCTGCTGAACATACAGCCCATCACCCGCATCGAGGGCCACGCCCGCATCGCCATCCAGCTTGACGAGGCGGGCAACGTGGCCGACACGCGGCTGAACATCATGGCCATGCGCGGCTTCGAGAAGTTCATCGAGGGCCGGCCGGCCGAGGAGGTGCCGCGCATCGTCAGCCGCATCTGCGGCATCTGCCCCTGGATGCACCACACCGCCAGCAACAAGGCCGTGGACGCCTGCTTCGGGGCCAAGGTGCCGCCGGCCGGGCGCAAGCTGCGCGAGCTGATGCAGACCATGGCCCACATCAACGACAAGATCCTGCACTTCTTCTTCCTGGCCGCGCCGGATTTCGTCATGGGCGCGGGCGCGGACGTGGGCGTGCGCAACGTGCTGGGCATCGTCGCCGCCGCGCCGGAGCTGGCCGCCCTGGTGGTCAAGTGGCGTCAGGCCGGGCAGATGATGATCGAAAAATTCGCCGGCAAGGTCATCCACCCGGTGGTCATGGTCACCGGCGGGTTCGCCAAGCCCATGCGCGAGGACGAGCGCCAGGATCTCCTGGCCCAGTGCCGCGAGCAGTTGGAGTTCGCCAAGTTCTGCATGCATTTTGCCAAGGAGAACGTCTTCTACAAACTGGACCCGGAGACGGTGGGCCTGGGGGCCATCACCACCGGGTTTTTGGGCACGGTCAACCCGGCCGACGGCGGGTTGGAGCTCTATGACGGCGTGCTGCGCCTGATGAAGCCAGACGGCTCCTTTTGCGACTACAAGTGCGAGCAATACGCCGACGTGCTGGGCGAGCACGTGGAGCCCTGGTCCTACGGCAAGTTCCCCTACGCCCGGTCCTGGGGCGAGGGCTTCTCCATGGACCTGAACGCGCCCAAGGGCGTGTACCGGGCCAACACCCTGGCCCGCATCAACGTCTGCGATAAGATCAGCACGCCCCTGGCCCAGGCCGAGCTGGAGGAGTTCCGCCAAAAATTCGGCCGCCCGGCCCAGTCCACCATGCTCTATCACTGGGCGCGGCTTATCGAGCTGGTCTACGCGGCCGAGAAGGTGGTGCAGCTCCTGGAGGACCCGGCCATCACCGACCCCCAGGTGCGCGAGGCGGCCACGCCCCAGGCCGGGCGCGGGGTGGGCTGCGTGGAGGCCCCGCGCGGCACCCTGATCCACGACTACACCACCGACGCCAACGGCATGATCGCCAAGGCCAACCTGATCGTGGGCACCACCCACAACATCGCGCCCATGAACATGAGCGTGCGGGCCGCGGCCCAGAGCGTGATCAAGGCCGGCGCGGTGAGCGAGGAGGCCCTGAACAAGGTCGAGATGGCGGTGCGCGCCTACGACCCCTGACTGAGCTGCGCCACCCACCGCCTGGACGGCGGCCGGATCGTGGACATCGAGGTCTTTGACGCGCGCGGCGGGCTATTGGCCGGGGCCGGCAATCGCTGAGCCGGCGTTTCAAAATGCGTGAGCGTGGGATAAAATTCCGGCGGGGAGGGTGGCCGGCCGGGGCCGGACCGCGCCATGGGGAGCGCGGCCAAGCGAAGCCCAGGCCATCCGATTTGGCGAGGAGGTGAACCCATGGCCGAGAGCAAGAGGCGCACCGAGGTGCGCGCCGAGCGGGTGGACACCAAGTGCGGCTCGGTGGGGCACATGACGGCTGACGAGATCAAGCGCCGCAGCATCGGCGACAACGTCAACCTCACCTGCCCGGAGTGCGGCGAGATCCACCTGACCGACGAGGACGCCAGCGAGGCGGAGCAGAAGAAGATCTCCGAGACCCCCCGCTACAAGCAGATCCAGAGCGAGGCCGAGCAGGAGGACTGATCCGCC
>JAZDHW010000054.1:0-9134 GCA_043805555.1 Pseudomonadota bacterium
AAAGCCGGCGGGCAAGCTATCCGCTTGCCCGCCTGGACGGCCAGCCGGCCGCCGTAAGTTCGGCGTAGGAGGGGACCTGCGCCATTTGGTGTCGGTCCAGCGTCCCGGACCGGGGAACCGCTACACGTAGGCCGTGGGCACCAGGCTGCGTTCGGTGACCGGTTGCAGCTCGGCCAGTTTCAGGGGATGGCTGGCGGCCACGGCCGGCACCAGCTCATCGAGGAGATCTTTCGCCTCGGCCGCGTTAAGGGGCGGCCACTGCTGGCCCAGGTCCGCGGCCACGGCCGAGGCCACTACTGGAGCCTCGGTGGCGGTGGCGGCCGCCTGGGACGGGTCGGGCCGGCGGGGGGCCGCCAGGGCCTGGTTCTCGTCCTCGCCGGGCTTGCCGGAGCGGCGGCGCTGGGCCGCCCGGCCCAGGAAATCCGCGCCCATGCCCTGGGCCGAGGAGATGGTCAGGCGGTCCATGACCGGCCCTCCGGGCTACACGTAATCGCCGCGGCGGAACTTGATGGCTTCCACCCGGGCCTGGGTCAAGGCCTCCTGGGCCAGGCTGCCCAGCCCGTCGGCGTTGCCTGCCGCCAGGTTGGATTCCAGGGCGTCGGCCCGGCGCTCCAGGTCGCTGGCCAGGGGCTCCAACTGCTTGAGGCTCATGCCGGGATTGCCCAGGGCCTGGGCATAGCTTTCCAGCGAATCCAGCAAGCCGTTGATGTCGCCCCAGATGGCCGGGGGCTGCTCGCTGTCCTGGCTGGCCGCGGTGGCGCTCACCTTGGTCGGGGCCGCGCTCTGGGCGCTGGTCTCGTCGCTGACCGCCTGGGCCAGCAGATCGGCGAAGCTGCCTTGAGATTCGGCGCGCTGGCTGTTGCCGCGCCCGCTGCGCGCGATCTCCGGACTGTATATGGTGTTCTCTACCTTCATGGCCCTTCCTCCTTGGGAAGTCACCATAAATCGCATGCAGGTTAAATGCCAAAATTGGCCAAATTGATATTGCGCGTGATTACAGCACGATATGAAGCGGGGCAGGGCGGGGGACGCGGCATTGTTTGCCGCCGGGGCGCTTGGGGCGGCCGGGCTGGGCAAGGATTGCAGGGCTCAGGCCGCGGTCTGGTATTTGTGGTCTTCCAGGGTGGCGTGGTCCTGGGCCGGGTCGGGGTAGAGGTAGACGTTCACCGACTGGTGGCGCTGGGTGGGCAGCATGGCCCCCAGGTAGTCCGGGGCAATGGGGTATTCGCGGTGGCCGCGGTCGATGAGCACGGCCAGCTCCACCCGAGCCGGCCGGCCCTGGCTGAAAATGGCGTCCAGGGCCGCGCGCACGGTGCGGCCGGTGAAGATCACGTCGTCCACCAGGACCAGCTCGCGGCTCTCGACGTCGAAGGGAATGTCGGTGTTGCGGATGGAGGGGTTCTGGTCCAGGCGCGACCAGTCATCGCGGTAGAAGCTGATGTCAACCAGGCCCTTGTCCAGGCGCAGGCCGGCGCGGCCGGACAGGCGGGCCAGGGCCGCCTCCACCCGGCGCACCAGGAGGTCGCCGCCGGAATGCACGCCCACCAGGCCCAGGCGGCTGGGGTCGGGGTGGCGCTCCAAGATGCCTTGGGCCAGGCGGTCGATGGCGCGGGCAACCTGTTGGGAGTTGAAGGCCAGGCGCGGGGCCGGCCGGTTGGCGCTAACAGTCATGGGTTTGAGCAGGCCTCCTGAAGCTCACGCAAGGCTGTGCTTTGGAAATTAACGAGTTACCAGCAATGTCCCACCGTGTCAAGCGGTTTTCCGGCCGCATTTTGGCCGGTGGACAACCCGGCCGCCGCGGTTTATGCTGACCGCCAGAACGCCCCACTCCGGGGCGCGGGAGGATAGACCCATGACGACCGCAGCCGCCAAGCCCGTGGTGATCGGCCCCTACAGCCCCCAGCGCTGGGCCGGTGATTTGTGCTTTTTCTCCGGCCGTCTGGCCCTGGATCCGGCCAGCGGCGAGCTGGTGGGGCCGGGCATTGCCGAGCAGACCGCCCAGGTGATGCGCAACCTGGCCGCCGGCCTGGCCGAGGCCGGGCTGACCTGGGCGCAGGTGGTCAAGACCACCGTGTTCCTGGCCGACATGGCCGATTTCACGGCCATGAACGCGGTCTACGCGGAGTATTTCGCGGGCTGCGCCGCCCTGCCGGCGCGCTCCTGCGTGCAGGTGGCGGCCCTGCCCAAGCCGGGCGCCAAGGTGGAGATCGAGGCCATCGCCAGCCGCGCTTGATGCCCACGAAAGCCGGTTTTTCTGGCTAGGCCTGGTCTGGCAACGCCACGGAAAGCCGGGCGCGGGACAGGTCAGGGCGGCAGGAATTTCCGGGCCGGCCTGGGCCGACTTTAGCGGGCGCGCCGCGGGTGCGTAATTGGCTTACGCAATTAACGTAACTCGCTTTAGTATTTATGGCGTCACGGCCAGCGGCTGGGAATAATGGCCCCAATAATGTGTACTCATCACAATTAACGTGATTTTAAGGCAGAGGCCGACGACGGGGGCAGGCCAGTCGACGAGCATTTTTCGGCACGGAGAGCGAAATGCAGCGCGAAATGCGCCGTAAGGACCGGGCCGGCAGCCCGGCGGATGCCTGGCGGATATTGGAACAGGGCGAGTACGGCGTGCTCTCCACGGTCTCGCATGACGGCCAGCCCTATGCCACGCCCTTGAGCTATTGCCTCATGGACCAGGCCATCTATTTCCATTGCGCCCCGGAAGGCCACAAGCTGGACAACATTGCCGCCAATGACCGGGTGGCGTTTTGCGTGGTGGGGCCCACCCAGGTTTTGGCGGAAAAGTTCTCCACCGCCTATGAGAGCGCCATTGTTTTCGGCGTGGCCGCGGCAGTGGAGGGCGCGGAAAAGCAGGCCGCCCTGGAGGCCCTGGCCGCCAAGTACAGCCCCGGCCTGGCGGCCGAGGCCCAGGACTATATCGCCAAGTTCTTCAGCCGCACCAAGGTGATGCGCATCGCGGTGGAGTCCCTGAGCGCCAAGTTGCGCCCGGTGGGCTGACGCCTTCGCCAGAAACGCCGCGGCCGCGGGAGCCAACCCCCCGCGGCCGCCGTGCGCCTGGGTTGCCGAATAACCTAGCTCATTCCCACAGGATGGTCTCGTTGGGCTGCATGCCCTTCATGCGCTCCAGCTTGATCCAGCGGATCTCGATGCCCTGGGGGGTGTTTACGATAACCCGCTGGAATGACTCGCCGGTCTGGGTGTCCAGCATGATCAGCCCGCCATAGGGGCGGGGGGCCTCGAAGATCTGGAACCGGGGCGGGGTGGCGTAGACGCCGCCCGCGCCGCCAGGGGTCCGGGCCTCGGCTGCCAGGCCCAGGGCCGGCAGGGCGGTCATGGCCACGGCCAGGACCCATGCCGCAACAGACGCCTTTCTCATGTCACCTCCGGTGGTTACGGTTTGCCGCCATCAGGCTGGGCCTGCTGGGCCGGACCGGCCTGGCTGGCCGAACCGGCCTGGTGGGCCGCGAAACGGCGCAGGCCCAGCTCGGTCTTGCTGTCCATGATGCGCCCCTGGTCGCACCAGGCCAGGGCCTGGCCCAGGGCCAGCCAGCGCAGCTCGGCCCCTTCCTCCAGGGGATGGCCGTCGCCCGGCGGCGTCTCGGCCGCCGCGGGGTCGCCGGGGCAGGCGAAAAAGTGCAGGCGCTCGGTGCAAAACGCCGGGGCGGCAAAAACCGGCGCGCCCAGGCGGCGCAGGTCCGCCCGCCGCACCCGCAGCCCGGTCTCCTCCCAGGCCTCCTGCTGGGCGCGGCCCTTCACCCCCATGCCGCCGGGCAGGACATCTTCCGGCTCGATGCCACCGGCCGGCAGCTCCCACAGCCGGGCCGGCCATGCCTGGCCGCGATCCAGGGCCAGTTGCAGCGGCGAGTCGCGCCGGGTCTGGGGGCTGGGGCGCAGGCATAGGCGCAAGAGCACCTGCGGCGAGCCGCCCGGCGGGGTGTGGTGGATGACCAGCACCACCGCGTCCACGAAGTGCGGGTGCACGGTCTCCAGGTGGTACCACTGGCCCAGGCTGCCGTCGGCGTAGCGGTTGCGCAACTGCCTGCGGCGCAGGTCTACGAAACCGCCGGCGGCCAGATCCTCGGCCGGCTGGGCCGACCACTCCAACCCCGCCCACTGCTTGTCTAAATCGGACATGGCTTTATGGCGTGAGACCTTTCAGCCCAGCACGTCCAGGATGGCGCCCACCATCTCGTCCTGGGTGGAGAGCGTGCGCAGATTGGCGCTGAATTCATGTTGTTGCAGGGTCAGGTCCACCATCTCGCGCACCAGGTCCGTGCCCGAGGCCTGCGTCGCGCCGGCCACCACCAGGCCCCGGCCGGCCTCGCCCGGCGCGGCCAGCACCGGTGGCCCGGAAGCCGGGCTGGGAACAAAGGCGTTGCCGCCGATTGCCTGCAAGCCGCCAGGGTTGGCAAAGGCCGCCACCTCTATCTGGCCCTGGGCCAGCACCCGGCCATCACTGGCCAGGGCCTCCACCGCCCCCTGAGGGGCGACGTTGACCGTAGCGGTTTCCAGAGGGATGGTCAGGGCCGGCAGCAGTTCGCGGCCCAGGAGGTCGGTCAGCCGGCCGTCGGGGCCCACCTGCAACTTCCCGGAACGGCTGTAGACCTGGCCGCCGCGGTCATCGGCAAAGGCGAAGAAGCCGGCTCCGTCCAGGGCCAGATCCAGGCCGCGCTCACTGGCCACCAGCGGTCCGCCGCCCAAAAGGGTGGTGGCTACGGCCTGCACGCCGCCGCCGGCCAGGTCGGCCTGGTCAACCCGGCGGGGGCTGTAGCCGCTGGTGCTGGCATTGGCCAGGTTGCTGGCAGTGGCATCACGGCGGCGCTGGAGCACAGCCAGGGCCGAGACCGTGACGCCGACGCCCTCGATGGGCATGGCCGCGCCTCGCTCTGGAGAAGTGACTATCATCTATTATATTAGCAAAACTGGGGGCAGGGGACTAGTTGTCCACCAAGGGCGCCAGCAGGTCCAAAACCCGGGAGCGGTCCAGGTTGTCGTGCAGGTCGTGCACGCCGGGACCCAGTTCGGGCAGATCGCGCTGAAGCTGGCTCAGCACATAGCCGGCCTCCTCAGCGCTGGGAGGCGGCTCGTCATTGCCAGAAATGTGGCGACGGGTCTCGGCCAGGGTGATGAGCACGGCCGGCTCCTGGCTGCCGGACCAGGTGGTCGCCGCTGTGCCGCGCGTCTTTTCGCCCTTGGCCGCCTCATCGCTGCTGTTGGCCGGGCGGGTGTTTTGGGCTGCACGCCGCTGGCCCTGGCTGACCACCAACTTTAGATATGACGGTATCTCTATCATTTTTGCCGGTCCTGTCCCGGATCCTTGGGCAGGCTCCGTCCGGACTCTGGCGTGGGCTTATCCTTGGCCCACCCGCCGAACACCTCTCCTGATGCCCTTATCGGCCTCTTGGCAACGCAACTTAAATTTATTTTGCGGCCCCAGGCAGATAATTTACTTAAAGTCAAACATGCTGAAACTTGGCAACATATTAATATAAAAAATAATACAAAACAAGAACCACAGCCTGGCAGGGGTTATTGGTGATGTTTACCTGCAAGTCATTCCGCATCCCGCCTATTGCTGCCCATTCTCGCGTCTGCATATGTCGCATAAGGTATATTATGTAAACCAAACCATACAAGGAGAGGCCCGGCGTACACGTCGCCGGGCCTCAGCCCTGGATCGAGCCGCCCGCAGAAGCCTAGGCCTGGGCCTCGGGCGTCTTCTTGGCCGCCGTCTTCTTGGCGGCCGGTTTCTTGGCCGCGGGTTTGGCGGCGGTCTTTTTGGTTTCGGCCTTGGCGGCAGCCGGTTTCTTGGCCGCGGCCTTCTTGGGTGCAGCAGCCTTGGCCTCGGTGGTCTTGGCGGCGGGCTTGGCGGCGGGCTTGGCTGCGGGCTTGGCGGCGGGCTTGGCCGCGGCGGCCTTCTTGGGCTCGGCTTTGGCCTCGGCCTTGGGGGCGGCCTTGGGGGCGGCCTTCTTGGTCTCAGCCTTGGTCTCAGCCTTGGGCGCGGCCTTGGCGGCAGCCGGCTTCTTGGGGGCGGCCTTCTTGGGCTCAGCCTTGGCCTCGGCCTTTTTTGCCGCAGGCTTGGCTGCGGCCGGTTTGGCGGCCTTGGCCGCGCTGGCCGCCTTCTTGGGGGCCGCCGCCTTCTTGGCCGGGGCCGGCTTGGCGGTCTCTGTCGACTTGGCCATGAAAAACCTCCCGTTGGCGATTGGTCCATTAACCCAGGGACTAATATTATGAGCAATCTAATAAAACAATAGTTGATTGTCAACTTAAAAAGCTATATATGGGGCGCGGCACCGCAATAAAGCACCATATCTTGGGTCAAGCCGGAGCGGATTTGATTGAACCCCGCCTCCGGCTCCAAAAAGCCCGCCAGCAGCTTCCTGACCCAGCCGCATGGAATATCCATCCTGAATCACCCTCACCTCCTTGACTAGCGCGCATGCGTAGTCATAAAATGGCTGCCGGATCGTGAAATTTTCGTGTGTGCTGGGCGAAAATTAGGCGACGAAACCGCCGGCGCTCCCTGGCGTGCGCTGGCGTCCTGAAGATGCCCGCGCGGCGGTCTGACCAGCTCGCGCCCACATCAACCGGAAGGGGAGCCTGTTCAGGGCCTGCCCTCGCCGTCCAGATTCTCCCGCCACCACCGGTCGGCGGCAGGTTCCACTGCGGGTGGCTTCTGTCGACATCAAATCCATTTATCCCGCGCATAGCTTCGGAGTAAAAGCAATGGACAGCGACAAATGCACCAACGCCAAACTTAAACAGTGGGTGGACGAGGCCGTGGCCTTGTGCAAACCCGACTCAGTCCATTGGTGCGATGGCTCCAAGGCCGAATACGACCGCCTGATGGACCAAATGGTCAAGGCCGACCAGGCCATCCCCCTGCCCAAGCGCCCCAACAGCTTCCTTTTCCGCTCCGACCCCAGCGACGTGGCCCGGGTCGAGGACCGCACCTACATCAGTTACCCTGATCAGATTGACGCCGGCCCCACCAACAACTGGTTCGCCCCCGACGAGCTGAAGGCCACCATGCGCGGCCTTTACGAGGGCTGCATGCAGGGCCGCACCCTGTACGTGATCCCCTTCTCCATGGGCCCGGTGGGGTCGCCGCTGGCCAAGATCGGCGTGGAGATCACCGACAGCCCCTACGTGGTCTGCAACATGCACATCATGACCCGGGTGGGCGACCGCGTCATGGAGGTGCTGGGCTCCGAGGGCGAGTTCATCCCCTGCCTGCACAGCATCGGCGCGCCCCTGAAGCCCGGCGACAAGGACTCCTACTGGCCCTGCGCGCCCATCGAGCAGAAGTACATCAGCCACTTCCCGGCCGAGAACCTGATCTGGTCTTATGGCTCCGGCTATGGCGGCAACGCGCTTTTGGGCAAAAAGTGCCTGGCCCTGCGCATCGCCTCGGCCGTGGCCCGGCGCGAGGGCTGGATGGCCGAGCACATGCTCATCCTGCGCCTGACCAGCCCCGAGGGCCGCCAGTATCACGTCACCGGCGCCTTCCCCTCGGCCTGCGGCAAAACCAACCTGGCCATGCTGCTGCCCACCATCAAGGGCTGGAAGGTGGAGTGCATCGGCGACGACATCGCCTGGATGAAGATCGGCCCGGACGGCCGCCTCTACGCCATCAACCCCGAGGCCGGCTTCTTCGGCGTGGCGCCGGGCACCAGCTATGACTCCAACCCGATGGCCATGGACAGCATCAAGGAAAACAGCATCTTCACCAACTGCGCCCTGACCGACGACGGCGACGTGTGGTGGGAGGGCATGGGCCCGGCCCCGGCGCATGCCATCGACTGGAAGCTGCGCGACTGGACCCCGGCCGCCAAGGACGTGGCCGCCCACGCCAACGCCCGCTTCACCGCCCCGGCCAGCCAGTGCCCCATCATCAGCAAGGACTGGGAAAAGCCCGAGGGCGTGCCCATCGACATCTTCATCTTCGGCGGCCGCCGCGCCTCGGTGGTGCCCTTGGTGACCGAGGCCTACGACTGGGACCACGGCGTATTCATGGGCTCCACCGCGGCCAGCGAGACCACCGCGGCCAACATCGGCGCGGTGGGCAACCTGCGCCGCGACCCCTTCGCCATGCTGCCCTTCTGCGGCTACAACATGGGCGACTACTTCCAGCACTGGTTCGAGATGGGCGACCGCCTGGGCGCCAAGGCCCCCAAGATCTTCTACGTCAACTGGTTCCGCAAGACCGCCGAGGGCAAGTGGCTCTGGCCGGGTTTTGGCGACAACAGCCGGGTGCTCAAGTGGATGTGCGAGCGGGTGGACGGCAAGGTCGGCGGCCGCGAGACCCCCATCGGCGTGCTGCCCAAGGACGGCGACCTGGATCTCACCGGCCTGGACATCCCGGCCGAGGACATGCAAGAGCTGCTCAAGGTGGACCCCGCGGCCTTCAAGGCCGAAGTGCCCGACATCGAGAACCACTTCGCCAAGTTCGGTGCAAAACTCCCGGTCCGGCTGAGCGCCCAGTTGGACGCCCTAAAGAAGCGCCTGGGCTAGCGCCCAAGCGCTGGTAACTCGCGTTGAAAACCGCCCCTCGCGGCCTTGCGCCGCGGGGGCGGGTTTTTTTTACACGCCCCGCCCTGCCCCGACCGTTTCCCAATCTTGTAACGATGCCGGAAGTAATCACAACCAGGCTTTTTCCGTCCAGGCGGCCGGCCCAGGCGCCGGTTCGGCCAACAAATAGTGATAATTAGAATTTTTATGAAAAACCTACCAAGGCCTACGCGATATAATTTCAGAATGTGAAATAAACCCTGGCGTAGGTTTTGGCGGCTGGGCGCGGGGCCCGGCCCGGTTCCGGGCTTGGGAGCCGCCCGCTAACCGATTAAAATCATTCCATCACTGTTACAATTGTATATAATTGGCTTGAAAAGGGGCTTCCAGGCCCCTTGGCGGTCCATGTCCTCTTTTTTTCACACCGGGCCTGGCTGTATAAATAACATTTAGACCGCACCGGGATCGGCCGGACCGCGCCGGGCCGCCGCCCATATTTGGAAGGAGATCGCCTTGCCATCTCTGCTCATCGTGGATGATTCGCCCATTTCGCGCAAGATTCTGCGCAAGTGCCTGCCCCCCGGCGATTTCCAAATCAGGGAAGTTGGCAG
>JAZDHW010000055.1:0-10363 GCA_043805555.1 Pseudomonadota bacterium
GCGCCCACGCCGTCAGCAACCGGCTCCGTGGATGGCCGGCCGACCCGGCGGCAGGGCGGCTCGTCATCCCCACGCGCGCCGCCGACTGCAACAGCCATGAGCTTGGCTGCCTGCCTCGCGCCGACTGGCCGCCTCGCCACCCCGTCGAGCTGACGGCTACGGTGCGGGGGGAGGCCTCAGGTGGAGCGGGAGAACGGGAAGGAAAGGCAAGGGAAAGAGAAAGAGAAAGAGAATGAAGGACTCGGCGTGGTCCGGTCCTTTCTCCCCTTCATGAAATTCCATCAAGGTCATTGCGAGAAGCCGCAGGCGGCGAAGCAATCGCGCCGCGCCGCCTGCACATTGGCCCTTCCCCCGGCCTTGTCAACCCCTCACCCCCCTGGGGTGGAGGGCCGGGGCGGGGCCCCTAGTCCTTGTCCTCGATTTGGCCGGCCAACCACAGGGCCTGGCGGGCCAGGCCGCGCCAGGCCCGGGCCTCGCGGCTGGTGACGCCGGCCCGCTCCAGGGTGGCCTTGAAGGGGCGGAAAAAGTGATCGGGGTTGTCGGCCGGGATGGCCCCCAGGGCCACCAGGGCCTGTTTGAGGTGCTGCTTCAGGCCGTCCAGCTCGGCCAGGCTGGCCGGCCGCGGGCTGGCGGCGGCGGCAACAACGCCGGCGGGGTCGTCGTCCTCGCCCCGGCGCTGGGCCAGGGCCGCGTTGAAAATCTCGTAGGTGAGCACCAGCACCGCCTGGGCCAGGTTGAGCGAGTAAGCCGCGGCGGTGGGGATGCAGACCGTGAGCCCGCAGGCGTCCACCTCATTGGTGTCCAGGCCGCGGTCCTCGGGGCCGAAGACCAGGGCCACCCGGCCCCGCGCGGCCCAGTCCAGGATGGCGGGCGCGGCCTGGCGGGGGCTGGTCAGGCGGCCCCGGCGGCGGCCGGTACGGGCGGTGGTGGCCACGGCCAGGGCGCAGTCGGCCGTGGCCGCGGCCAGGTCCTCGTAGACCCGCAGGGCCTCCAGCACCGGCGCGCCGCCCGTGCTGGCCAGGCGGGCCATGGGCTCGGGCCACAGCCGCTCCGGCCCGGCCAGGCGCAGGTCGTTTAGCCCCATGTTGGCCATGGCCCGGGCGGCGGAGCCGATGTTCTCCGGGAATTTGGTGCGCACCAGCACCACGCAGAGGTTGGGCAAGAGATCCTGCATGGCTGGGAAGAATAGACCAGGCCGGCCGGCCAGGCAAGGGGCGAATCTAGCGGCCGCCCCGCCGCCGCCAGAGCCAGGCGCCCAAGCCGGCAGCGGCCAGGATCAGGCCGGCCAGGCCGGCCACCCAGGCCAGTTGGCTGAGCCAGATGAGCTTTTCGCCAGAGTCCATCCCGGCCAGGTAGCGGGGCAGGGGCAGGATGAGGCTGAGGATGAACAGCCCCAAGAGGACGCGCGGCAGATAGCGGGACATTTAATTACTATTTGAAGGGGAAAACTTACTTTTCGTTAGCGCTAAAATCTCACGATACTGTGCATCCTTAGTCAAATTTAACTGGTTTTGGTAGCTTTGCATTTCATTTAAATCATTTAGCATCCAATAATACATATAGTATATTTTCCTGCCGTTTGACTTATGCAGTTTACTAATTTCAGGATGCCGCAGCCTTGAATCCTGGGAAATCGCAGAATCAATGTTCGGCATTATGTTATCGTATTCATTAATAACAATACGGCACTGCGTAGGTATAAGCTTGGGACTACCCTTTTCATTGTCCAGGTAAGCGTCAAGATAAGCATCACCATACAACATACTCTTTCCAATACTCCTATGCTCGTTCCTTTCCTCGTAATTAAAATCGCCATAGCTAATAGATGTGGTCAGCATGATATCTTTATTCAACATATTTCTGTTTAATTTACAAATTTTATCGAGTAGCAAATTGAGGTCACATAACCTTATCAGCCCAGGATGTTTATGTCTAACAAACAATACGCCACAATCAGAAACAAATAAGCCATCCACTGACGGGGTATTGTCGTTGGAATCTAAGCAATCATATCCCTCATTATAAAAACCATTCAGGACTCGCCTGGCTTCATTTTTATCCTTCATGATGCTCTTAAAGCCGGCGATATCGACAAAAGCCACGAATGTTTGTCCATTGAATGATTGAATTGGCATCTTCCCCTCCAATTGACATGCGATCAGAAGCGGTCGAAGGCCGGGTGGTAGCGCACCACCCCGCCGCGTTCGGAGAAAAAGCCAGCCCGCAGCTCCAGGGCCATGAAGGCCTCGTCCGGAAGGTTACGCCAAGCCTAGCAATTCCGCGCCCGGCCGGCAAGGGGAGTCGCGGTCAAGTTGCGCTGGCAACCGCCAAGACCCCCTCACCCCGCCCTCTCCCCCGGCAGCCGGGGGAGAGGGGGCGAGAGGGAAGGCACGGTCATGGTTGCTGGCGTTTTATCCTTCACCGTCGCCCCCGCCCGGCGGGGGAGAGGGCAGGGTGAGGGGGCTCTAGGCCTTGGGCTTGCGCGGCGCGCGCGGCCGGGCGGGGCGCTTGGCAAAGCGCTGCTTGTCCGCCTCCAGGGCCTCCACGATGCTGAGGTTGATCTCCGGCAGCTTCCACAGGATGCGCTCCCAGGAAGGCAGGTGGCGCACCTCCAGGGACTGGTCGCGCAGGCGGGTCTCCAGGTCCAGTATGGTCTGCTGCAGGCCCTGCTTCACATAGGGCTTGAACTCCGGGAAGCTGGCCGTGAAGCGCAGCATCTTCTCGGCCATGTGGGCCGGGCTGGTCAGGTGGTCGGCGGTCTGCACGATGGCCTGGCTCAGCACCTCGTAGACCATGTGCTCCTCGCGGTCGCGGTCGTAGCCCAGGCCGTTGAACTCGGCGATGTCGCTGTAGCGCTTGATGGTCTCCTCGGCGATGGACTCGTAGGTCAGCGCCAGGTCGCGGAAGAACTCCTCGCCCACCTCCAGGCCCTCCTCCACGATCAGGGCGTGCAGCAGGGTGGTGATGATGTCCAGGCTCATGCGGTGCAGGCCCGCGCCGGGGTCGTCGGTGGAGACGCGCTGGTGCTTGTGGTCGAAGCCGTGGCGGGTGAACTCCACCTGGGCCACCTGGGGCGATTTGCGGAAGACTTCGATCAGGGTGAAGATCTCCACCCCCCAGTCCAGGGCGTAGCGCATCTTCTTCAACAGCCACATGTCCATGACCACCTCGCCCGAGAGCTGGTAGTCGAAGCTGAGCAAAAAATCCACGAGCCGCAGCATTTTTTCGTTGTTGCTGTCGGTGAACTTGCGTTTGAGCGAGATGAGCAGCGGGTCCAGCAAAAGTCGCTTGACCCGGCCGAACATGCGGTTGCCGTCCCAGCGGGCGTAGTAGGCCTTGGCGAAGGGATGGTTGTGCACCAGCACCGGGAAGAAGAGCCGGTCCAGTTGCCGGCGCTTGAAGGTCTTGATGTCCGCGTCCAACAGGCCCACGGCCGTGGCCCCCAGGGCGATGGCCACCCCGAAGCCCAGGAAGACGTTGCGCCCCTTGCCGCGGCGGCTCAGGTCGAAACCGGCGTTGCCGAGCTGGTCGTAGATGGCGCTCATGGCCGGGCCGTCGTTCCACTGGATCACGTAGTTCTTGAGCCCGGCCGCGTCCAGGATGCGCTTGCACAGGCGCACGTCCTCCTCCGTGGCCGCGTCCAGGCCGAAGATGACGTGGGCCAGGTAGTCGGCCCCGGCCAGCTCGGTGACGATGTTCTCAAAAACCGGCCGGTTCTCGGGATGGGTGAACTCGCTGGCCAGGGCCGGCACGATCAGCACCGGCTTTTTCCAGCGGCCGGCGTGGACCAGGCGGCCCAGGAGATCCTGGTGCTCCTCGAGCAAGTAGTAGGTGGTCACGCGGGAATGGGTCTGGGCGAAGCTGGGCATGGGTCGCTCTCCTTGGCGCGGGCGCGCCGGCCAAAGGGCCGCGCGCCGCGGGTCGGCTTAGCAATGTCGCGCTTTTTCAAAACGGGCGGGGATATAAGCGCCGGGGCGAAGACCGGTTCAGTCCCCGCTGCTGTCATTATGCCCTTTCGTGGCGGGTTTTGCCAACTCAGGCGCCGGGGGCAGGGTGGCGGCGCGCACCAGGGCCCGGCCGCCGAAACGGGCGCAGACCGCGTCCTCGGCCGCGCTGAGGGCCTGGGATTTGCGGGCCTGCTCCTGGTCGAAGAGCCCCGGCTGGCCCCGGCCGGCCGGGGTCAGGGCGGCCACGCCCACCCCGATCAGGCGGAAAGGCCCGGCCGGCCCGTAGCGCTCCAGCATGCGCCGGGCGGCGGCGAAGATGACCATGGTGTCGTCGCTGGGCCGGGCCAGGGCCGTGCGCCGGGTCACCAGGCGGAAATCGGCGTGGCGCAGCTTCAGCACCACCACCCGGCCGCAGAAGCCGTGGCGGCGCATGCGCCGGGCCACTTTCTCGCACAGGCCCAGCAGCAGGCTGGCCAGCTCGGCCCGGTCGCTGATGTCGGCGGCGAAGGTCAGCTCGTGGCTGACCGACTTGACCTCGCGCTCGGGGTGCAGTTGGCTGGCGTCGCGGCCGTGGGCCAGCTCCCACAGGCGCTGGCCGAAGACCCCCAGGGCCTGCTCCAGGCGTTCGGGGCCCAGGGCGCGGGCGTCCAGCAGGCGGTTGAGCCCCATGGTCTTGAGCCGGGCCAGGGACTTGGCCCCCACGCCGGGCACCTCGGCCAGGCTCACCGTGGCCAGGAACTCTTCCAGGTCCTCCACCACGGTCAGGCCGTCGGGCTTGTCGCGGTCGCTGGCGATCTTGGCCAGAAAGCGCACCGGGGCCAGGCCCACCGAACAGGTGAGCCCGGTGGCCTGGGCCACGGCGGCCTTGATGGCGATGCCGGCCGGTCGGGGGCCGGGGCGCAAGACCGGCGCGCCCTTCAGGTCCAGGTAGGCCTCGTCCACGCTGACCTGCTCGATGACCGGGGAAAAGGCCTCCAGGGTCTTCATCACCTGGCGGCTCACCTGGCGGTAGCGCTCCATGCGCACCGGCAGGAAGACGCCGGCCGGGCAGCGCCGCCGGGCCTCATACATGGGCATGGCCGAGCGCACCCCGAAGCGGCGGGCCTCGTAGGAGGCGGCCGAGACCACCCCCCGCACCCCGCCGCCCACGATGACCGCACGCCCGGCCAGGGCCGGCTGGTCCAGCACCTCCACCGCGGCGTAAAAGGCGTCCATGTCCACGTGGGCCAGCATGCCGGCCATCCCCCGCCGGCCGGCCCCGCCGCGTTGTGCGGCATGCCGGCCCGCTCAGCGAAATTAGCGGATCAACTGGCTTGCGCCTTTGCGAAAAACGTGTTAGCTTCCGAGCCGTTCACCCCGCATACCCCAGCTTTGCGAGGCCAACCTTGGTTCTGCCCGAAGACGCCAACCCGGCTTGCCGGCCGGGCAGCCGCAATCTCCAGTGCCCTTACTATGTGTTCTGCCTGGATATCGCGGCGGCCAACATGTGGGCCGATTTCTCCTGCGACCTCTGCTACTACCGCAAATCCAAACAGGCCACCAACATCGAAGAGCTGGATCTGTGCGCGCCGGGCTGGGAGGACATCTGGGGCGGCAGCGGTTAGGCCCCGGCGGCCCGGCCGGCCCTAACCGCCGGGAAAATATTTGCCGCAGGCCGCGCGCAGCATGGGGTGCAGGGCGGGGTTGGCCGCCACCACGTCCCCGCGCCACAGGCTCTCACCGCCGCCGTCAAAGTCGCTGACCAGGCCGCCGGCCTCGGTCACCAGCAGGATGCCGGCGGCCAGGTCCCAGGGCTTGAGGCCCATCTCCCAGAAACCCTCGCCGCGCCCGGCCGCCACGTAGGCCAGGTCCAGGGCCGCCGCCCCGGCCCGGCGCACGCCGGAGACCTGGCCGAAGACCTCGGCGAAAAGCCCCAGGTACTTTTGCAGGCGGTCCTTGTCGCGGAAGGGGAAGCCGGTGTGCACCAGGCTGCGGGCGGGGTCGGCCTGGGCGCTGACCTTCATCTGGCGCTGGCCCACCCAGGCCCCCAGGCCGGCCAGGGCCCAGAACTCCTCGTCGCGGGTGACGTCCACCACCACCCCGACCACGGGTTTGCCGTCCTTGAGGGCGGCCACGCTCACCGCCACGTGGGGGAAGCCGTGGATGAAGTTGGTGGTGCCGTCCAGGGGGTCCACCACCCAGAGCACGCCCTGATGAGCCTCGGGCGGGGGATAGGCCCCGGCGTCCTCCTCGGCCAGCACGGCGTGGCCGGGGTGGCGGGCCCGGATGGCGCCCAGCACCGCGTCCTGGCTGGCGCGGTCGGCGTCGGTGACGAAATCAAAGCGCGATTTGTTCTCCACGGCCAGGTGCTGGCCCCAGAATCTGCGCAAAGTCTTGGCTCCGGCCGCGGCGGCGTGGCGGGCAGTGGCCGCCAGATCATGCTCCATGCCCGACTCCTGTTTGGGGGCCTTTGTATTTTCAGCCAACCTTTGCTATAAGATAGCCCATTAAAACCACGGCCGCGACATCTGGGAGCCGGCGAAATACCCGTGAAAGATACTCAAGAGCAGCAAACCGACGACGCAGACCAGACCCAACCGAGGATCGTGCCCCGGTCCGAGCACAGCATCAGCCGCAAGAACATCGATCCCGAGGCCCTCAAGGTGCTCTACCGGCTGCAGCGCCACGGCTATCTGGCCTATCTGGTGGGCGGCAGCGTGCGCGACCTGTTGCTGGGCCGGCGGCCCAAGGACTTCGACGTGGGCACCGACGCCCACCCCAACCAGGTGCAGCGCCTTTTTCGCAACAGCCGCGTCATCGGCCGCCGCTTCCGCCTGGTCCAGGTTTTTTTCTCCCGCGACAAGCTGATCGAGGTCAGCACCTTCCGCAAGCTGGCCGATCCCACTGACGACGACGTCTTGCAGGCCAACAACACCTTCGGCACCCCGGCCGAGGACGCCCTGCGCCGGGATCTGACCATCAACGCCATGTTCTACAACATCGCCGATTTTTCGGTGGTGGATTACGTGGGCGGCATCGAGGACCTGAAGGCCGGCCTGATCCGGGCGGTGGGCGAGGCCGAGCTGCGCTTCCACCGCGACCCGGTGCGGGTGCTGCGGGCCATCCGCCACGCCGCCCGCACCGGCTTTGCGCTCACGCCGGAGACCATGGCCGCGGTGGACAACCACCGCGGCGAGCTGGCCCTGTGCCCGGACAGCCGCATCCGCGACGAGCTGATGCGCGACCTCAAGGGCGGGGCGGCCGCGGCCTGGCTGGAGCTGGCCCACCGCACCCAGGTGCTCTACAGCCTGCTGCCGACCCTGGAGCGGGTCTACGGCCCCGAAGCGAGCCCCCGGCGCGCCGCGGCCCGGGAGAACCTGGCCCGGGTGGACGCCCTGGTGGCCGCGGGCAAGGCCCCGGAGGACCCGGTGATCCTGGCCGCGCTCTTTTGGCCGGCGCTCACCGCCGCCGCCGACGGCCTGGATCTGCCGCCGGGCCGGGCCGGCCGGGTGCGCTGGCAGATCTGGGTGCGCGACAACCTGCCCCTGGTGGCCGGGCCGGTGGCCTTTGCCAAAAGGGTGCTGAGCGGGCCTGCCAGGCGGCCGGGCTGATGGGCTTCGTCACCCTGGCCGAGCCGGGCCTGCGCCTGCCCAAGAAGATCACCCAAAAGGGCTATTTCGCCGACGCCCAGGCCCTGGCCGAACTGCTGGACCTGGACCTCATGGCCGCGCTGGGCCAGGAGAAGTCCGGCGAGGGCCAGGCCCGGCGGCCGCGCCGCCGCCGCCGGCGCCGGCGCAAGAACGGCGGGCCGGCTCCGGCCGAAGCCTAGAGTCGGTCCATGCCATCCGCCGACTGGCTGGCGGAAACGGTTTCGTTTGTCACTCGGTGCATAATGGGTTGCGTATAAACAACGCGGGCGGGGGTTAAACCCCCCCCAACAAAAAACCCCGCGGTTTTGGTTGGGTGTGGTGGGGGGGGGGTTTTACCCCCGCCCGCGTCTTGACCCGTGGACCGAAGGGGCCACTAGGTTAATTGGCCCTAAGCCCCCCCGCCGGTGCGGATGGTCTCCAGGGGCTCGTCGAAGCGGGCCACCAGCACCATCATGTCGCCGTCGAAGTTGGTGCGCACCCGGTAGGGCAGGTGGTTAAAGAGCCGGATCATGTTCTGGTTCTGGGGGCTGGTGTAGGCCACCAGGCCCAGGATGCCGTTCTCCCGCGCCGCCTCGCTGAGCTTCCTCAGGATCATGCTGCTCAGCCCCCGGCCCTGCCAGTCCTTGGTGACGCTGAAGGCCACCTCGGCCAGGTTCTTGCTCTCGTCCAGCAGGTAGCTGCCCACCGCGATGATCCGCTCGTAGCCCGGCTCGCCGGCCACGGCCACCATGGTCAGGTCCTTGACGTAGTCCACCTGGTAGACGCTCGCCACGTCGGTGCTGACGAAGCTGGTCTTCTCGTGGAAGAAGCGGCTCACCACGTCCTTGCGGTCCAGGTTGTAGAAGTGCTCCTGGATCAGGCGCTCGTCCACCGGCTTGGCCGGCCGCAGCAGCACCTGCTCGCCGCCCACCACCACCTCTTCCTCCAGCTTGAGCGGGTAGATCCCGTGCAGGGCCTGGAAGATGTGGCGCTCCGGCCCCAGCAGGCCGGACTCCTTGGCCTGGCTGAACAGCTCGTCGCGGAAATCCGGGTGGGAGATGGAGATCAAGGCCAGGGCGCGCTCCTGCAGGCTCTTGCCGAAGAGGTTGACCAGGCCGTACTCGGTGACCACGTACTGCACGTCGCCCCGGGGCACCACCACCGCCATGTTGTCCATGCTGGGGATGATGCGGCTGGACTTGCCGTCCAGGGTGGTGGAGGGCAGCATCAGGATGTTCTTGCCGGCCGGGCTGGCCATGGACCCGCGCACGAAGTCCATCACCCCGCTGACGCCGGTGAACAGGTTGAAGGGCAGGGCGTCCAGGGCCACCTGGCCGGTGAGATCCATGGCCATGGCCACGTTGATGGCCACCATGCGGTGGTTGCGGGCGATGGTGAAGGGGTCGTTGACGAAATCGCTGGGGTGGAACTCGATGCCGGGGTTGTCGTTGACGAACTCGTAGAGGTTGTGGCTGCCGATGGCCCCGCTGGCCACGGTCTTGTTCTCGATGAAGCCCTTCTTGCGGTTGGTCACCACGCCCTTGGCGATCAGGTTCATGATGCCGTCGCTGACGAACTGGGTGTGGATGCCCAGGTCGTTCTTGTCGGCCAGGGCGGTGAGGATGGCCTGGGGGGTCGCGCCCAGGCTCATCTGCAGGGTGGAGCCGTCGCTGATCAGCTTGGCCACGTGCCGGGCGATCATGTGGGCGCTCTCGGTCTCCGGGGCCAGGCCGATGGACAAGAGCTCCTCCTCGTGCTCCACGATCACGTCCACGTCGTTGACGTGGATGAAGCTGCGCCCCAGCACCCGGGGCATCTTGGGGTTGACCTGGACGATGACCAGGTCGGCCGACTGGGCCGCGGCCAGGCAGACGTCCACGCTGACCCCCAGGCTCATCCAGCCGAAGTCGTCCGGCGGCGAGCACTGGATCAGGGCCGCGTGCAGGGGCATCTGGCGGGTCTTAAAGAGGCGCGGCACGGCCGAGAGGTTGATGGGGGTGAGGAAGCGCTTGTTGGCGGCCAGGGCGCGGGGCTTGGCCGAGCCCAGGTAAAACGAGCGCACGTTGATGGCCTGGCAGGCGCTCTGGTTGGCGATCATGGTCAGCGGCGCGGTCTCCAGGCTCATCAGCCGCACCACCTCGATGTCGGTGAAGTTGCAGGACTGGCGGGCCAGCTCCTGGATCAGGCACTGGGGCTCGCCGCAACTGCTGCCGATGAACACCCGCTGGCCGCGCCGGATGGTGGCGATGGCCTGGGCGGCGGTCTTCTGCTTGGCCAGGTAGTCGTCGGGCCAATAGCTGGTCAGGGCCACGGGCAATATCCTCCCCCGGCGGCCGCGCTGGGGTTGACGCGGGGTATGGGCAAGGCGGCCGCCGGCAACTCAATTATGGCATGAATCCCCGGCCGGCGCAGGGGGGCCGGGGCCCCCGCCTTGACACCCCCGCGGGCGCGCCCCTATACTGCCCCCACCGCACGGCCGACAGCCATCCTTATCCCCTGCCGGGAGCCCCACCGTGGACCGCAAGACATACCTGCGCGCGCAGAAGGAGCAGGGCCGCCGGGTCATGGGCGTCTTCCCCGCCCAATACCCCCGCGAGCTCCTGTGGGCTCTGAACATCCTGCCGGTGGAGATCTGGGACCCCCCGGCCGAGGCCGGCCGGGCCGCCGCCCACCTGCAACCCTACATCTGCTCCATCGTGCGCCAGGGCCTGGAGCTGGTCTTGCAGGGCGGGGCCGAGGTCTGCGACGGGTTCCTCTTCCCCCACACCTGCGACTCCATCCAGAACCTGGCCTCGGTGGTCAACGACT
>JAZDHW010000056.1:0-6072 GCA_043805555.1 Pseudomonadota bacterium
CCGGAGGGGGAGAGGTGGAAGAAATGCGCTGAATCGGGGGGTAGGCCTTCTGCCCTGGGCCCTGACAGGGCCGATCCCGCCCGTCTTTTCCCTTCACCCAGACCCCGCGGTCCGCGTCTTAGCCCGGCCATTCTTAAATCGCCGGCAGGGCGCTGGCAGGAGATCAGGGCGCAGCGGAACGGTTGCCATGGGGAGAGAGAGTCGGCAAGGGAGGCTCGCGGGGGGCCGCGCGGCGCGAGAGCGCGATATGGCCGGGCGTGGACGCGTGGCCGCAAAGAAAATCGTTTTTCCCGCCTGTCAGGGCTCCCGCCTTGCGGGCCAACGCCCGTCCGCCCACGCAAAAGGCCGGCGGGGCGAACCCCGCCGGCCCCTGAACGCGATGCTGATGGTTACAGGATGGGCAGGTAGCGGTCCAGCTCCCACTGGCTGACGTGGATGCGGAACCGGTCCCACTCGATGCGCTTGTTTTCCACGAACTGCTCGAAGACGTGGTCGCCCAGGCACTCCTTGACCAGAGCCGACTTGGCGGTGATCTCCACGGCCTCGCCCAGGCTGCCGGGCATGGAGTTGATCTTGTGCTTCTTCAGCTCCTTGGGACCCATCTCGAAGATGTCCTCCTCGATGGGGGCCGGCAGGGTGTAGTTCTCCTCGATGCCCTTCAGGCCGGCGGCCAGCATGGCCGCGAAGGTCAGGTAGGGGTTGGCCGCAGGGTCGGGGCAGCGCAGCTCGCAGCGGGTGGCGGCTTCCTTGCCGGGCTTGTACATGGGCACGCGCACCAGGCAGGAGCGGTTGCGCCGGGCCCAGGCGATGTAGGCCGGGGCCTCGTAGCCGGGGACCAAGCGCTTGTAGGAGTTGACCCACTGGGCCACGATGGAGCTGATCTCCGGGGCGTGCTTCAACAGGCCGGCGATGTAGGCCTTGCCCTGGGCGGAGAGGCTGTACTCGTCCTTGGCGTCGAAGAAGGCGTTCTTCTTGCCCTTGAACAGGGACTGGTGCACGTGCATGCCGCTGCCGTTCTGGCCGAAGATGGGCTTGGGCATGAAGGTGGCGTACACGCCGTGCTTCATGGCGATCTCTTTGACGGTCAGGCGGTAGGTCATGGCCGCGTCGGCCATCTTGAGGGCTTCCTGGTAGCGCAGGTCGATCTCGTGCTGGCTGGGGGCCACCTCGTGGTGGCTGTACTCCACCGCGATGCCCATCTTCTCCAGCGCCAGGATGGTGTCGCGGCGCAGGTCGCTGGCCACGTCCAGGGGGGTCAGGTCGAAGTATCCGCCGTAATCCAGGAATTCGGTGCTTTTGCTGTCCTTGAAGTAGAAGAACTCCAGCTCCGGGCCCACGTTCATGGTGTAGCCCAGGTCGGCGGCTTTTTTCAGGTTGCGCTTGAGCACGTAGCGGGGGTCGCCGGCGTAGGGGGTGCCGTCGGGATTGAGGATGTCGCAGAACATGCGGGCCACGCCGCCCTCGGTGGGGCGCCAGGGCAGCAGGGTGAAGGTCGAGGGGTCGGGCATGGCCACCATGTCGGACTCGTCGATGCGGCAGAAGCCCTGGATGGAAGAGCCGTCGAAGCCCATGCCCTCGGCGAAGGCGCCTTCCAGCTCCGAGGGGCTGATGGCGAAGCTTTTCAGGAACCCTAGGATGTCGGTGAACCACAGGCGGATGAACTTGATGTTTTGATCCTTGACCGCCTTGAGAACGCCTTCTTTGGTCATTCCGGCCATGCTTGCAAACCTCCTTGAGAATTTCACTTCTTGGCGCTTTGGCCGTTTGGGTGGCCAGGGCCAAGAGCTTTACCCTTGCCACCCCGTGCACGGCCGGCTGTACAAAAACGTCGCTTGGTTTCCATTATAGGCAAATTTTGAGCCAATGCAGGGCAAAAGTGTTAACCGCTGATTATTGTGTAATTATTTGGTATGGGCTGGTCCGAAGGGGTGACGGCAACCTACCACTTGGTTGGTTTGCGCGCTTGTCCACCTACCAAACGGTAGGCGCCGCCACCCCTGCCGGACCTAGCCCATGGCCGGACCGCCGCTTTCTCCGGTGCGGATGCGCATGGCCTGCTCCACCGGCAGCACGAACAGCACGCCGTCACCGATCTGTCCGGTGCGGGCACCCTTGGTGATGGCGTCGATGGCCGGCTGCACGAACTCGTCGTTGACGCCGATCTCCAGGCGCACCTTCTTGATCAGGTTGACCTCCATCTGCACGCCGCGGTAGGTTTCGGAAAAGCCCTTCTGCCGTCCGGAGCCCACGATGTTGGTGACGGACATGTTGTATATCTGGGCCTCGTAGAGGGCCTGCTTGACGTCGTTTAGCCTTTCGGGCTTGACGTAGGCGATTATGAGCTTCATTGGTCCTCTCCTTTCCTACCTGGTGGTGAAGATCTGGAAGTCGGAGTAGGCTTCCATGCCGTGCTCGTCGATATCCAGTCCGCGCAGCTCCTCCTCGGAGGAGACCCGCAGCCCCACCGTGGCCTTGATGATGGCGAAGAAGATGGCCATCACCACCATGGAGAAGGCCGCCGCGGCCAGGGCGCCCAGGGCCTGCACGCCCAACTGGGTCAGCCCGCCGCCGTGCAGCACGCCATCGTTGGCCAGGCCCAGGGCCTTCTGGCCCCAGATGCCCACGGACAGGGTGCCCCACACGCCGTTGAAGGCATGCACCGGCACGGCGCCCACCGGGTCGTCGATGTGCAGCTTGTCCAGCAGGCCCACGCCCAACACCACCAGCACGCCGCCGATGGCGCCGATGACGATGGAGGCGCCGGGGGAGACGTAGGCGCAGGGGGCGGTGATGGCCACCAGGCCGGCCAGGATGCCGTTCATGGTCATGGAGACGTCGGGCTTGCCGTAGAGCATCCACACGGTGGTCATGGCCAGCAGGCCGCCGGCGGCCGCCGCCAGGTTGGTGTTGATGGCGATCAGGCCCACGGTCTCCAGGTTGGAGCCGGTGACGCCCAGGGTGGAGCCGGGGTTGAACCCGAACCAGCCGAACCACAGGATGAAGACGCCCAGGGCGGCCAAGGGGATGTTGTGGCCGGCGATGGCCTTGGCCTTGCCGTCGGGGGTGTACTTGCCGATGCGCGGGCCCAGCATGATGGCGCCGGTCAGGGCCATCCAGCCGCCCACGCTGTGCACCACCGTGGAGCCGGCGAAGTCGGCGAAGCCCATCTGGGACAGCCAGCCGCCGCCCCAGGTCCAGTGGCCGATCACCGGGTAGATGACGGCGCTGATGACGAAGGTGTAGCAGAGGTAGGCCGCGAACTTGGTGCGCTCGGCCATGGAGCCGCTGACGATGGTGGCCGCGGTGCCGCAGAACACGGCCTGGAAGAGCCAGTAGGCGTACAGGGGCACCCCCGAGGGGTTCTCGGCCCCGGACAGGCCGAAGCCGGTCCAGCCGATGAAGTCGTTGCCCTTGCCGAACATCACGGCGTAGCCGACCAGGAAGAAGATGATGCTGGCCACGCAGAAGTCGATGAAGTTCTTGGCCAGGATGTTACAGGTGTTCTTGGCGCGGGTGAATCCGGCCTCGACACAGGCGAAACCAGCCTGCATGAAGAACACCAGGAAGGCCGTCACCAGCACCCATACCGTGTCGATGGCGGTGGCCACCCCTTCCAGGGTGGGTGGGGGCTTGGGGGTGTCTTCGGCCAGGGCGCCGACCGCCAGGCCCAGGATGAGGGTCAAGGTGGCCGGCAGGGTGATGGTGAACCGCTTGGACCTTTCGTGCACTCCTTTCGATGGCCCGGCCGGCCTTCCGGCCGGGCCGGGTAGCGCCGAGGCTAGAAGGAAACGCTTAAGGTAACCCCGAAGTAGCTCTTGCTGTCGTAACCCGCCACGTCCTTGACCTT
Source organism: Pseudomonadota bacterium (assembly GCA_043805555.1). Lineage (GTDB taxonomy): Bacteria > Desulfobacterota > Desulfarculia > Desulfarculales > Desulfarculaceae > JACRDC01. The sequence goes on from JAZDHW010000056.1 coordinate 3,848, forward strand.
GCTGTCCAGCAGCCAGACCTGGTTGAAGGCCGGGGTCAGGGTGACGAACTCCATGATCTTGATCGGCACGCCGATGGTCAGCAGGGAGTCGGTGAAGGCGTCGGAGTCGGTGCCGCCCCAGTAGAACTTGTTGTTGTCCTTGTCGGCCCAGGCCGCGCTGATGGAGGCGGCCAGGCCCCAGGAGACCTGCTTGGCCGGTGAGGGCAGATCCAGGCTGTAGGCCAGGGAGCCCAGCACGTAGGTGCCGTGGGACTCGTCGATGTCCTTGAACACCTTGATGGAGGGGGTGATTACCCAGGAGTAGGCCACGCCGGCGTACACCTCGGTGGTGGCCTCGAAGCCCGTGTTGGGGAAGGCGTAGTGGATGACGCCCACCGGGATGGTGAAACCAGCCAGGCTGAAGGCGTACTCGGCGGTCAGATCCAGCTCGGTGAACTTGTTCTTGCCGTTGCCGTGCGGCTGGCCGTAGTCGTTCTTGTCGGTGAGGTTGTAGCTGCCCCAGATGTTGAAGGTCAGCCCGCCCTTGTTGACGTTGAGCGAGGGCTGCAGCACCGGGTCGTCCACCTGCATGATGCCGCGCCAGATGTACTTGCTGTTGTAGGCCGCGGCCAGGTCCACGGTCCATTCCTTCTCCCCGGCCAGGGCCGGAGCCGGAGCGAGGGCCACCTGGCACAGCATCCCCAGGGCCAGTGCCAATGAAACTACCAGCTTCTTCATGAAACAATCCTTTCTGCCCGGTGCCAGCGGAGGGCCCATCCCGGCCGCCGAATCCCGAAGCCTTGTGCGCGGCAAAGCCGCCTTGTTTGACGACACAATTGGCAAGGTGCGTGCCAGGGCGGGTGAAGCAGGGGATGAAGGGCGGTAGATGCAGGATAAACGGATGGTTATTAAAAAAAATTGTCGGGCCCGCCTCGTAGGCGAACCCGACATTTCTTACATTCAGGTATGTTAAATTATTTGTACCTACGATCTTGTGCGGAACCGGCGGGGGTCTATGCCATACTTTACCACCCGCAGGCCCATCAGGCGCTCGGAGATGCCCAGGGAGCGGGCGGCCTTGGCCTTGTTGCCCCGGGCGTTCTTCAGGGCCTCCACGATCAGCTCGCGCTCCACGTTCTCCAGGGTGGAGTCCAGGGTGCCGCGGTGCACGGTGCCGGAGAACTCGGCGGTCTGGAGGGTGGGGGGCAGGTGGTGGCCGTGGATCACCTCGTCGGTGCTAAGGAGCACCGCGCGCTCGATGCAGTTCTCCAGCTCGCGCACGTTGCCCGGCCAGTGGTAGCTCATCAGCATGTCGATGGCCGGGGTGGAGATGCGCCGGATGGCCTTGTGGTTGTCCTTGCTGAATCTTTCGGCGAAATGGTTGGCCAGCAGCAGGATGTCGGTGCCGCGCTCGCGCAGGGGGGGCACGTGGATGGGAAAGACGTTGAGGCGGTAGTAGAGGTCCTGGCGGAACTGGCTGGAGTCGATCAGCTCCTCCAGGCTGCGGTTGGTGGCGGCGATGACCCGCACGTCGGTCTTGATGGTGGCGGTGCCGCCCACGCGCTCGAACTCGCGCTCCTGGATCACCCGCAAGAGCTTGACCTGGGTGGCCGGCGAGAGGTCGCCCACCTCGTCCAGGAAGATCGTCCCGTTGTGGGCCGCCTCGAAATGCCCCTTACGCCGGCTGGCCGCGCCGGTGAAGGCGCCCTTCTCGTAGCCGAACAGCTCGGACTCCAGCAGGTCAAGCGGGATGGCGGCGCAATTGACCGCGATGAAGGCGCCGTCCTTGCGCGGGCTCTGGCCGTGGATGTAACGCGCCAGCAGCTCCTTGCCGGTGCCGTTCTCGCCCTGCAGCAGCACGGTGGTGTTGCCGGCCGCCACCCGCTGCGCAAGGTTCATCACCTCGCTGATCGCCTGGGACGAGCCGATGATGTCGTAGCGGCCGGCGACCTCCAACTTGAGCCGGGCGTACTGGTCCTTGAGCTTGTGGTAGCGGCTGGCGTTTTCCAGCACGGTGGCGGCCAGCGAGGCAACTTTCAACAATATTTCCTGGTCGTCTTCGCCGAAGTTCGTCCCGTCGCATTTGTTGATCACCTCGATCACGCCCACGGTCTTGTCGCCGACCAGCAGTGGCACGCACAACAGCGACTTGGTGGTGAACTTGGTCTTCTCGTCGATCCCCTTGTACCAGCGCTCGTCCTCCTCGGTCGAGTTGACGATCTGCGGTTTGCGCTCGCGCGCCACCC
>JAZDHW010000057.1:0-6166 GCA_043805555.1 Pseudomonadota bacterium
CGCCATTTCCCGGATCGAAGCGCCCGCCGCTGAAGCCGGGGTGCAGCTCCACCGCTGCCCAACCCTGGAACCACTGGCGCAGGTCGGCGATCTCCCACCGCAGCACCCGCGTGCGCAATCCCCCCAGGTCCTCGATGCACAACTCCTCCAGGCCCGGCTCCACCCGGCGGCAGAGGATGCCCGGCGAGAAGCGTCGCCAGCGGCCGGGCGGGGCGTCGGGCGGATAGGAGCAGGGGTGCGGGGCCTCGACGATCAGGCGGCCGCCGGGTTTGAGCACCCGCCGGCACTCGACGATGAGCCGGGCCATGTGCGCGGGGTCGCAGATGTGGATCAGGCTGGAGTGCAGGCTGACGATGAGGCCGAAGCTGGCGTCGGCAAAGGGCAGGCCGTGGGCCGCGTCGGCCCGCACCAGGGGCGCCTCCGGGCAGGCGGCCCGGGCCAGGGCCAGCATGGCCGGCGAGCAGTCCAGCCCGGCCACCGGCGCGAAACCGGCCCGGCGCAGACTGGCCAGCATGCGGCCGGACCCGCAGCCCAGGTCCAACAGCGGCCCCGGCGGGCAGTGGCCGGCCAGCCAGGCGGTCTGGCGCAGGGTCACGTCCGGGCCGAAGGCGTACTCGCGGTCGAAAAACGGGGCCACCCGGTCATAAAAAGCGGCGGCATCCCGCAGAAGGAGGCCGCCGCCTTGGTCAGTGCCGTTCATGGCCGCTTCAGATCATGGCCGGTTCAGAGAGCCGGTCGTTTCAGGTGATGGTCGCTGGCCTCTTGATAGGCGTGGCCGATGGCCAGCAGGGTTTCCTCGGCAAAATGCGGCCCCAGGATCTGGAGGCCGATGGGCCGGCCGCTTTGGCTGAAGCCGCAGGGCACGCTCATGCCGGGGATGCCGGCCAGGTTGCAGGACAGGGTGTAGACGTCACTCAGGTACATCTGCAGGGGATCGTCCACTTTCTGGCCCAGGTCAAAGGCCGGGGTGGGGGTCACCGGGCCGACGATGGCGTCGCATTGGGCGAAGGCCTGGTCGAAGTCGCGGCGCAGCAGGGTGCGCACCTGGCCGGCCTTGCCGTAATAGGCGTCGTAGTAGCCCGCGCTCAGCGCATAGGTGCCCAGCATGATGCGCCGGATCACCTCGGGCCCGAAGCCGGCCGAGCGGGTGTCCCGGTACATGTCCATCAGGCTGGCGCGCTCGCCGCGCAGGGACAGGCCGTATTTCACGCCGTCGAAGCGGGCCAGGTTGCTGGAGCACTCGGCCGGGGCGATGATGTAGTAGACCGCCAGGCCGTATTCGGTGTGGGGCAGGCTCACCTCCACCAGCTCCGCGCCCTGGGCCTCCAGGGTGGCGATGGCCGCCTTCACCGCCGCCGCCACCTCCGGGTCCAGGCCCGCGCCGAAAAACTCCCTGGGCAGGCCCAGCCTGAGGCCCTTGACCCCGCGGCCCAGCGCGGCGCGGTAGTCCGGCGGCGGGGCCGGGCTGCTGGTGGAGTCGGCCGGGTCGTGGCCGGCGATGACCCCCAGCACCTCGGCCAGGTCGGCCACGGTGCGGGCAAAGGGTCCGGCCTGGTCCAGGGAGCTGCCAAAGGCGATGAGCCCGAACCGGCTCACCCGGCCGTAGGTGGGTTTCAAGCCCACCACGCCGCAATGGCTGGCCGGCTGGCGGATGGAGCCGCCGGTGTCGGTGCCCACCGAGAAAAAGCTGCTGCCCGCGGCCACGCTGGCCGCCGAGCCGCCGGAGCTGCCGCCGGGGATGGCCTTCAGGTCCCAGGGGTTGTGGCTGGGGCCGAAGGCGCTGTTCTCGGTGGAGGAGCCCATGGCGAACTCGTCCATGTTGTGCTTGCCCAGCAGGACCATGCCGGCGGCCCTGAGCCGGGACATCAATGTGGCGTCAAAGGGCGGGACGAAGTTTTCCAGGATGCGGCTGGCGCAGGTGGTGCGCACGTCCTGGGTGCAGATCACGTCCTTGATCCCGGCCGGGATGCCGGTGAGCGGCCCGGCCGCGCCGGCGGCGATGGTCTGGTCGGCGGCCTCGGCTTGCTTTAGCGCCAGCTCCGGGGTCAGGGTCAGGTAGCAGTGCAGGCTGGGCTCGCTGGCCGCGATGCGCGCCAACAGGGCCTGGGTCAGCTCCACGGAGGAGATTTCGCGGCGGTCCAGCCGGTCGCGGGCCTGGGCGATGGTCAGTTCATGGAGTTGCATGGCGGCCTCGCTACAGGATCCGGGGCACGACGAAGCTCTGGCCGTCGCTCATGGGAGCGTTGGCCAGGGCGCGCTGGCGCTCCAGGGAGGGGCGCACCGCGTCCTCGCGGAAGGCCTCGCTCAGCTCCAGGGCGTGGTTGGTGGAAGCCACCCCGCTGGTGTCCAGCTCCCGCAGCTTGTCCATGTAGGTGAGGATGTCGTTGAGCTGGCCGGTGAGCTTGGCGGCCTGGTCGGGAAATAGCCGCAGCCGGGCCAACTGGGCCACGTGGGCCACTTCTTCGGGGGTGATCTTCATGTTGGACTCCTATTGCATGAGAGCTGCACGGTGCGTCCTGCCCCGTGCAGCGTCGGCTTGGCAAAAGTGTGATTCCACCCCATAAAGCTTGCGCTTTATGGGGGCCCTGGTTTTGCCAAGCCTCGCAAATTGCTCGCCTAAGCAGGCTCGCAATTTGGCGGGCCAGCCATGGCCCGCATTGGCCGCCTCATGGCAATGATCGCGCCCTTTGGTTTACGGGCAAATTAGTAATGCGACGCTATTGCCGTATCACCGTGCAGCGGCCTCTGGCAAGACAAAGCCTTGGCTTAGCTAGGTATCACAGACCAGGCCGGCCTGCAACACCCCCCGGCGAACCAGCCGTCGCAGAGGGGCGCGTCAGGGCCGGCGCGGCCTGGAAAAGCAGGCCCGCCATGATCAGGTAAGGGCCCAGGTAGTAGCGCAAGAGCAGCGAGGGGTGGGCCAGGAAGTGCAGGGCGAAGGCCGCGTCCAGCACCAGGAGCAGGGCCAGGGGCCGTGGCAGGGGGCCGCGGCCGATCATGGCCGTGAGCAGCACCGCCTGGCAGAGCAGCAGCGAGAACATGCGCGAGCCGATGCCCAGGGAGAGCAGCTCATCGCGCACCACGCGCAGGTACTCGGCCGGGCCGGGGGTGAACTGCACCTGGGCGGGGTAGGTCAAAAACTCCAGGAAGGAGTGGCGGAAGAACACGCCCCAGGAGTAGTGGCCCAAGAGGTTCATCAGGGCCAGGTGCAGGCCCAGGGACAGGGCCAGGTAGGCCCAGTCCTTGGCGGCGGGGCGGCGGCGGTCGCTGACGCAGCGGCCCAGCACCAGCACCCAGCCAAAGGCCGCGTAGTCGGGCCGGGCGGCCTGGGCCAGCAGCAGGCCCAGGGGCAGGGCCCAGGTCCAGCGCCGGCCCAGCCACCAGGCCAGCACGAAAAAAGCCGCGGCCAGGGTGTCCGGGCTGGCCACCTCGGCCAGGTTGAACAGGTTGGTGAAGAACAGGGCCAGCAGCGCGGCGATAAAGAGCCGCCAGCCGGCCAGGAACCCGGCCAGCCAGAACCACAGGGCCACCGCCGCGAGGAAAAATGCCAGCACCGAAACCAGGGTGGGGCTGGTCAGCAGATCGGCCCCGGCGCGGTAGGCCAGCCAGTTTAGCTGGTTGTACAGCCACTTGAAGCGGTAGAAGCCGAGCTGCTGGCGCAGGGCCTCGGGATCGGCGGCCACCCGGCGGCGGTATTCCTCCTGGTCTTGCTCGCCGGTGAGCGCCTCATGGCGGGGGGTGGCCTGGATCTCCTCGTAGACCCGCTGGTGGATGGCGGCCGGGTCCAGGCCGTCCTGCTCCAGGACCAGGGCCATGTAGGCCAGCAGATCCCAGTTGTGGGCCGGCCGGTGCAGGCCGCGCCAGCCCAGCCACAGGCACAGGGCCAGATAGAGCGCCAGGAAGAGCCAGGCTGAGCGCCGGGCCGTGGGGGCGGGGGAGTCCAAGCCGCGTCAGTCCAGGGACGGCGCGGGCGGCAGGGTCCAGTAGCTGGCCATGATCTCCCGCGCCCGGGCCACGATCTCCGGCGCGGGGCAGCCGGCCGCGGCGGCCAGGGCCTGGCGGCCCTGGTCGCTGGCCCCGCGCAGGACATCCAGCACCGCCAGGACCGAGCGGGCCTGGGCGGCGGGGTTGTAGCCGCCTTCCAGGGCCAGGACGATGCGGCCGGGGCAGAATTGGGCCGCCAGGTCGCTGAGCACCTGGGCCATGCCGGCGAAACCAGCCTCGGTGAGCGCCATGCCGCCCAGGGGGTCGTCCTGGTGGCCGTCGAAACCGGCCGAGACCAGGATGAACTCGGGCTGGAAGCAGCGCGCCACCGGCGAGAGCAGGTCGGTGAAGATGCGCAGAAAGTCGGCGTCGCCCTTGTTGTAGAGCATGGGCGCGTTGAGGTTGTAGCCCTCGCCGGGCCCGGAGCCCACGGCCTGCACCGGGCCGGTGCCGGGGTAGAAGGGCGACTGGTGGGTGGAGAAGTAGAACACGTGGTCGTCGCGGAAGAAGGCGTCCTCGGTGCCGTTGCCGTGGTGCACGTCCCAGTCCACGATGAGCACCCGCTTCAGCCCCCGGTTTTGGACCAGGTGCTGGGCGGCGATGGCCACGTTGTTGAACAGGCAGAAGCCCATGGCCCGCTCGGGCGTGGCGTGGTGGCCGGGCGGGCGCACCAGGGCCAGGCCGTGGTCCACGTCCCCGCCCAGGGCGGCGTCGCACAGGCTGATCAGCGAGCCGGCGGCCAGGAGCGCCACCTCGTAGGACATGGGCGAGGTGCCGGTGTCCGGGTCCAGGCTGGCGTGGCGGCCCTGGGTGGCGGCGATGCGCTGGATGTGGCGCGGGGTGTGCACCAGGCCCAGCTCGGCCGGGGTGGCCGGCCGCAGCGGCAGGCCGGTGGTCTGGGCCAGCCCCGGCCAGGCGGCCAGGGCCAGCTCCATCACCTCCAGCCGGCGGGGGGACTCGCAGTGATAGCTGCCGGGATCATGCTCCTGGAAAACCGGGTCGCGCACCAGTCCGACAGCCATGAGTCCTCCCGCCCGCGTTCTCCGCCTAGGTGCGGGTCGGAGAAAGCCATCCATGGCTTTCTCCTCTTGGAACTTGCCATAAGTGAATTTTGGCAAGTTCTCGGAATGGCGCCAAAAATTAATTTGGCGCCATTCCGGGCGGGCCGTCCATGGCCCGCTCGGAAGCCTGTCGGAGGATTACTCCGACAGGCTCCTAGGGTTGCTTCTGCACCGGCGGCGGCTGCATTTTGCCTTCCCGGGCCGGGAACAACAGCACCCGGCCGTCGTACATCACCCCGCTCAACTCCTTGGGGTCCACCTGGGCCAACTGGTCGAAGATCTCGCTGAGGTTGAAGACCACCACCTTCTGGCCGGGCTCCAGCAAATCCAGGTCGCGGGTCATGTGGCCGGTCTTGAGGTTGTAGACGCCCACCATGTGCTCGGCGAATTTGAGGATCTTGCCCACGCCCGAGCTGAGGCCGCTGGCCACGGGCTGGTCGGAACGCAGCGGCAGATCATAGCCCCGGCTGGCCATGTACTCGCGCAACAGCGCGTAGTGGATCTTCCACAGGCTGTCGCCCGGCCGCACCGCGTACACGCCCCAGGCCGTGATCTTGCCGCCCTTGAGCGGTTTTTCCAGCACGTCGCCGCGCTGCTCCACCACCAGGCGGCGCTCCAGCTCCTGCACCGAGACTTCCTTGTCGCCCAGGCGGATGCTCTCGTCGGAGCGCACCACGGCGTCCACGGACTTGTCCAGGCCGTAGGGCTGCTTGCGCTCGGACTGCTCCTTGGCCTCCGGGGCGTAGGCCGGTTGGCCGGGCTCGGAGGGGGTGACGTCCACCACCGGGCCCTGCTGGCTGGGGGCCGGCGGCGGGATGGCCGGGGCCTTGGCGTCCTTGGCGGCCTGGCCCGCGCCCGGCTTGCCGGCCTGGGCTGGCGGGCCGGCCTCCTCCTGGTTGGCGCCCCAGAAGATGATGCCGGCCAGGGCCACGGCCAGGACCAGCAGGGCCAGGGCCCAGGGCAGGCGCGAAGGCTTCTTGGGCTGATAAGGCCTGGGTTTGGGCGCTTCCGGCATGGTGGCGGGAAGCTGCGCGTCAGTCATGGTCTATACCTCCCGGGCGGGTGGGGTGAAAAAAGCAGGCGGGGGGGGGGCGGGGGGCGCCCCCCCCCCCCCCCCCCCG
>JAZDHW010000058.1:0-8526 GCA_043805555.1 Pseudomonadota bacterium
CGCGCCCAGGGCCAGGTCGGGCATGGCGGCCGGGGCCGCGGGCAAGAGCCAGGCCAGCAGGCCCAGCCACAGGGCGGCGGCCAGGGCCATGTACTGGTAGGCGCTGAAGCGGCCGTCGCCGCGAAAGTCGGCGCGCAAAAACTCCGAGGCCACCCGCCAGAGCTGGCTGGTCACGCCGCCCACCACCAGGGAGGCGGCAAAGGCCCCGCGCAGGAAGAGATAGGCCCCGGCCAGGGCGGCGGCCACCAGGATCACGGCGGTGACGGCCTGCACCGGCAGCACCGGCTGGCCCTCCAGGCCGGAGGCATAGGCGATCTTCTTGGTGTCGCCCCGGAAACGGAAGCTGGCCTTGGCGAAGAGCTTTTGCAGCCAGGGCGGGCACTGGTCCAGGGGCTTGCCGTAGCAGCAGCCGAAGCTGATGCAGGCCAGGCGGCCCAGGCCCTCGCCCAGGGCGTAGGCGCTTGTCAGGGCCGCGGCCCAGCAGATGAGCGGCGCGCCGGGCTGGTCCATGAGGCCCAGGGCCAGGTTGGCCAGCCAAAAAAGGGCCGGCGCGGCGACGAGGCCCAGGAACGAGGCCCCGCCCACGGTGAAGGTGTGGGCCTTTTTCTCCACCACCTGGGCCAGCCAGCGCGAACCGCCCAGGCAGAGCGTGGTCAGGGCCACCAACAGGCCGGCCACCCCGGACCAGGCGAGCCCCAGGGAGGTCATCAGGAGCAGGAACAGCACGGCGGCGGCGGCCTGGGCGTTGGCCGAGAGCAGGCCGTACCAGGTGATGTTCAGCCCCCGCCACTGGCCGGGGCCCTCCTTGGCCAGCGGCAGGCAGGCCAAAAACTGCTTGCCCTCGCCGGGCAGACGGGTGAAGCCCCAGGTTAAAAGCGCCGCGCAGGCCAGGGCCGCCAGGGCGATGAACACCTCGTTGGTCAATTGAGTCTCCCTTCGCGGCCGCCGGCCGCGCCACGGGCCTGGGCGATGCGCGAGCGCACCTCCACCTCGGTCTCCACCAGGGGCTGGCCCAGGCCCTGGCTGAAGCGGGTGCTCACGCCGGGGGCGTGCAGATTGGCCAGGATGTCCGGGGCGAAGTCCACCCGGCCCTCCTGGAACAAGAGCAGCACGGTGCTGGAGCCGGGGCGGAACAGGCTCTTGGGCTGGCCTTTCTCGAGCCACAAGCCCGGCTGCACCGGCTGCGGGTCGTCATAGGCCTTTTCCGAGTAGCACTGCACCACCTCGCCGATCATCAGCGCCACCACCTCCACCATGGCCACCAGGCCGGCGCCGGCGCCGCCGGGCAGGTCGGTGTCGATGATGGTCACCACCCGCCGGTTCTTGGAATACGGCGTGGGCAGGCAGAGCAGGGCCGAGGGGTTGCAGGAGTGATAGCCGCCGTCCAGCTCGAAATGGTCCACCACCCGGCCGCTGACCGGCACGTGGTTGTAGTGGTACTTGTCCGGGGTCAGGCGGAACACGGCGTAGTCGCCGCCCATGAAGGCCCGGCACCAGCGGCTGTCCGCCCCGCCCAAGAGCTCGGCCAGGTCGAAGAACTTGTCTTTCACGAACAGGGCCGAGACCTTGCGCAGCGAGCCCAGGATCACCCGCGAGTCGGCTGGCGAGACCACCGCGGCCGGGTCGGCCTCCAGGGGCCGGCATTCCCAATAGCGGATCTTGCGCTCGAAGACCTTGCGGGCGCTGTCCAGGCTGGCCGGGTCGTCCACCAACTCATTGGTGTCCACCCCCAGGTTGCGCAACAGCTCCGGCCCGCCCCGGCGGCGGCCCAGGGTCAGGTCATAGTGCAGCCAGCCCAGCATGGAGCAGGCCCGCGCGCCGGTGAGCGCCCGGAAGGCGGTGGCGGATTTCTCGCGCACCGAGCTGTAGAGGAAGCTCACCGTGCGGTCGGCGTAGAGGTTTTCGGTCACCGGCAGCCCGGTGCGGCGGTCTATGAATTGATGCAGCGGTCTTTCCATCCTATTCGCATCCTTTCGCCTCGGCCTGGCGTTCGGCCTGCCAGGCGTCGTGGCCCAGCGAGATCAACAGCAGGTTGATCAGGCTGAGGGCCTGGGCCGGGGCCAGGCGGTCGCCCGCCACGGCCGGGATCAGCTCGCGCACCACCTGGGCCGGCTCGCGGCCATGGGCGGCATGGTCCACGGCCTGGCGGAACTGGTCCAGCAACGTGGCGCGCCGGAACCCGGCCGCGGCCAGGTCGCCGGCCAAGAGCTCCAGGGCCTCCACCAGGTGCTGGCGGCGCAGGTCCTCGCGGTAATGGGCCTCGGCCGCCTGGTTGAACTCCTCGGCCCGCACCTGCAGGGGCGTCTTGGCCCCCAGGCGCGCCAGCACGCCCTGGATCAGCACCTGGTCGGCGGCGGCCTCGCGGCGGCCCTCCAGGCGGCGGCCCAGGTCGGCCAGCAGGTCGGCGTGGCCCAGGCTGGCGCAGATGTCGGACGCCTCCCGGGCCAGGTAGCCCGCCAGGGCCTTGCGGTATTCCAGGTTGTAGACGCGTAGGTAGTTGGGATAGCGGCGGCTGACCCTGAGGCCCTTGGTCTGCTGAATCAGCTCCAGAAGCAGGCGGTTGCCGGTCTGGCGGTGCACGAAAAAGGTGGGCACCCCCACCGCGGCGGCAAAGAAGATCTGGCGGCGCTCGGACTCCACCTGGGGGTCGTCGGGGATGTCGGCGTGGCGCAGGCGGCCCTGGGCGATGAGGCGGTAGGCCAGGGCGGTCAGCGCGGCCTGCAAGCCGGCGGCCGGGGCCATGTCGCCCACCAGGCTGGGGAAGAGGCTGTAGTGGCGGCCCTCGAAGCCCGAATAGCCCATGCGGCCGTACTCGCGCTGGCGGTAGAGCAGGTAGGTGGCCATGGACTCGTCGAAGACCCCGGCCTGGGCCAGGTCGCGCTTGAGCCGGTCCTGGTTGCCCAGGCTGCCGTCCAGGGCCGGCGACTGCTCGGTGGAGAGCACCGCGGCCAGGTAGTCCACCAAACGAAAATCCGGCACCAGGTCGCCCCGCAGCCGGAAGACGCGCGCCCAGAGCCGGTCCAGGGCCGGCGGGCCGAAGGGCGTCACCCGCATGCCCAGGGCCTTCAAGTCGGCTTTTTTCTTCCAGCGCCGCCAGAGCATGCGCAGGTGGGTGTAGTCCAGCTCGTGGGGCAAGAACCCCAGCACCCGCTCGGGGTGGAAGTCCTCGAAGTCCAGGCGGTAGGGCGCGGCGGTGTAGGCCCCCACGAACAGCGGCAGGAAATGCTCCACGAACTTGATGACCAAATCGCCGATGTATTTTTCCTGGCCGGGTCCGAAGCCGGAGTGGGGGTCGGCCATGGCCTGGCCCAGCCGGCGGGAGCCCAGGCTGAGGTGGGTGCCGTTGTTGGCCAGGCTGATGTTGCTGGTGTGGGGCAGCACCACCAGGTTGTTCTGGATGATGCCGGCCTCGCGCAGCTTGACCAGGGTGTTGAGCTGGCTGCGCGAGAGCACCTGGTGGCACAGGTGCATGTAGCGGTGCTTCTCCTCGCCCTTGTCCCAGCCCGACAGGCAGGGCGACATGAACAGCTCGCGGTAGAAGGAATCCGGGATGGCCGCGTTGAGCTGCTTCTGGCGCACCGGCGGATGGGGCGCGAAATACACCAACGGCCGCTGGCCGTGGGCTTGAAGCTCGAAGGCGTGGCCGGCGTAGTCGGCCAACAGGCTGGTGAGCAAAAAGCGCTTGGCCGTCTCGCGGGCCGTGCCCAGGCCCAGGCCGCCGCCCCCGGAGCCGCGCACCACGTGGAAGGAGTAGGTCTCCGGCGAGGTGTTGTCGCTCAGGTAGTGGGCCTGGCAGCGGTCGTACATGCGGGCCAGCATGGCCGGCAGGCCGGGCTGGTCGCCCAGGGCCTGGGCCAGGGAGAGCTTGAGCAAATAGCTGATGGGCACCCGCAGGAATTCGCGGCCGTCCTGGCGGCAGGAGAAGACGCCCTCGTCCCCGCGCCGGCCGCCGGCCGGGTTGCGCTTGTCGGCCAGCAGATCCTGGCCCAGCACCCGGCGGGCGGCGGGGCGCAGGCTGGCCAGCGGCAGGCGCACCCAGGAGTTCTCCCAGACCTGGCCGGGGTTGTCCTGCAGGTAACGGTCCAGGGCCTCCAGGGCCCGCCGGGGCAGCTCGCCGCGTTGCAGGCGCTTCTTGACGTTGGCGTAGTAGGCCGATTCCTGGATCATCAGCGGCAGGTCGGCGGCCGAGGCCGGGCCCACCACCGCGGCTTGCAGTTCGTTTTCCACCCCGGCGGTGACGTCAGCGCCGGTGAAAGGCAGGCGCTCGGCAGGGATCTCCGCCCCCTCCAGGCCCAGGGCCTGGAGCACCTGCTGCGGGGTGGCATCCATCTTCTTGGCTAGCATTCAGCTCCAGACACTACATGATGTGGTTCGTACGATCGTTCTCCGGAAACTATAGCCATGGCGGGCCATTTTGGGCCTCAAGTATGTGAACGTTTCTTAACAAGTTGGTTACGGCCGCCTCGGCCGGCCGCGGCCCAGGCGGGCGGCAGGGGCCGCGGCCAGCCCGTCCCGGCCCCGGCTATCGGCCGGGCTCGGTCGCGCGCCTGCCAAAAATCTAGGCATCACAGGGGTTTTGACTCGGTCGGTCCTCGGAGGCGGGTTTGACGGGCGGGCCGGATTTGGCTATGCTTCAACCTGGTTCCAGCGCCAACCCCGCATTCAGCAAGGGACCCCGCCTTGAAGCAAATCGGACGCCTGCATGTCCTGACGGACACCGAGCTGCAACAGCGCTTTTCCCACGCCGAGCTGGCCGACATGGCCATCGCCGGCGGCGCGGACGTGATCCAGTTCCGTCAGAAACAGGGCCCCACCCGCACGCTGATCGAGACCGCGCGCCAGATGCAGGCCATCTGCCGCCGGCGCGGGGTGCGCCTGATCGTCAACGACCGCCTGGACGTGGCCCTGGCGGCCGAGGCCGACGGCGTGCACCTGGGCCAGGACGACTTCCCCCTGGACCTGGCCCGCCAGGTGCTGGGGGCGGAGAAAATCATCGGCGGCTCGGCCTCCAGCCTGGCCGAGGCCCGGCTCTGCCAGGCCGCGGGCGTGGACTACATCGGCCTGGGCCCGGTCTACCCCACCACCTCCAAGGCCGACGCCAGCCCGGCCGGCGGCCTCACCCTGGTGCGCCAAGTGGCCGGCGAGCTGGGCCTGCCGGTGATCGCCATCGGCGGCATCAACCTGGAGCGCACCGCGCCGGTCATGGCCGCCGGGGCCCACGGCATCGCGGTCATCTCGGCCGTCTGCTGCCAGCCCAACCCCGCCGCGGCCGCGGCCGCGCTGCTGCGCGTCCTGGCCGGCTGAACCCCCAGCCCCGCCGTCCGGCCGTGGGGCCGGGCGGGCCACCCCCGGGAAGGAGCGAGATGGACACCCTGGCCCAACAGGCGGCCGCCAGCCTGGCCGCCATCCGCGACCGGCAGCCGCTGGTCCACAACATCACCAATTTCGTGGTCATGAACACCACGGCCAACGCGCTGCTGGCCTGCGGCGCCTCGCCGGTGATGGCCCACGCGGCCGAGGAGGTGGAGCAGATGGTCTCCTTCGCCGGGGCCCTGGTGCTCAACATCGGCACCCTGACCCCGCCCTGGATCGAGTCCATGCTGCTGGCGGCCAAGAAGGCCCGGGCCCTGGGCGTGCCGGCGGTGCTGGATCCGGTGGGCTCCGGGGCCACCGCGCTGCGCACCGCCTCCAGCCGCCGCATCCTCAGCGAGGCCGGGGTTTCCGTGGTGCGGGGCAATGCCTCGGAGGTGCTTTCGCTGGTGGAGGCCGGCGGCCGGACCAAGGGCGTGGATTCGGCCCACAGCGTGGACGAGGCGGCCCAGGCCGCCCGCGACCTTGCCCTGGCCATCGCCACCCCGGTGGCCATCACCGGGGCCATCGACCTGATCACCGACGGCCACCGCACCCTGCGGGTGGCCAACGGCCATCCCCTGCTGACCAAGGTCACCGGCACCGGCTGTTTGGCCACGGCCATCATCGGCGCGTTCCTGGCCGTGGAGTCCGACGCCCTCATTGCCACGGCCTGCGCCCTGGCCTACGTGGGCCTGGCCGGCCAGATCGCCGCCGCGGCCTCCCAGGGCCCCGGCAGCCTGCAAGTCAACCTGCTGGACGCGCTCTACAACATCACGCCTGAGGATTTGGCCCGCGGGGCCCAGATCAGCGCCTAGGCCAGACCGCGGCGGGGGGGCGGCTCCGCCCCCCGCGCCCCCCGCGCCCGCCGGCGCGCCCTCATCGCCAACACGTTCCTCACAATCCTATGTCGGTCACTCCCCTGGGTTGCCGCGGCCGCGGCGGCTGGGTTAGTATGGCGGCCGGCAAATCTACATCTGCCTGGAGGTATTTTTATGGCCGCGAAACTGACCGGATTCACCCGATGGAAGCACAACCACGTGGCCGAGTTGGAGGCCGGGTCCAAGGTGATCGACACCGCCAAGGGGCCGGTGGAGTCCGCCCTGCAGGGCGCGGCCGGGCCGGTGCTGGCGGTCAACCACGGCGGGCCGGGCGGTTATGACCAGGGCCTGGTCCTGGGCCGGCCTTTCGTGGACCAGGGCTTCCGGGTCCTGGCCTGGTCCCGGCCGGGTTACCTGCGCACGCCCCTCGGCGCCGGCCGCACCCTGGCCGAGCAGGCCGACGTGCTGGCCGCGTTGCTGGACGCCTTGGGCATCAGCCGGGTGGCGGTGATGGGGGCCTCGGCCGGCGGGCCGGTGACGCTCGCCATGGGTTACACCCACCCCGAGCGGGTGGCGGCCATGATCGTGGAGTGCGGGGTGGCCCTGCAATACGGCCAGGATTTCAGCCGGGCCCAGAAGGTTTTCGAGCGCCTGATGTTCAACGACCCGGCCATGTGGCTCTACGACGTCTACGACCGTCTGGCCCCGGAGAGCACCCTGCGCTCGTTCATCAAGATGGAGAGCACCCTGGACCGGGAGCACGTGGAGGCGCTGGTGAAAAGCGTGGAGGCCGACCCGGCCCGGGCCGCCTATCTGGCTGAGATGATCGGCACCATGTCGCCCATCAGCCTGCGTCAGGACGGCCTGGACAACGACCTGGCCCAGTTGGCGGCCATCCGGGAGCTGCCCCTGGAGGGCATCCGCGCCCCTCTCTTGCTGGTGCACGGTGACCACGACGCCGACGTGCCCCTGGCCCACGCCCAGCACGTGGCGGCCAAGGTGGCCGGCGCGGAGCTGATGGTGATTCCGGACGGGTTCCACCTGCTGGCAATGAGCGACCAGGCGCCGGAGATCGCCGCGCGCGAGCTGGCCTTTCTGCGCGCGCACCTGACCCAATAGGCCCGGGCCGGGGCCGTGCCTGCCCGACCGCGGCGGAAAAGGCGGGGTGGCGCTAGCGGCCGCCGCCGCGGCCGCGGCCGGTCAGCTCGGCCAGCTTGCGGTCCTTCAGCTCCCAGAGCCGGTTCAGCCATTCCTGGATGGCGGCCCGGGAGCCGGCGTCGGCCAGGTAGTCGCCGCTGGGCGCGGTCTCGATGGGCCGCGCCTCCACCTGCACCACCACCGGCTGGCGGCGCGAGCACAGGAAGGCCCAGAAGCTCTTGAGGCCGTCCGGATAGGCGATGGTCACGTCCAGGATGCCGTGCAGGCAGTCGGGCATGGCCCCCAGCACCATGGCCACCCCGCCGGCCTTGGGCTTGAGCAGGTGGGCGTACTGTGCGCCCTGGCGGTGGTGCTTGGGGCCGGTGAAGCGGGTGCCCTCCACGAAGTTCATGATGGACACCGGCACCTGGCGGTATTTGCGGCAGGTGCGGCTGACGAAGCCCAGGTCGCCCTCGTCCTTCTTGCGCCGGCCGCGCTTGACGAAGGGGAAGTCCAGCGCCCACCAGGCCGGGCCCAGGAACGGCACCCAGATCAGGCTCTTTTTCAGGAAAAAGCGCAGGAAGGGCACCTGGCGCAGCAGGGCCTTCTGCAGGGCCAGGATGTCCATCCACGATTGGTGGTTGGCGATGACCAGGTAGTTGAGCCGCCGGTTGAGGCCCTCGGGCAGCGAGAGCCGCCAGTCCACCTGGTTGACCACCGCCAGGATCAGGTTGTTGCAGGTGGTCCAGGCGTTGGCCAGGGCCACCATGA
Source organism: Pseudomonadota bacterium (assembly GCA_043805555.1). Lineage (GTDB taxonomy): Bacteria > Desulfobacterota > Desulfarculia > Desulfarculales > Desulfarculaceae > JACRDC01. The sequence continues at coordinate 8,079 of JAZDHW010000058.1, forward strand.
CCCGGCCGGTCAGGGCGCGCCAGCGCTCCAGGGGGACCACGGCCTTGCCAAAGGCCACCGCAAACAGCGGCATGGTCCAGCAGACGGTGTTCAGGGCCATGAGCGAGATGCTCAGGCAGCCGCGCAGGTGCGCGAACCAGGGCAGACTGACGGCGGAGGTCATGCGGGGAACTCCAAAAGCCGTATAATTTTAGGGGCATTTCCCGTGTTGGCCTGGGCCGGCCACCGGATACAGAGAGGCAGAATAACGCCGGCCGGGCGCGCGGTCAAGGGGGCAGGCGGCCCGGCCGGCGGTCTAGCGGGGGGGCTCCGGATCCGGTTGGCGCTGGTAGAGCACCTGGCTGCAATCCGGGCAAATGGTGTGGGTCAGGCTGGCTTCGCTCCTGTGCTCGATATAGGCGTCCAGGGGCCACCAGCGGCCGTGCTCGTCGCGGATGCGCTTGCAGGC
>JAZDHW010000059.1:0-3436 GCA_043805555.1 Pseudomonadota bacterium
ATCAGCCCTGCTGGCGGCCCTGGCCCGGGCCCTGGGCATCCCCGCCCGCCTGGGCTTTGCCGACATCAAGAACCACCAGCTCCGCGGCCCCCTGGCCGAGGCGGTGCCCGACGGCATGATCTATTACCACTGCTTCCTGGAGTGGTTCGTGGGCGGGCGCTGGCTCAAGGCTACGCCGTCGTTTGACCGCGGTCTCACCGAGGAGCTGGGCTGGCGGCTGGTGGAGTTCGATGGCGTGAGCGACGCCCTGCTGCCGGCCACCGACCTGGCCGGCCGGCCCCACGTCACCTACCTGGCCTACCACGGCTGGCGGATCGGGGTGCCCCTGGAGGAGTTCATGAGCCAGGGCCGCCAGAAATACGGCGACGCGGGCTTCAGCGGCTGGCGGCGCATGGCCGAGGAGGCGGGATATTGAGCCAGACGGTGGACATGGCGGTGACGGTGGGCCGCGCCCGGCCGGTGCGGCTCAAAAACCCGGTCCTGGCCGCCAGCGGCACCTTCGGCTATGGCCTGGAATACGCCGACCAGCTCGACCTCAACGCCCTGGGCGGGTTCGTGACCAAGGGCGTGAGCCTGAAGCCCCGCATCGGCAACCCGCCCCCGCGCATCCACGAGACCGCCGCCGGCATGCTCAACGCCATCGGCCTGGCCAACGTGGGCCTGGAGGTCTTTTTGGGCGAGAAGCTGCCGCGCCTGAAGGCCTATGACACCGCGGTGGTGGTCAACCTCTACGGCGAGGCGGTGGATGAGTTCGCCGCCCTGGCCGCGGCGCTGACCGCCGCCGGCGGGGTGGCGGCCCTGGAGCTTAACGTGAGCTGCCCCAACGTCAAGGCCGGGGGCATGGCCTTTGGCTGCGCGCCGGGGCCGGTGGGCGAGATCACCGCAGCGGTGCGCGCGGCCACCGACCTGCCAATCTGGGTCAAGCTCACCCCCAACGTCACCGATCCGGTGGCCATCGCCAAAGCGGCGGCCGAGGCCGGGGCCGACGCCCTGTGCCTGATCAACACGCTCCTGGGCATGGCCATCGACGCCCGCCGCCGGCGGCCGCGCCTGGCCAACGTCTATGGCGGGCTCTCCGGCCCGGCCATCAAGCCGGTGGCTTTACGCATGGTGCACCAGGTGAGCCGGGCGGTGGACATCCCGGTGGTGGGACTGGGCGGCATAGTCAGTGGCGAGGACGCGGCCGAGTTCCTCCTGGCCGGCGCCCACGCGGTGCAGGTGGGCACGGCCAACTTCCTGGACCCGGCCGCCTGCGTGCGCGTGGCCGAGGAACTGCGCGACTTTTGCGCCGCAGAGGGCGTGACCCAGGCGGCCGAGCTGGTGGGCGCTCTGCGGGCATGAGCGCCCCGGCTTGCCAAGGCTGCGCCGCTCCTGCTAAATTACCTGCCTGGCCCCGGCCCGCGCCGGAGGCCGCGGCCTAACCCATTGCAAGACAAGGTTGCCATGATCCCCCAAAAACCCCAAGACGAGATGACCCCCCAGGAACTTTTGGGCCAGATGAAGCTGGTGGTGCTGGAGTTCGAGGGCGTGGTCAGCGACGGCCGCATCTGGACCGACCAGGACGGCCGGGTGAGCGCGGCCACCTATCGCCCCGACGAGCTGGGCCTCATGGCCTACCTCCAGCAGGGCGGCCAGGTGGTGGTCATCGGCCGGCGCGATTTCGCCCCGGCCCGGCTCTGGGCCGAGCGCATGGGCGTCACCTTCCGCGAGCACGACGGCCAGAAGAACGCCTGCGTGCAGGCGATCGTGTTCGAGCACGCCATGACCCCGCGCCACCTGTGCTACGTGGGGCGCGACCTGGACGACCTGACCTCCATGTCCATCGCCAGCCTGGCGGTGGCGGTGGCAGACGCCGACCCCTGGGCCAAGGGCGCCAGCCAGTTGGTGCTGAGCGCGCCCGGCGGGGCCGGGGCGGTGCGCGAGCTATGCGACCTGCTGCTCAAGGCCAGCTCCCCGGCCGGACCGGACGAGTAGCCAAAGGATGTTCGACAGCGAGCGGCCGGAGGTCTACGAGCAGGTCTACGCCGGCCTGGTTCAGCGCCTGGCCGGGGGCGATCTGGCCGGCCACGCGGCGGCCCTGGGCCTGGACTGGGCCGGAGGCGCGGCGCGGACGCCGCTGTTGGGCCGGGGCTACCTGGTGGACGCGCACGGGGTGCGCGCGGCCGACGGCAACGCGGCGGCCTTCACCCACCGCATCGTGCTGGCCTACTACCTGCTGCACGGCGGGCGCGGCGAGCCGGCCGGACGCTGGGTTCCCTACCGCGAGCTGCCCGGCGGCGCGGACTTCGCCCGCAGCATGGCCGTGGCCGTGGAGGGCCGCCTGGCCAAGTCCTTCAGCGGCCGCCTGGCCGATCTGGAGCGGGCCGTGGCGGCCATCGGCGGCCGGCCGGCGGACCTGGTGGCGCGCTTCGACGGGGCCTGGGCCTTCATGGCCCTGCCGCGCCTGCCCCTGGCGCTGACCTTCAACGACGCCGACGAGGACTTCCCGGCCGAGGCCAAGCTCTTTTACGACCTCACCGCGCCCAATTTCCTGGACCTGGAGTGCCTGGCCGCGCTGGGCCTGATCCTGGTGCTGGAACTGGAGGCCGCGGCCTGAAACCCCGCCGTATGGCTGGCTTTTTCCGGCCGGGCCTTTTACAATAAGACTTTGACTCCCCGGTGCGGCCGCGGCCGCGGACGGCGGCGGAGTCGGGACCGGCTGGCATGCGCGTGCTCTTGCACATCTGCTGCGCGCCCTGCGCGCTGATGCCCGTGGCGGATCTGCGGGCCGAGGGCCTGGAACTGCGGGGCTTGTTCTACAACCCCAACATCCAGCCCTATCAGGAGTCGCGCCGCCGGCTGGAGACGCTCACGGCCTGGGCCGGTGAGAGCGGCCTGGACCTGATCGTGCAGGACGAATACGACCTGGAATCCTGGTTGCGCCGGGCGGCCTTCCGCGAAACCGAGCGCTGCCGGTTCTGCTATCACCAACGCCTGCTGCGCGCGGCCCAGGTGGCCCGCCGGGGCGGGTTCGACGCCTTCACCTCCACCCTGCTCTTCAGCGTGCAGCAAAAGCACGCCCTGGCGCGGGAGATGGCGGCGGCGGCGGCGGCGGAAACCGGCGTGGACTTCCTCTACCGCGATTGGCGCCCCCGCTGGCAAGAGGGGCAGCAGGAGAGCCGCCGCCTGGGCCTGTACCGTCAGGCCTACTGCGGCTGCATCTACTCGGAGCGCGACCGCTACCTGGGCGCGCCCCGGCGCGCCCCCGCAAACAAGGCGAAAGGCAGTTGACATGGCCGCCAACCCCCCCGAGATAACCCTGGAGCTGAGCGGAGGCTCCCTGACCATCCGCACGGCCGAGGCCATCTATCGCATCCTGGTGACCTCCGCGGTGGGCCAGGCCGTCGCCCCGGCCGCCCCGGCCCTGGCCGCCCCGCCCGCCGCGCCGGCCCTGGCC
>JAZDHW010000060.1:0-13237 GCA_043805555.1 Pseudomonadota bacterium
GGGGCGCGTGGCCGGCCCGGTATGGCTCACCCCGGCCCAAGGGCAGTTGCAAGGCGAGTTGAAGGTGGAGGTGCCGCTATTTTCCTGGCGCTGGTTGACGCTTTGGACCAGTAAGTACTGGCTGCGGCTGGTTCAGCACGAAGACGTTTTGGACTCAGCCTATTACCTGCACTCCATCCAAGGTAAGCAAACGCCATGAACGCCACCATCCCATACGTGCAGCAGCCCCTGACGGTTGGCATCAGTCTGCAAGAGTCTATTTGGTCCTTTGGCATTGTGCTTCTGGGTCTGGTGTTGGTGCTTGCAATCCTGGGGGCACTGATTTGGCTCGGCCTGCGTCGCGGGTTTTTTTGGCTGCTGGACCGCCACATCCTGCGCATGAAACCGGCCCTGATCTTCCGCTATGAGCAAAACGTCAAGCTTGACGATGCGCTCTCCCTGGCCGGCAAGGCCTGCTTTAATTTCGGCAAAAGGAGCTTCAGGCTTCAAGGCGTGGACACCTGGACGCCGGGGGTGTTCAAGGGGCGGCGCAAGCTGGTGCTTGCGGGCCGGGAGGTGGCGATCAAGGGCCGCTACAAGCCCCGCGGCGGAGAAAAACTGGTGACCTTTGACCTGGTCTCCGGGGACAACCCGCTGTTCCACCGGGTGGTGGGACTGGATGATGAGTTCGTGCTCCTGGTGGTGCGCGATGTCGGCGAAAAGCGCGTTTAGGGCCGCAGAAAATCCGGGGGCCCATGACAGGTTGGCGGATGGGCGGCTCTGGGGGCAACCAAATAGATTTCAATATAAAGGGGAATGATGATGCGGACTTCTTTCATCATCGGTTTGGGCGGGACTGGCGACTGGGTGTTGACGTTCCTCAAGGCCAAGATCGAAGCCAGCCACGGCAGCGTGCCCGCCAACGTGCGCCTGCGTTTGTTGGACACCATCGCCCGCGATTTGCGGGAGAAAGCCTTTGAGAGCGAGGACCGCAGCTACCAGCTCAAGGGCATCCTGGGCGACAAAAAGGAAAAGGTGGCCCAGGTGGGGCGCGCCCGCATGGCGGGCGGCGAGTATTTCTCCCTGGTGCCCAGCGGAGCGGACAATTTCTACCAGCGGGCCGAGGAGATCAAGGCGGGCAGCCATCCCCACCTGAATTGGTTCCGGGCCGAGTACTACCTTTCGGTGGTGCCCCGGGCCAACTTCTCCCTGTCCGACGGCGCCGGTCAGTGGCGTCAGTTCGGCCGCATGGGGGTGTATTTCTACAGCGCCAGCCTGGGCAGCGACCTGCCCACCATGGTCAACAACTGCCTGACCGACCTGAGCGGGCAGCGGGGGCAGGCCGGCGACGCCATGATCGACGTCTTCCTGGTCGGCTCCCTGGCCGGTGGCACCGGCGCCGGCACCTTCCTGGACGCGGGCAACCTGGTGCGCGAGGTGGCCAATGCCTATCGCCACCCCATCCGCCTGGTGGCCATGCTGATCCTGCCCGGAGCCTTCACCCGGGTGCCCAACGCGGCGGTGGATCCGGCCCGGGCCTACGCCGCGTTCCTGGAGCTTCATCGCCTGCAATCGAGCTTCGGCTCAGACAATCCATTCTGCATTGCCTACGGCTCCAGCTTCGTCAGCCGACGGCCGGAAAAACTCTTCGACGGGGTGTACCTGCTCGATGCCAAGCGGGCCTCCAATTCCCTGGAGCAAGCCTTGCCGGAAAGGGGCCTGTTCCCCTCGGTGGCCGACGGCCTGGAACTGTTCCTGGACGAAAACAGCGGCAGCAAGCTGGTGCAGGATTCCTGCAACGTGACAGCCCAACACGTGCGTGACGTGAAGGACGCCTTTGTCCCCGCCATCTACTCCACCTTCGGCACCTGGAAAATCATCCTGCCCGCCCGGCTGTACAGCCAGAAATTCGCCCAGCAATTGGTCAAATCCTACCTGGAGGACCTGGTCCCGCGGGAAAAAGACCCCAACGGGGCCTGGCGTCTGGTCGACGACATGCGCGGGGGTGAACGCCGGCCGGTGGAGCATCGCAAGGAGGCCCTGGCCCTGTTGAGCCAGAGCCACGCCTTTTTCGGGCATTTCCTGAACCGCCTGCCCGACCAGCCCGAGTACGCCTCCCTGGAGGGCTTTGCCGAAGGCCTCTCCAGCCAGCGCATCCTGAGCACCTACCTGACCGTGCAGGACCCCAACGCCAACCGCACCCTGGAGGTGGAGGCGCCCAAGCTGGCGCGGGCGGTGCTTGATGGAGTCAAGAACGGCGAGGAAACCGGCATGGAGTCGGAGAAGGCCATCGCCTATCTCAAGGACCAGTGCCGCCTGCGCCGCGAGGAATACTTCAAGCCGGCCGGCGAGTTCGAAGCCGCCCTGGGCCAGGTGCTGCGCCTGGTGGCCGGGGAGATCAACGCCGCCCTGGACCAGAAGCTGACCGCGCTGCTCAAGGCCGACACCCCGGAGGCCAGGCGCGGCCAGTTGGGCTACCTGCAACAGCTCCTGGCCCACCTGGAGGCGCTGCTGCACACCCTCAACAGCGCGGTGCTGGAGGCCATCCGGGCCCTGGTCAGCGACAAGCGCGGCTCGGTGCAAAAGCTGGAGCTGGCCGCGCGCGACCGCCAGTCCGACATGGACGCCACCAAGGGCATGGATGGCGGCTTGTTCAAGGCCAAGTCCAAGAAGTCATGGGCTGCCCAGTCGATCTATCTCCAGGCCGTGGAGCGCTGGGTCGCCCGCGAGCAGCAGGAGCTTTTGCTGGCGGCCCTGCAGGATCTCAACCGCATGGTGGCGGCCAACATCTCCCGCTGGGGCCAGGTGGTGGGCGACTGGGCCAACCGTCTGGCCCTGGGAATGGGGCAGAAGGAGCCCAGCACCCTGGCGGCCTGCGACAACCGCATCGCGGCCATCGATGCCGAGCTGTTGCGCATGGCCCAGAGCTACACCGCCAGCCTGGGCCTGTCGGTCTGGCAACCGGGCAGCAAGGAAACGGTGGACACCACCATGGGCGGTTATGAACAGGAGCTCTATGCCCGCCACCAGGCCGGCCTGGAGCTCAAATGGTTGGCTTCCAGCGAGTGGGTGGTCAAGCTGCCCCAAGAGGCCGGCGACGCCTTGCAGTTGCGGCTGCGGGTGGCCCTGGATGACGGCCAGGCCCCCCAGGAAATGGACGTCGCGGCGGCCGATCAGGCCCTGCGCGAGCGGGCCTTCGCCTGGTTCATGGCCGCCATGGACCAGGAGAGCGTGTTGGACTACCTGGCGCAAAAATCCGACGCCGATAAGGTGGCCCAGCTTCTGGCTGACAAGGCCTCTCCCATGCTCTCGATCAACAAGCAGCACGGCGGCGACCAGACCTCGGCCAGCCTGGTGTATCAGGCCCAGGCCCAGCAGGCCGCCTTCATGGGACAGGTGGCCAAGGCCATCGAGGCCAAGGGCAGCTTCGGATCCGCAATTAACCAGCAGGAAATGTATGCCGATCCTCATACGCTGGTCTTCGCGGTGATGGTGGATCGCCTGGTGGAGGACGCCGTGGAGACGTTGGCCGCCAGCGCCGACAGCTATTGGCAGGAAATGGCCGGCAAGCAGGTGGCTGCCATGCAGCAACTGCAATACCACGTGTTCCGGAGCGAACAGCAGGCCGCATTGATCGCCAAGGACTATTTCGAGACCCAGGTGGGCGGCTACAAAGGGCTGCGTTGGCTTTCGCCGGTGGTGGTGCAGGTGCTGGACCATCCGGACTACGTGCGGGCCTTTGTGCGCGCCTGGTCCCATGGCTTGATCTTCAGCGGCTTCAGCAACGGCGCCAATGCCAACCTGTGGTGCCTTTCCGCCCAGGCCCCGCCGGAGGAAGGCCTCAGCGTGGATCAAATCTTCACCAAGCAGGCGCCCGGCCTGGTCTTGGCCCGCCAAGAGCACCTGGCCGGCCATACCCGCGAGGTTGGCCTGCTGGACGCGCTCACCGGCTTCGCCCTGCGGCGTCATTGCCTGGAACGGCCGGTGAATGCCGTGGACCTGAACCGGGTGGAGCGGCTGATCGGCGACCTGCGCGCCCGGCGGCGCCAGGCAGCCGGCAACGACCAGGATTTCTTCCAGGCCATGCTGACCCATTACGAGCAGTGGGTGGCCAAGGCCGACCCGCTGTCCACCGACGATAAACTGAACGAGTTCTGGCAGAAACTGCAACCTCTGGGCTCGGACTGGGAGCGCACCAGCCTGCGTATAGTGGTGCGTTACTACCTCAACTTGGCTGCCGAGGCGTGGCGCAAGCGCATGTAAACGGGGTGAGGCCATGAAGGGTTTTCTGAAGGTCCTGGCCGTACTGCTGGCCCTGCCCCTGCTGTGCCTGGCAGGGCTGGCGGCGTTCGCACATCTGGCGCAACCCGTCCCCGGCGGCGATGGCCTGAGCTGCACGGTGGACCAGCCGGTGGTCTGGCCCGGCCAGAGGCCGGTGGTTTCGCTCAACCTGGATTTTAAACAGCCATCCACCGCCAAACCGGCGCCGGTGGTCACCGATGTCCTTCTGTTGGTTGACTGCTCTGGCAGCATGGAAGGCCCATCTTTAGCTCAGGCCAAGGCGGCGGCAGCTAGTTTCGCCAGTGTGTTGATAGGGCCAGATTTCAGGGTGGGTGTTGTGGCCTTCGAGAGTACTCCCAGCGAGGTCGCGCCCCTCAGTTCCTCAATTGAGCAAGCGGAAAAGGCCTTGTCCGAGATTTCTGCCACCGGAGGCACCTCCATCGCCTTGGCGCTGGAGATGGCTAACACGATTTTCGCAAAGCCGTCGGTAACTGGGGCTCCCGCCCGGCGACGTGCGGTGGTCGTACTCTCTGACGGCCAGGACAGCGATAGCGCCCAGATGCAGGCCCAGGCCCAACGCCTTAAAGACGCAGGCGTGGATATTTTTGCCATCGGGCTCGGCCAGGGCGTAAACGAGGAGTTGCTGCGCCGCCTTGCCAGCCAACCCACTTATTTCGCCTACACCCTGGATCCCGGCCAGTTGGCTAACATCTACATGGAGTTCGGTGGGAGCCTGGCCGAAACGGTGGGACACAAGGGTGAACTGCTGGAACAGGTGGACACCGGGCTGTTTGAATTGCCACCCGGCGCGGCCCAGTTGCTGCAATCGCGCTATGACCCGGTGCACGGCATCATGCAATGGTCGTTGCCGGTCATTTTCGCCAAGCCCAACCGTTTCACCTATCGACCCGTGCCCAAACTGGCCGGCTTGATGCGCCCGGCGCGTCAGCCAGCCACCCTCACCTACGCCAGCTTCGACGGCCAGGTCCACACCCTGCAAACAGAAACGCGGCCTTGGCTGCTGATCCTGACCTGGCCCTTCCTGTTAGCCTTGTTCCTGCCCGCCCTGCTCTACATCCTTTACAAGCTGATCCGCCTGCTGGTCCGGCGGCGCCCCAAGCCCGTGGAGGAGGTGCCGGTGGTGATTGCACCGCCGGTCCACCGCGACCCTCCGTTTTTGACCAACCTGCCCCTGCCCCCCCGGCCCATGGCCCAGGCCCTGCCCACCCTGTTCCTGGGTTTGGGCAACACCGGACGCTGGGGGCTCACCCATCTCAAGCACCTGTTGCACCAGGTTTGGGGAGAGAATATCCCGGCCGCCTATCAGTTGCTCTGCCTGGATTTGGCCCGGCAGGAGTATTACGGCGACCAGAGCTTGACGGTGAAGGTGGGCAGCACCGTCCTGGCGCCAAATGAGATCGCCCTGGTGGGCGGCATCGGTGGCGAGCTGGTGGCAGCGCTCAACCGCCAGGGCCAGGCCCCGCCTTGGCAGAGCGGCTGGCAGGCCGGGCAATACGCCGGTCTGGCCTATGACAGCCTGGACACCGACCGGGGCAGCCAGCATCGCCGCGGCCTGGCCCGCCTGCCCCTGATCAATGACCTGGCCCAGGGCCGGAGCAATTCGGTGGCGGCCCAAAATATCTCCGCCAAGCTGGACATCCTGAACACCCAGATGATCGCCGGGCAGACGATCCAGGTCATGGTCTTGGCCTGTCCTCTCGGCGGAGTGGGCTCCGGCTGGTTCGAGGCGGTGGCCTACGTGGCCCGCCGCCTGGCCAGGGAGATTTTACCCCCTGCGACCCCGGTGAGCTGCCAGGGGCACCTGATCCTGGCCCTGCAAGGGCTGAATGACAGCGGCGGGCGCAACCTGCAGGCCTTCACGGCCGAACTGGGGCGCCTGAGCATGGCCGGACGGCGGCCGATTCCCATCAGCTTCGGCCCGGCCGACCGCCCGGACCCCGGTCTGGACGGGGTGCTGGACCGCCCCTTGCTGGATGGCATCCATTACTATCGCCAGAGCACCGTCAACCAAGCGGGGCCGCCCCAGGCCGCCCTGGCCCAGGCGGCCGAGTGCCTGGCTCTGTTGTCCGAGCAGACCAGCGCCGCGACCATGGCCCGACCGGCGGGCGGGGCAAGGGTGGCGCCTTCCGCCGCCTCTGGCTGGCCGGCGGGCTGCGTAAACCAGATCGCCAGCTTGCGCTTGCCGGTGGCGGCCATGGCCGACCGGGTCAAGAGCCGCTGTCTGCGCCGGGTCTTCGGCGGCGGCATGCTCCTGGACCTGGCCGAGGTGGCCGGCCGCACCAGCTTCAGGCCCTTGCACTACCAGGACCAGGAAGGCTTGGCCGAGCTGCAGCAGTGGCAAGCCGAGCCCTTCATCGAGCAGCAGTGCCCCGCTCTTTTGGCCGATTTTCGGCGTCACCTGGCGGGCGAACCGGTGACCTGGGCCGACTGGCTGGCCAAGGAGGCGGTGAATCCCCTGGATGTCTGGCTGCCGGCCCAGGCCAGGCACTACGGCCAATACCTGGAGCGGGGTTTGGATTCGCTCTTGCACGCTGCTTGGTCCGAGGGCATGGACGTCCATGGTGTCCGCTGTGGACGGATCAACCGCGCCTATCATTTGTCCCAGTTCATGTTCCAGCGCTTCGGCGTCTTCCAGCGTAACCTGGGCGCCCTCTCCACCGGGCTGAGCCCGGAGTTGCGGGTGCGGCTGGATGAACTGGCCAACCAATATCAAGCTGTCCACCGCGAATTGCTGGAAGAGATGGAACGCTGGGCCTTTGGCCTCATCTCCCCCCAAGCTCTGGCCGAGCCCCTGGTGGCCGAACGGACCACCTTCCCAGGCTTCTACCAAAGCCTCGTGGCCCGCGAGGAGGAGCTGACCCGCCACCTGTCAGACGTTGCCCCGCAGATGGATCTGCGCCGGGACTTGATCGGCACGGAGCCTTCTCCTTTGGAACAGGCGTTGTTGGACGATATCGCGCGTGAATGGTTGGCAGGGGAGGGCGGCCTGCTGGCCAGGCTGTGGTTCGAGGCCCGCGCCGCTGGCAGCGACACCGGCCGCCTGGCCCCCCGCCTGCGGTTGGTTTTGCAGGCAGAAACCCGCCAGGAGTTCGAGCTGGACGCGGACCTGCCGGAAAAGCTCTGGCAGAGCCTGGGCGGGCTGTTGGACCGCCTGTGCGCGCCCCTGTGGAGCGGCTCGGCCTTGCTGCGGTTGCTGGTCGATCCCAAGAAGCAGCCCCTGGACCCCATCGCAGCCGCCCAGTGGTTGGCCCGGGCCCAGCCGCGCCTGGACTTGCCAGCGCAGGTGATCCCGTCGCGCCGCCGGTTGCTGGTGCAACCCGGCGACAAGCTGCTGTTCGGTCTGGACGGCGCGCAAGAATACCTGAAGGCGGTCGCCGGAAGGCTGGACGTGGATATCCCCGACGTCTGGTCCCGCGCGGATTGCCCCAGCGGCGACCCCAACCTGGTGGGCGTGCTCTGTCAGGTCGACCAACTGCCGCTCAACTCCGTGCCGGAGCTTGACCAGGCGCTTCATTTGGCCAAGCTCGACCAGCAATGGCACACCAAGTTGGAATATCTGCATGCGGTGGACCACGACTTGGAACGTTATTACCGCCGCGCCTTGCAGGGCCTCACCGGCCTGGAGGTCCCACCGCTGGACCCATCCCTGGCCCTGCTGCTGGAGCCCAGGGACCGCTTCCTGCTCTTCGCCCAGCTCTGGGCCATGGACTGCTTGCAAAAGGACAACCAGGACATGCAGATGGTTTATCGCCTGCGGGCCGGTAATCTGACCATGGACCTGGCTTGCCAGCCCGATCAGGGCCCCGATCTGTTCGACGCCGCCCTGGGGTTCAAGCCCACGGCGGAAGAGGCCCGGGGCTGTCGGGCCTGGCTGGATTCCTTCCCGCCGGCCCAGGTGGACGAGGCCCTGGCCCGCGGGGTGGATGCGCTGGAGGCGGAGGTGAAGGCCGCCTTGGCCGGCCGCAACCTGGCCGGCCGCATTGAAAACCTGAAAATGATGCTGTGGGTGGAACTGGCGCAGGAGCAGAGGCGCCGCGCCGAATAGAAGGACGGGGGCGGCCCGCGCCCGCCTGGGCGGAGGGGGCTCTGCGGCCGAAGGGAACAGACCAAAGTGGAAATCATCCTGTTGCTGATTCTGCTGGGGCTGTGGGCCCTGGTCGGGATGGCGATCTGGTGGTGGGGGACGCGTTGCCCAGCGCCGGGCGCGCGCGGCGTGGTGCGCCGGGCCGACCGGAGGGTGGCCCGGGTGGGCGACGCGGTGGGCGTGACCCTGCATCTGGATCACCGCGAGCTGCCGGCCAACCCCAACCCGAATCAACAGCGTTTCCGGGTGGTGCTGATCCTGGACCACTCGGGCAGCATGGGCCACGGGCCAGGCAGCCCCCTGCAGGAGGCCAAACGCGCGGCCCACAACTTCGTGGAGCGGGTGGTGGGAGCCCACAACCAGGTGGGCGTGGTGGCCTTTTCTGATTCGGCCCAGGAAGCCTCGCCCATAACCGACCAGCCCGGCGCCCTGTTCCGCGCCCTGGACCAGATCGGACCGGGTGGAGGCACCGCCATCGAGACGGGTTTGGCCGTGGCCGGGCAGATGCTGGGCCGGGCGCGGGCCAAATCCGAGGAGGGAAGGGAGGAGTTGGTGGTCCTGCTTTCCGACGGCGGCAGCGACCCCCGTACGGCCAAAGAGCAGGCCGCCAAACTCAAAGAGGCGGGGGTCATCGTCACCTGTCTGGCCCTGGGCGACAGCGAGGGGCATCACGAGCTGTTGCGCGCCTTGGCGACCAGCGACGAGCACTTCTTCGCCACCCTGGAGCCCAAGGACCTCACCCGCCTCTACGAGCACCTGGCCCTGTCCCTGGAAGAGGTTCGCGCCTTCCAGGTCGACCTGTACGACACCTATAACCGGCAAAAGTTCAATTACACCAGCCACGGCCGCGTCAACCCCCACGCCTGGAACCCGGTTCAGGGCGGGTTGACCTGGTACCTGCCGTTTTTGCACGGCGGCGACAACCAGGTTAGCTATCAATTGACCCCCACCCTGCCGGGCTGGCATCACCTGGCCGCCGGGCCGGCGCGTATGGTGGCCCTGGACGCCAAGGGGCTCTCCCACGAGAAATTTTCCAACCGCGGCCCCCGCCTGCTGGTGCTGCCCGCCTGGTGTCCCATTTTCCTGCATTGGCTGCTCAACCCCCTCCTGTGGCTGCTGGTGGGTTGGTTCCGGAAGCGCGCCTCCCTGCCACCGGTCATCCCCGAACTCCCGCTCAAGCCCTTCCGCAAGCCGCCGGAGGCCCGCTTGGTGGCCATCGCCACCCAGCCCAACTTCAAACCGCAGCTCCAACCGGCCCTGGTGGTGGGCCTGGGCGATGGCGGCGGGCAGGTGCTGGCGCGGCTCAAGAAAGAGCTGGCCGGCCTCTACCCTCCCGACGGGCCGCCGCCGCCGGTGGTTTTGCTCTGGGTCCACACCGGCCAGGAGCGGCAAGCATCCCTCCCCGCCCCCGTGTTCAGCGAGCAGGAGCGCCTGGATCTCTGCCAGGGGGTGGATTTCGAGCAACGCCTGCGCCAGGTGGACCAGGATCCGGCCGCCTATCCCCATCTGGCCTGGCTGGACGCCCGCCGGTTGCTCGACCGCTATCCCGATCTAAACCGGCCGGACACCCTGGGCCAGGAGCGGCCCCTGGCCCGGGCGGCCTGGTTCTTTAACCGCGAGGCAGCCTGGCAGCGCCTGGACCAGCGGCTGCAGGCGCTGCTCCAGGGCCCGGCCAAGGGGCAGCCCCTGGACGTCCTGCTGGTCTGCGCCGGCGAGCAGGCTGCCAACGGCGCACTGGGCGACCTGGCCCTGGGTCTGCGCGCTCGGTTGGAAAAGGCCGGGCGATCCAGCGCCGGCCTCAGCCTCTACCTCTATTCCGAGGCGGGCGCCCAACCCCCGGCCGACCAGTGCGCCAACTACCAGGCCCTGCTGCGCGAGGTGGAATGGCTGGCCGGACAGGCCGACCAACCACCCATCGAGGCCGTGTACGGCCCCGGTCCGGCCGAACGCCTGACGGCGGTCCGGGTGCTGGACCGGGTGTTCTGGATAGACCCGCCCGCCGGCGGCCCCAGCGGGGGGACGCTGGCGGCGTTGACCAGCCAGGCCATGCTGCTCTGGCTGCTCAGCCCCAACCTGCGGGGCCATTTCCAGGGCCAGTCCCAGGCCGAGGCCGGCGTGGCCCGGGCCAGCGGCCAGACCGCGGTGACCTCCCTGGGGCTCTCGGTGCTTCGCCTGCCGGTGGACGACTTGATGGAGGTGCTCTCGCTGCGCCTGCTGCGGGAGCTCATTGGCGACCGCCTGCTGCGGGTGCAGGAGCAGCAGGGGCGGTTCACCCTGCCTCGCGACGCCCAAACCGACCAGGACGTCCAAACCGCCCTGGCTCTCCTGCAAAGCTCATCCGAGTTGGTGCGCGAGCGCCCGCTGATCCTGCCCTGCCTGGTTAACTTGACCCAGGATGCGACCTATCTGGACGCGGTCAAGGCCCTGGGCGGCTTGTTCCAGTTCGCCGACGCCCTGGTGACCGAGGATTCGCTGCGCCTTGACCTGGACAGGCTCTCCCTGCTCCTGGAAGAGTGGCTGTCGGTGTGCCTGAACGGCACCCTGGAGTTGGCCGGGCAGACCGACGCCGGGGTCCAGGTGGCCGCCCGGCGCGGCAAGCTGGCCGCAGCCCTGGCGGCGCTGGAAAGCCTGGCCGGCCAGTGCGACGCGGCCATCCTGCACACCCAGGCGGCCAAGGACAAAGGGCAGTTCGCCCTGGCCGGGGTGGTGTTCAGCGCGGACAGCCTGATCGAAGCCTTGACCAGCTTCCGCTCCCGCCTGCGCCAGGCCCATGCCGCGTTGGAGATGTGGGATTGGGCGCTGGTGGATGGACCGCCGCCGGCCAAGGCCTTTCAACTGGGCGGCAAGGAAGACGACCCGCAGGCGACCCTGGGCCTGTGCCGGGCCCTCAACGATGCCTATCAGGCGGCGCGCCTGCGCCTGGCGGCCTGGCCCGCCAGCGGCGCCCTGGCCTATCTCTGCAACGACAATGTGCAGGATGTCCTCTATAAGCGCCATTACGACCCCTGGCGCGACGATCTGGTGAGCCGTTTCATCTGGGAGCCGCGGCTATCGCGCGACCGCCAGGGCTTCCAGGTGCGCCTGCGTCTGCTCGGCCGGCACGATCAGCGTTTTGACCCGCAGGTGGACCAGGTCCAGGGCCTGTGTCGGGAGCTGCAGACCATCCTGGGCAACCATTGCGCCTGGCTGGCCGACCAGCCGGTGGCCGCGTTCGCGCCAAACCCCATCGCCGGGCTTTGGGCGGGGCTGAAGCTGGTGCCGCCCCAGGTGGAGGCCTCCTGGCAAAAGGATGAGGTGCAGCGGCTGCATTATTATGCCTGGCCGCCAACGGACGCCGCCCTGTGCGAGAAGGATTTAAGCGGCCGCACCAATATCACCCTGCACGACCTGCAAAGCCGGGAGCCTGGGCGCCTGGCTCTGCTGCACTCCCGCGCCTGTCAGGCCCTGCGCAACACGACCTCCTACGCACGGGTCTACGCCAACCCGACGCCGCTCAATGACCTGCATCTGGTCTGGCCAGAACTCATTCAGAGTTCTCTGGCCGCGAGGGCGGCGGCCAGCATGGGGTTGGGCCACTTGAATATACTGCCCAGTCTCAGCGGCAGCCTGGCCCAACCCGCGGGCCTGCTGGGTTTCAGCGCGGCCCTGGCCGCTGGAAAGCTGGATTGGCGCCTGGGCCGGCACCGAAATTACCTGGTGGTGCGCCACGAGCAACAGGCCTTCAGCCTGACCACCGAAGAGGCGGCCGAGCGGGGCGACAACCTGCTGCTGGCCGGCCTGCAGGGCTGGTTGGGGTTGCAGAGCCAGTTGGGCCCCCTGGGATCGGCCTGGCTGGAGCAGCTGCCGCCTTGGCCCGAACCATTTAGCGAGCAGGGACCGGCCCGGCAGGAGTTGGAGCGTCTGAACCTTTGGGACGCCTCCGGCCTGGCCCGCCAACTCCTGCAACTGGCCCACCTGCTCTGGCTGCGCGGTCCCGGCGCGACTGAGGTGGTCCCCTAAAACTGGACAGATGGACATGAGAGTGTTCTGCTCGTAGAAGTCTGAAGCACAAGGAGCAGGACATGAGGCAGAAGCGTAAGAAGCACAGCGCGTCGTTCAAGGCCAAGGTGGCGTTGGCTGCGCTCCGAGGGGAGCAGGCCATCCCCGAGATCGGCAGCCAGTTCGAGGTTCATCCCAGCCAGATACACGCCTGGAAGAAGGCCTTGCTGGAGGGGGCGGCCGAGCTGTTCCAGGACGGCCGGCGCCGGCAGGGCGATGACCAGGACAGGCTGGCGCCCGATCTGTACAAGCAGATCGGCCAGTTGAAGGTGGAGCGGGATTTTTTAGCCAGAAAGCTCGATCATTGAGCCGGCCGGATCGGCTAGCGATGGTCGAGCCCAAGCACCGGAAGCTGTCCCTGGTCCGGCAGAGCCGCCTGTTGGGGGTGAGCCGGTCGGCGCTGTGCTACCAGCCCGCTGGCCCCTCGGCCTACGAGTTGGAGTTGATGGCCTTGATGGACCGGCAATACCTCAAGACGCCGTTCTACGGTTCACGGCGCATGAAGGCCTGGCTGGAGGCCGAGGGCCATGTGGTCAACCGTAAACGGGTGGTAAGGCTGATGCGGCTTATGGGCCTGGAAGCCATATACCAGCGGCCCAAGACCAGCCAGCCAGCGCCTGGCCACCAGGTTTTCCCCTACTTGCTGCGCAAGCTGGCGTTGGCAGGACCAACCAGGTTTGGGTGGCGGACCTGACCTACAGTGCGCCCGGATTCCGGCGCTGGCATGGAGATGCCATCCGGGGCACGAGCATGACCGGAATACGAGTGGACAGAGCAAGGATGCGATACTGTCCACAGTCTGCTCTCTGCTGTGAGGGAGCACGAGCCGAAGTG
>JAZDHW010000061.1:0-4590 GCA_043805555.1 Pseudomonadota bacterium
GGGGCGCGGGGGTCGGGGCGGGGGCGGGGGCGGAGGCCTCCGGCTCCAGGGCGGCCAGGGCCCTGCGGTCCACCTTGCCCGCCGGCAACAGCGGCAGCTCTTCCAGGCGCACAAAGGCCTCCGGCACCGCCGCCCGGGGCAGCGCGGCCGCCAGGGCCCGGTGCAGCTCGGCCGGCGCGGCCTGGCCCACCAGGTAGGCGGTGAGGCGGCCGCCGTGCTCGTCGGGACGGTGGCAGACCACGACCTGGCGCACGCCGGGCTGGCGGCGCAGGGCGGCCTCCACCTCGCCCAGTTCGATGCGCTGGCCGCGCACCTTGACCTGGTCGTCGCGCCGGCCGCGGAAGACGATCGCCCCGTCCGCGCGCCAGGCGGCGTAGTCGCCGGAGAGATAGAGCCGCGCGCCGGGTGGGCCGTAGGGATCGGGGATGAACTTCTCCCGGGTGGCCGCCTCCAGGCCCAGGTAGCCCCGGGCCAGGCCCATGCCGCCGATGCACAGCTCGCCTTGGGCGCCCACCGGCACCCGGCGGAGCCGGTCGTCCAGCAGGCGGATGGCGTAGCCCGGCAGGGGGCGGCCGATGGGCACCTCGGCCGGGGCGTCGTGGATGTCCACCCGCCAGCCGGTGGAATCCACCGTGGCCTCGGTGGGGCCGTACATGTTCCAGACCGCCTTGGCCCCCAGGAGCGCCGCCGCGCGCGGAGCCAGGCCCGCGGGCATGGGCTCGCCGCCCACCACCAGGCGGCGCAGGGCGGGCAGGGCCGCCTCCGGGGGGTCCTCCAGCAGATTCTCCAGCAGGGTGGGGGCCAGGTTGAGGTGGGTCACCTCCCGCGCCGCGCACTCGCGCCAGAAATTGGCCGGGTCCACCAGCAGGGTGGAGCCGGGGAACCAGATGCGCCCGCCCTGGGTCAGGGGGATGAAGATCTGTTGCAGGATGGGATCGAAGGCGATGGCCGCGGCGGCGCAGACGCACTCGCCGGGCCCCACCGCGAAGAACCGGCTGATGGTCTCGATCTTCATGGCCAGGGCGTCTTGGGTCACCCCCACCGGCTTGGGCCGGCCGGTGGAGCCGGAAGTGTGGAAGATGCAGGCCAGTTGCCCCCCTGCCGGCGCGGCCGGGGCAAAGGCCAGGGCCGCCTCCGGGGCCAGGGGCTCCAGCGCATCCAGGTCGATGACGGTCGCCTCGGCGGCCAGGGCCGGGTCCAGCCGGGCCAGGGTGCGGCCCTGGGCCACCACCCAGCGCGCGCCCACGCCCTGGGCCATGGCCCGCAGGCGGGCCGGCGGCAGGGCCGGGTCCAGGGGGGTGACCGCCCCGCCCGCGGCCATTATGCCCAGGAAGGCCGCCGCCAGGCCGGGCGAGGGGCCCACGCACAGGCCCACCGGGCTATCGGCCCCCACCCCGGCGGCGCTGAGCCGCGCGGCCAGGGCCGCGGCCAGGCCGGTCAGCTCGGCATAGGTCAGACGCTCGTCCCCGGATTCCACCGCCACCGCCGCGGGCGTGGCCTGGGCCCGTTGCCAGACCTGGGCCGCCACCGGGGTCTGGCCGCAGCCGGGCGGCAGGGCCGGGCCCTGCTCCCAGGACGCGATGGTCGCCGCCTCCTGGGGGCCCATCAGGGGCAGGCGCCTGAGCGGCAGGTCCGGCGCGGCCGCCGCCGCGGCCACCAGGGCCTCGTAGCGCTCGGCCAAGCGCTCCACCCCGGCCTGGTCGTGGCATTCCGGGTTGTACTGCCAATGCACGTCCAGCCCGCCGCCGCGCTGCTGGCGCTGCTGGCCCATCAGCACCAGGGTGATATCCGGCGTGGGGCCGCTGGAGACCATCTCGTATTCCACGGCCAGGCCGGGCCAGGCCAGGTTGTAGACGAAGTCCAGCACGTTGAAGACCGCACCGGACGGACCGCCGCCTTGCCAGGGGTCCAGGCCGGCCCTGGTCTGGTGGTGGGGGGTCAGGCGGGCGTGGCGGAAGTCCGTTCGCTGCTGCCGGCCCACCGCCGCGGCCAGGTCGCTGAAGGGTGCGTCCGGGTCCAGGTCCAGGTCCAGGCCTTGGGCCGAAATGGACAAGAACGGCCCCAAGGTGGCCCGCTCGGCCCGGCCCCGGCGGTTGAGCAGGGCCACCTGGCAGGCCGGGTGCGCATTGCCGGCCTGACGGCCCAGCAGCACCAGGAAGGCCGCGAGCAGGAAGGAAGGCCACGAGGCTCCGCAGGCTTCGGCCGCGGCCCTGAGACCGGCCATGGCCTCCGGGTCCAGCGCGCGCCGCAGGCAGGCGGCCAGGCGCTGCGGGGCCCGGGCCGGGCCGGGGGCGAAACAGGCCAGGGGCGGCCGCGAGGACAGGCGCTCGCGCCAATAGGCCACGTCGGCGGCGTGGGCCGAGCTGCCGGGATAAGCCGCCTCGGCGGTCACGAAATCCAGGTAGGAGCCCAGCTCCAGCGCGGGCGGGGCCTGGCCGGCCACGCTGGCGGCATAGGCCGCGGCCACGGCGTCGGCCATGAGCCGGCCCGACCAGCCGTCGATGACCAGGTGGTGGAAGAGCCGCAGCCAGGCGTGGCGGTCCGGGGCCAGGCGCAGCAGGCGGTGGCGCACCAGGGGGCCGCGGGCCAGGTCGAAGGGGCGCTGGCACAGGGCCAGGGCCTCGGCCCGCGCCGCGGCCTCGGGGTCCTGTGCGCCGCAGAAATCCACCAGGGCGAAGTCCAGGCCCGCCCGTGGGGCCAGATGCTGGCGGGGCTCGCCATCCTGGGTGATGAAGCGCAGGCGGAAAACGTCAGCCGCGGCCTGGACGTGGGCGATGGCCGCGCGCAGGGCGGCGGCGTCCAGCGCCCCCTGCATCCAGAACAGATCCCCCACGTTGTAGATCAAGGCCGCGCCCCGCTCCGGCATCGCGGCCGCCTCGGCCCAGATGGCGGCCTGGGGCGAGGCCAGCGGCCAGGTTTTGGCGGGCTTCGCGCCTGGGGCGCCTTCCTGGGCTTGGTCTTCGGCGTGCATCAATAGGTGGATCCTCATCTTTCATCCCGACCTGGCGCCGGGATGATTGAAGTGCAGCAGGCAATCCCGGAGGCGGGCCGCCGTCGGCTCCGGTCCAGGCCATGCCAGGTAACTCTTTATTTTATAATACTCTTATCCTGCCCAAGTAAAAGGTTTTCCCGATCTTGGCCGCCACGCCCGCGCCCGCCGCCACAATCCTGTGCGCCGCAGGGATAATGTCACCACATGGCCTCGGCCAGCGGGGAGGCGCTCACGGCGCGGGCCATGCAATCGGGCAGCATGCGCCGCTCCACCGGTTTGTTCTGCACCGCCCAGGGCGCGGGCAGGCCGGCCGGGCGCGGGGCCGGGATGGCCGCCAGGCCCAGGGTGAAGAGGACGGTCACCCCGGTCCAGGCCCGCAACCGGAAGGGCGGGCGGCGCAGGAATAAGGATCGCGCACGCCACCAGATCGGCGATGAAGTAGAAGGCGGGACGGCCCCAGGGGCGGTGGGCGTGGGCCATGCCCACGCTGTGGTGCAGGGCCCTGAACCTTTTTCTTCCGGGCAGGGGGGGGCGAACCCAAGGCCGGGCCGCTACCGGGTTCATTCTCAAAACGCCGCCAACTTCAGGACAACCACATCCCGCCGCGGGTTCGTCCAGAATATACCCGGAAAAAGCGGAAACTTCCCATCCCGGCTCTGCGGGGAGCCCCAGCCGCGATGGCGATTGATCAAAATCCGCCAACTGGTTTATGGTGGGTTGGCTCGGACCCGCTCCGGCCTGCCCCCTGGGGATTGTCCCGCCATGTTCGCCACCCGCGCGCGGACGCGATGTACGGACAATTACCGCGACTTCGGGGAACTCCATGTTCGCCACCCGCGCGCGGACGCGATCCCCAGGCTCCGCGGCCGCGGAGCGCGCCGCCAGACTGGCAGGCATGGCATTATTTCACCGGCGCCATCGAGCGCCAGGAGCGGCAGGACATGTTCGGCAAGTTCCAGGACAAGTTCAATGAACTCGAGGAGCGCTACAGGCTCATCGCCGACAACCTGATCGACGCCATCTGGGTGCTGGACATCGAGACCCAACGCTTCGACTTCATCACCCAGTCCGTGCAGCGCCTCAGCGGCTACAACGCCGAGGAGTACAGCCGGCTGACCATAAGCGACCGCCTGCGCCCGGAATCCTACGCCGACCTGATGGCGATGCTGCGCGAGGAGGTGACCCTCTGCGAGCAGGGCCGCGCCGCCAAGCGCACCCTGGAGGTGGAGATGCTCCACAAAGACGGGCACTCCTACTGGGTGGAGATATCGGCCAAGGTCTTCAAGGACGTCAACAGCCGCTTCAAGGTGGTGGGGCTCAGCAAGGACATCAGCAGCCGCCGCGCCGCAGAGCAGGAACGCGAGAACCTGGTGCGCCAACTGGGCCAGGCCCTGGCCGAGAAGGAGCGCCTGCTCAAGGAGGTCAAGACCCTGCGGGGTCTGTTGCCCATCTGCGCGGCCTGCAAGCGCATCCGCGACGAGCACGGCCGCTGGTGGCCCCTGGACGCCTATATCGAGCACAGGAGCGAAGCCAGCCTGACCCACACCATTTGCCCGGATTGCAGCCAGGTGCTCTACCAGCGCCAACCGGATCCGGAG
>JAZDHW010000062.1:0-16413 GCA_043805555.1 Pseudomonadota bacterium
TCCCGGCCGTGATGTTCTTCGGCATCCCGGACAAGAAGGACGCCCTGGGCCGGGGGGCCTACGCCGACAACGGCATCGTGCCCAAGGCCCTGCGCGCGGTGCGCAAGGCTGTGCCGGGCCTGCTTCTGGTGCCCGACGTCTGCCTTTGCGAGTACACCGACCACGGCCACTGCGGCATCATCGAGAAAAACGACGTGCACAACGACGCCACCTTGGACCTTTTGGCCAAGGCTGCGGTGGCCTATGCCAAGGCCGGAGCCGACATGGTCGCGCCCAGCGACATGATGGACGGCCGGGTTTCGGCCATCCGCGAGGCCCTGGACGAGGCCGGCTTCGACGACCTGCCCATCATGAGCTACGCGGCCAAGTACGCGAGCGCCTTCTACGGTCCCTTCCGCGACGCGGCCGAGAGCACGCCCCAGTTCGGCGACCGCCGGTCGTATCAGATGGACCCGCGCAACGGGGCCGAGGCCCTGCGCGAGGTGGCCCTGGATATCGAGGAAGGCGCGGACATCATCATGGTCAAGCCCGCCCTGCCCTACCTGGACGTGCTGAGCCGGGTGCGCGAGGCCTTCGATGTGCCGCTGGCCGCCTACAACGTCAGCGGCGAGTACGCCATGGTCAAGGCCGCGGCCGAGCGGGGCTGGATCGACCACGACCGGGTGATGATGGAGACGTTGGTGGGCATCAAGCGGGCCGGCGCGGACATCATCCTGACTTACTTCGCCAAGGATGCCGCCAAGTTGCTGGGAGCGGGCAAATGAAGCTCGCCCTGTGCGGCCTGGCCTCCGCCGGCAAATCCACCCTGTTCGCCGCCCTGGCCGGGCGCAAGCTGGTGGCCGAAAAGGCCCGCGACCAGGCCGGCACCGTGATATTGCCGGTGCCGGACCAGCGGGTGGACAAGCTCTCGGCGCTCTACAACCCCAAGAAGACCACCTACGCCCAGGTGACCTACCTGGACCCGGCCGCGCCCATGGCCAAGGCCGACGACCCCACCACCAAGCTTCCGGCCGAGCTGCGCCAGGCCGAGGCCCTCATCGAGGTGGTGCGCAACTTTGACGCCGGCCTGGGCGCGCCCCGGCCGGCGGCGGACCACCAGGCCTTTTTCGAGGAGCTTTTACTCAACGATCTCATCACCGTGGAACGCCGCCTGGAGCGCATCGCCCAGGAGCGCCAGCGCGGCCGCAAGGTGGACGGCGAGGAGTTGGAGCTGGTGGAGCAGGCCAAGGCCATCCTGGAGGACAACCGCGCCCTGCGCGACAACCCGGCCTTCGCCCTGCACCCCAAGCTCCGGGGCTTCGGGCTGCTCACCGCCAAGCCGTTGATCATCGTGGCCAACAACGTTGAGGACGACCCCGCGGCCCCGGATTTGGGCGGCGGGGGCGGCGAGGCCCCGGTGGTGGTGCGCGCGGCCATCGAGGCCGAGCTGGCCGAACTGCCCGACGACGAGCGGGCCGAGTTCATGGCCGACCTGGGGCTGACCGAGAGCGCCCTGGACCGGCTCATCCGGGCTAGCTACGCCGCCCTGGGGCTGATCAGCTTCTTCACCGTGGGCGAGGATGAAGTGCGGGCCTGGACCGTGCGCCGCGACACCCCGGCCGACGAGGCCGCCGGCGTGATCCATAGTGACCTGCAACGCGGCTTCATCCGGGCCGAGGTGATGCGCTACGAGGACCTCATCGCCCAGGGCTCGGAGGCGGCCATCAAGAAGGCCGGGCTGATGAAGCTCTGCGGCCGCGACTACCTGGTCCAGGACGGCGACATCCTGCACGTGCGCTTCAACGTCTAGCTTTTAGGCGTTCTCCGCTTGATTTGCGGCGCTTGGTTGGTAACGCTTCAGGCGGATCGCCTCGGAGGGTGGGCAACGGGCCGGCCGGGGCTCATGGGCCGCCGGCCGGTCCGGCCTCCGGTGCGGGGGGTTACTTGCAGGCCTTGATCAGGGCGGCGTGTTCCGGCTCGATCAGGGCCAGGATCTTCTTCACGTCCGCCTCGCTCAGGTTGCCCTTCTTCTCCTTGAGCAGGGCCAGGGCCGGGCCCAGCACCTTCTGGCGCTGGTCCTTCTCCACCAGGGCCATCAGCTCCTTGTTGCCTGCATAGGCCTCGACCAACTGGTTGGCCTTGTCCAGGCGACTGGCCTGCTCGTTGAACACCACCACCAGCTTATCGCCCACCCCAGCGCCCAGGGCCAGCTTGCAGGAGACATACAGGCCATGGATGGCCGCGCCGTAGAAGGAGTCCACCATCAGGTCCATCATGGCCGGATCCTTGGCGGACTGGGCGATGAAGTCATGAATGTTGGCGATGACGTACTTCATGAAAAGCTCGCGGTTGGCCGGGCTGGTGGGGTCCTCGGCCACCTTCTTCAACTCGTCCGGGGTCATGCCCTTAACCTTCATCTTGCCGGCCAGCTTGAGCTTTTCGGGGATTTCCTTGCGCACCATGGCCTGGGCGGCGGCGAACTCCTTCTTCTTGCCGAAGAGCAGGGCGTAGTTGGCGTCAAAGGAGTACATGCCGAACAGCATGCGCAGTTGCTCCTTGCTCTTACAGGCGATCACGCCCTTCACCGGCACCGTCAGGCTGGCCTGGTAGGCCAGGCCGGCTTCCTTGAACAGCTCCACCTTCTTGGTCATGGCGAAGCCCTCGGCCTCGCAGATCAGGGCCTCCATCTTGTCCGCGCCGTCTTTCAGCACCTGGGCCTTGTCCGCGGCCAGGGCCGCGCCGGCGGCCAGGACCAGGACCAACGCCGCCAGCAGGGACAGCACCGATTTCCTCATCCTCATCTTCACCCTCCTCGCTAGGTTTCCAGTTGAATTGACGATCGTACGCCCGCCCGAGGGCGGCTTCCCTCTCAACTCTCCCGCGCCCGGCGGCGGCGCAGGCCATCGGCCAGGCCCGCCAGGCCGTCCGAGATTCTCGGCAGCACGGCGAAATACAACAGCGCATAAAGGAGCAGCGCCATCACCCCCAGCACCCCCAGGTCGAAGGCCGGGGTGGGGATGCGCCAGGGGCCCAGGCGCTTGGCGGCGGCCAGGAAATGGGCGTCGCCCCGGCGCGACTCCGGCTCGCGGCAGGCGGGCAGGGTCAACTGGACCACCCGGTTGCGGCCCAGGCGCAGGTCCTCCAGGGCCTGCTGGTCCAGCGCCAGCTTGGCCAGCTCGCGGTTGTGGTTCTCCCGGCGCAGACGCTCGAAGCCATCCCGGCCCAGGGCCGCCACCAGGGCGTTCTCCCGGTCATCCAGGCGCTGGGCGGCGGCCTGGCGGCCGGCCTGGACGGCCGCCTCGGCCTGGTCCAGGAAGTCCTTGACCTCTGTCTGGTCCGCGCGGTCATAGGCCCCTGGGGTCGGCCGGTCCAGAACCGCCGGGGCGGCCTGGCCGGTCCGGGCGGCCAGGCGGGGCAGCTCGTGGCCCAGGATGCGCAGGGCGCGGGCGGTCTTGGCCGCCACCGCGGGGCCCTCCTCGCCCAGGAAGGGGAAATCGGCCAGGCCGCGCAGCTCGGTGATGTAACGGTCGGTCAGGTAGTCGGCCTGGCGCACCGCGCAGTCGTCGGCAAAGAACTGGCCATGGAAGCGGTTGCCGGTGAACTGGGCCATGACCAGGGCCTCGTAGCCCCAGCGCGAGGGCATGAGGTCGGCCACCAGGGGCGCGCGGTGGTGGTCGGCGTCGCGCCAGGTCAGCTCGTCATAGGGCACCACCGCCCCGCCCAGCATGATCTGGGGCACCAGCAGCAGCGGGATCATGATGTATATGGTGACCGCCGACTTGAGGGTGGCCGAGATGTTCAGCGCCACCAGGCAGGAGACCAGGGAGCAGGCGAACAGCACCAGCCAGGCGGTGAGGGCGAAATCCGGCACCGCCAGGATGGGCAGGGCCACGGCCACGAAGATGGCCATCTGCACCGCGCTGACCAGGGCCAGGTAGAGGGTCTTGGCCGCGATGTAGGCCGGCCAGGAAAGGTTCAGGAACTTCTCGCGCTCCAGGATCTTGCGGTCGCGGTTGATCTCCTCGGCCCCCACCGACAGGCCCATGAACAGGGCCACGATCACGCTGATGAAAAAGAAGATGCCCAGGTTGGGGTTGTCGCCGAAGCCGTAGTCGCCGCCCCAGGCCCCCCGGCACAGGAGCGCGGCCAGCACCGCCAGCAGGGGCGGCTCCAGGAGGTTGATGAGCATGTACATGCGGTTGGCCAGGCGGCTTTTCAGGTTGCGCAAAAAGAACACGCCCAGTTGGCCCCAGACCCCGGGCCGCCACAGACGCCGCTCCGGCGCGGAGCCCCCGTCGGGGCAGGCCGGCGGATCGGCCTCCTGCCGCTCCAGGTGGCGGCGGTGCCACTGCGCGGCCGCGATGCGCCGCTCACGGGTGTAGCGGCCGGCCTCGTCCACCACCTTCTCCTCGATGATCTCGAAAAGCTGCTCGGGGTTGACGCTGCCGCACAGGGAGCAGGCGTATTCCTCCTGGCCGGCCCGGCCTGCGGCCCGGCGGAAATAGACCAGCGCGTCCAAGGGGTTGCCGTCGAAGATCGGCCGGCCGCCCTGATCCAGGACCCAGATGGCGTCAAAGAGCCGGTAGATGCGCGAGCTGGGTTGATGGATGACGGCGATGACCAGCCGGCCCAGGGCCGCCTGGGCCTTGAGCAGGCCCATGACGTTTTCCGAGTCGGCCGAGCTGAGCCCGCTGGTGGGCTCGTCCACGAACAGGATGGCCGGCTCGCGGATCAGCTCCAGGGCGATGTTGAGCCTTTTGCGCTGGCCGCCGCTGATGGTCTTGTCCAGGGGGCTGCCCACCTTCAGGCCGGCGATATCGGCCTGGTTGAGCCCGGCCAGCACCGCCAGCACCCGCTCCCGGCGCTGGAGCGGGGTCAGGTTGGCCAGGCAGAGGCAGGCGGCGAAATACAGGTTGTCGAAGACGGTCAGGTCGTCGAAGAGCAGGTCGTCCTGGGGCACGTAGCCGATCACGCCCTCCACCCGCCCGGCCTGGCGGTGCAGGTCGACATCGCCCACCAGCACCTGGCCCGAGTCCGGCCGGCGCTGGCCGTTCAGGATGCTGAGCAGGGTGGACTTGCCCGCTCCGCTGCCGCCGATCACCCCCACCAACTGGCCGCCGCGCTGGCAAAAGCTGAAATCGTGCAGGCCCTTGTCGCTGCCGGGATAGCGGAAATCCACGTGGCGGCCGGCGAAGACCGTCCGCCCGGCGGCGGCCGCGCCATCCTCGCTGAAGGCCGCCGCGATCTCCGCGTAGTAGATCTGGCGGCCGCGGCCGTCGCGGATGATGCAGCCGGGGGGCAGCAGATGGCAGGTCTGCTCGGGCAGGGGGATGGAATCCAGGGTCAGGGGGCCGTCGCCCAGGGCGCGGATGAACAGGGCGTCCGCCTCGGCCAGCCGCCACACCAGGAATCGGCCGGCGAACTGCGGCGCGGCCAGGCCCCGCGCCGGGGCCGGGGGAGGCTGGTGGCCGGGATCGGGGGCCAGGAAGGCGGCGGTCAGCCC
Organism: Pseudomonadota bacterium; assembly: GCA_043805555.1. Lineage (GTDB taxonomy): Bacteria > Desulfobacterota > Desulfarculia > Desulfarculales > Desulfarculaceae > JACRDC01. The sequence goes on from JAZDHW010000062.1 coordinate 5,483, forward strand.
GGCCGGCGACTCGACGCCGCACAGCAGACGGGCCTCGGCCAGGGTCTGGGCGGGGATTTGCAGCTCGCCGGAGACCGCGGAGATGACGCCCTCCTCCTGGGCGCTGTCCGCGCCGGCTCTCTGGGCCAGCTCCAGGCAGCGCAGCAGGAAGACATACTGCTCCAGGCGGGGCAGCTTGGGCTTGAGCCGGGCCGCCACCTCGGCCGCCCGGCGGCGCAGTTCGGCGGCGTCCTCCTCGGCGTGCAGGTCCAGGGCGGCCTCGAAAAGCTCCACGTAATCGTCGATGCGGCCCAGCCGCAGGTGGCGGCGCAGGTAGTCGGCCAGGAGCTGGCGCGCCCCCGCCCGGGCCGCGGAACCCAGCAGGGCGCTCTGCAAGGCGAAGAGATTGATAACCGCGTTGAGCAGGAGTTCAGTCAATTAACGCTCCCTTTCCACCTGCCCGGCGTGGGAAAGCCACCAGTGGCGGGCCGGTGGGCGCACCCCTGACCAGCGGACCCAGGGTCTGCGGGGGATTTTCTGGCTGCGGCCGCTCTTTTCCACTTTGCGAGCCCGCTCAACTCCACAGGCTCTCCGCCGCCAAGACAGGCAACACGATCTACAATACAATCGCCCACATATTGGAGTCCAGCACGCAATGCAGCCGCCGGGCGCGGGCGCCGGGCCGGGCGGCGACCGCCCAGGCCCTGGTGGATGATTATTGGGCCGGTTGCGCCGGCCCACGGCTTTGCTTGGGCAACGGCCCTGGTTGTGCTTATAATTTTAAATGCTGCCCTTGGGTGCGGCTTAGGGCGCTCTGGTGCGGCCGCGGAAACCGGGGCCGCGCCGACCCCGGGTTGGCCCCGGCGGCAGACAAACTTGGCGACGCCGTCGCACCGGAATCCAACCGGAGGGCCCTTGCCCGCATCAATCCTGCAAAACATCGCCCAGCGCTGGTCCAGGCTGGAACAGTCGCTGTTGCCGGCCAAGGTGTGGGAAGCCGACAGTCTCACCATCTGGCGCGAGCGGATCCTCTTGGTCCTCAGCCTGATGGCGGCCGGGCTGGGCCTGCTGGCCCTGGCCCCGTCCCTGGTGCTGGCCTACGTCGAGCAGCGCTGGGCGGTGATGGTCATCGACTGCGTGGCCTACCTGGCCGTGCTGGCCGTGTTCCTGGGCCGCCGCCGCTCCCTGCAGGTGCGGGCCTGGATCATCTATCTCGTCGTCTACGGCCTGGGCCTGGGCCTGATGATCATGCTGGGCCCCCATGGCGCGGGCTACATCTGGCTGTTCGCGGCCTCGGTGATGGCCGGCGCGCTGCTGGGCCTGCGCCCGGCCCTGGTGACCCTGGTCATCAACCTGGCCTCCCTGCTCCTGGTGGCGGTCCTGCTGCACCAGGGCCACCTGCCCTGGTCCGCCGGCATGACCAACCCGCTGGAAGTCTGGCTGGTGATGGTCACCAACTTCATGCTGCTCAACGCCCTGGTGACCGTCACCACCGCCCTGATGCTGGGCGGCCTGAAGGGCGCGCTGGAGAAGGAAGTGGAGGCCAGCCTCAGCCTGCGCCAGAGCGAGGCCCGCTTCCGGGATCTCAGCGAGAACGCGCCCGACATCATCTTCGCCCTGGACCCGGACGGGCGTTTCAGCTACGTCAATCCCGGCATGGCCGCCATCCTGGGCTACGCCCCGGCGGAGCTGGCCGGCCGCGCCCTGGTGGATCTGGCCCCGCCGGACCAGGCCGCGCCCCTGCGCACGGCCCTGGCCGCAGCGGCCGGCGGGGGCCGGACCGTGCACGGGGTCGAGACCAGACTGGTGCACCGCGACGGCCGGAGCCTGCGTTTTTTGCTGGGCGGCGCGCCCCATGGCGGCGAGCCCGGCGGGCCCTATGGCATGATCGGGGTGCTGAAGGACGTCACCGAGCAGGCCCAACTGGCCCACCAGCTCCAGCAGGCCCAGAAAATGGAGGCCCTGGGCGTCCTGGCCGGCGGCATCGCCCACGATTTCAACAACATCCTCAGCGTGGTCATGGGCTACACCGAGCTGGCCCAGGAGCTTAGCGGCCAGGGCCGGCCCAACCGCGCCGAGCTGGACCAGGTGCTCCAGGCCTCGCTGCGCGCGCGCAACCTGGTCAAGCAGATCCTGACCTTCAGCCGCAAGGCCGAGGCCGACCTCAAGCCCCTGGACCTCAACCAGGCCGTGCGCGCGGCCCTGGCCATCCTGCGGCGCACCCTGCCCAAGATGATCGCCATCGAGGACCGCCTGGCCCCCGACGCGCCCCTGGTGCGGGCCGACGCCAACCAGATCGAGCAGGTCCTGCTCAACCTGGCCAACAACGCCGCCGACGCCATGCCCGACGGCGGCCGGCTGGTCTTCGAGACCCAGGCCGTCAACCTGGACCAGGGCTTCAGCAGCCGCCACGGCGACGTGCGCCCCGGCCGCTACGTGCTGCTGGCCGTCTCCGACACCGGCCGGGGCATGGACCCCGCCACCCTGGACCGGGTATTCGACCCCTTCTTCACCACCAAGGCGGTGGGCAAGGGCACCGGCCTGGGCCTGGCGACGGTCTATGGCATCGTCAAGGGCCACGGCGGCCAGGTCTATTGCTACAGCGAGCCGGGCCAGGGCAGCAGCTTCAAGATCTTCCTGCCCGAGGCCCAGGCCGGGCCGGATGCGGCGGCCGGCGGGGCCGAGCCCTCCCTGCGAGAGCTCGGCGGCAGCGAGACCATCCTGCTGGTGGATGACGAACAGGCCCTGCGCGACCTGGGGGCGCTCAGCCTGCGGGAGGCCGGCTATACGGTGCTCACCGCCTCCGACGGCGAGACGGCCCTGGCCGCCTATGAAGAGCGGGCCGCGGAGATCGACCTGGTGCTCATGGATCTGGGCATGCCGGGCATGGGCGGGCGCAAGACCTGCCAGGCCATCCTGGCCATGGACCCCGCGGCCAAGGTGCTCATCACCAGCGGCTACGCGGCCCACAACCAGGTGCGTGATTCGCTGGAAGCCGGCGCGGCCGGCTACGTGGCCAAGCCCTTCCAGCGCCGCGACCTGCTGGCCGCGGTGCGCCGGGTGCTGGACGGCCGCTAGCCGCCCCCCCCGCCGCCAAATTCCCGTCCCCGGCCGCCGCGCGCATCCCCGGCGCCATGCGCGGCTTTACTTTTTTTCCCCATGCGCTATTCTTTGCAGAAAACAATCCTAAGCTATTGAAAACTCCTATCTCAATCCTCACCTAACCCTGGCATCCGGCATGCCTGCCGGCCGGACCTTCGGGAGAGCCTGTTTTGAGCCTGCGCAAGCCTTTCGACCCAAGGACCTCAGAAATACTCGATAAAGCCCAGGACATGGCCGGCATCGGCCCGGAGGAGGCCGTCCACCTGCTCCGGCTGGAGCTGTGCTCGCCCGAGGCCTATGCCGTGATGGCCCTGGCCAACCAGATGAGCCGCCAGAGCTTTGGCGGCAAGGGCGAGCGCCATTTCCACATCGGGCTCAACGTGGAAGGCTGCGCCTACAACTGCAAGTTCTGCTCGCTGGCCAAGCAGGCCGGCCTCTTCAAGGGCAACCAGGAGTTCAGCCTGGAGCAGTTGCTGGCCTGGGCCAAAGCGGGCCAGGCCCAGGGGGCCGACGCCCTGAACCTGATGACCACCGGCCGCTATCCCTTCGAGCGCCTGCTGGAGATCGGCGCCTGGCTGAGCCGCGAGGTCAGCGTGCCCCTGGTGGCCAACACCCGCGACATCAACCACCAGGAGGGCGAGGCCCTGCTGGCCGCCGGGTTCCAGGGCTTCTACCACGCCGTGCGCCTGGGCGAGGGCGTGGACACGCCCTTTGCCGTGGAGAGCAGGGTGCAGACCATCCGGGTCATCACCGCGGTGGGGCTCAAGTGGATGAACTGCGTCGAGCCGGTGGGGCCCGAGCACACCCCCGAGGAGATCGCCCGGCTCATGGTCATGGCCCGGGAGATGGGCGCCACCTACTCCGGGGTGATGCGCCGCATCAACTTCCCCGGCTCGCCCCTGGCCCGCCACGGCATGATCAACGAGCTGGAGATGGCGCGCATGGTGGCGGTGAGCCGGCTGGTGATGGGCGACGCGGCCAAGGCCCACTGCACCCACGAGCCCAACAGCGCCGCGCTTTTGGCCGGAGCCAACCTGGTCTTCCCCGAGGTGGGCTCCAGCCCCCGCGACGCCCAGGCCGACACCGGCCAGGGCCGGGGCCAGGACCTGGCGGCCTGCGCCAGCCTGCACCGGGAGATGGGCTGGGAGGTGGACCTGCCGTCCAATTGCTTCGGGGCGGCGCGGCCCGGCCGGGGCGCGGGCCTGACCTGCCGGTCCCACTACGCCACCGCCTACTGAGGACGCTACGGGCGGGGCCCGGCGCGCTGGCGCAAGGCGGGCCGCCGGACGGGCGACAAGCAAGGACAAGGGAGGAAGCATGCGCGGATCAACCCCGTCCTGGGCCCTGACGCTGGTTTTCAGCATCCTGATCCTGGCCGCCGGCGGCGCGGCCTGGGCCCAGACGCCCTGGCGGGTGGGCACCTGGAAGACGGCCCAGACCATCCAGCCCTTTTTTTACGCGCAAGTCCTCAAGGGCCAGCCGGTGGAGGTGCTGCCCTTCACCAACCCGGCCGACCAGAAGATGGCCCTGATGGCCGGCAGCCTGGACATGTGCGGCACCACCCTGGCCCACGCCATCCACGCCGCCTCGCGCGGTGAGCCGGTGGTGGTGGTGGCCGCCCTGTGCAACAAGTGCTCGGCCCTGGTGGTCAGGGCCGACGGCCCCATCCGGGCGGTCGCGGACCTGGCCGGCGGGAAGATCGGCTACGTGCCCGGCACCATGCACGAGATCCTGCTGCGCGAGACCCTGACCCAGCACGGCCTCAATCCCAATAAGGACGTGAGCCTGGTGCGGGTGGATTTTTTTGACATGGGCCAGGCCCTGGCCGGCGGGGCCATCGACGCCTTCCTCTCCGGCGAGCCCTTTCCCACCCTGGCCGTGCAGTCGGGCTTCGGCCGCGTCCTGGCCTATCCCTACTACGGCCAGGGCGTCGGGACCATCAACGCCGGCATGCTGGTCAAGCGCCAGACCATCGCCCAGCGCCCCGAGCTGGTGGCCGGCCTGGTGGCGGCCCACGCCCAGGCCACCGAGTATCTCAAGGCCCATCCCGACCAGTGGCTGCAACGGGCGGCCGGCTTCGGCGCCCCGCTGGCGATCCTGCAAAAGGCCGCGCCCAACATGGAGCTGGCCTGGGACATGGACGAGGCCTTCATCGCGCGGGTGGCCGCCCTGGGCGGGCGCATGAAGGCGCTGGGCATCATCGCGCGCGAGCCGGACTACCGCCAGTTGGTGGATCTGCGCTTCGTGCAGGAGGTCAAGCGCAAGCCCTGATGCCAAGCACCCGGCCAAACCGTGGCCTCCCCGGCTCCCGGCCGCTGGCGGTGGCGCTGCTGCCCTGGCTGCTGCCGGCCGGGGCGCTGGGCCTGTGGGTGCTGCTCAGCCGGGGCGGCCTGACGCCGGCCTACCTGCTGCCCCCGCCGGAGCAGGTGCTGGCCACCGCCGGCGTCTATTTCTTCGCGCCCCTGGGCAGTTCGCCCCTGGCCGGGCGCTTCTGGGGCGACGCCCTGGCCAGCCTGGGCCGGGTGGGCGGCGGCTTCGGCCTGGCGGCGCTGGTCGGCCTGCCCCTGGGGCTCGTCTCCGGCCGCCTGCCCTTCATGCAGCTCTTCCTGTCCACCTTCGTCAACGGGGTGCGGGCGGTGCCCGGCATCGCCTGGCTGCCGCTGGCCCTGGTCTGGTTCGGCATCGGCCTAAAAACCACCGTGTTCCTGGTGGCGCTGGCCGCCTTTTTCCCCATCTACCTGGGCGCGGCCTCCGGGGCCCGCCAGGTGGACCCGCTCATCCTGCGGGCCGGGGCCATGCTGGGCCTGGGCCGGATGCGCCTGATCCTCACCGTGCTGGTGCCGGCCACCATGCCCCATGTGGTCACCGGGCTGCGCCTGGGCCTGGGGCTCTCCTTCGCCTACCTGGTGCTGGGCGAGCTGACCGGCGTGCCCGACGGCCTGGGGGCCACCATCATGGACGCGCGCATGCTGGGCCGGGTGGACATCATCATCATGGGCATCCTGCTCATCGCCGGCATCGGCCGGCTGTGCGACCTGGCCATGTTGTGGGGCTTGCGGCTGTTCAAGAGCGTGCGCAGGCTGTGATGGCGACGCTGGCCCATAACCCCGGCGAGCCGCCCTGCCTGGCGGTGGAAGGCGTGAGCAAGGGCTTCCACGCCCAGGGCCGCTGGACGCCGGTGCTGGAGGGCGTTTCGTTCCAGGTGCGCACCGGCGAGGTGCTGGCCATCCTGGGGCCCAGCGGCTGCGGCAAGACCACGCTGTTGAACATCATCGCCGGGTTCCTGCCCCAGGACCGGGGCCGGGTGCTCAGGCAGGGCCGGCCGGTGACCCGGCCCGGCCCGGACCGGGGGGTGGTCTTCCAGGAGGACGCCCTGCTGCCCTGGCTCACCGTGGCCGAGAACGTGGGCCTCGGCCTGGGCGGCGGCCGGGACCAGGTGGCTCGCATGCTGGCGCTGGTGGGCCTGGCCGACCACGGGGCCTACCTGCCCCGGGCCATCTCCGGGGGTATGAAGCAGCGGGTGGCCCTGGCCCGGGTGCTGGTGCGCCAGCCGGCGGTGCTGCTCATGGACGAGCCCTTCGCCGCCCTGGACGCCCAGACCCGCGCCCAGATGCACGAGCTGCTGATCGGTTTGCAGGGCCGGCTGGGACAGACCGTGGTCTTCGTGACCCACGACCCGGAGGAGGCGGTGAAGCTGGCCGACCGGGTGCTGGTGATGCACACCGCGCCCGGCCGCTTGCGCCGGGAAATCACGGTGGACTTGCCCCGGCCCCGCGCCACGGACGCACCCGAGTGCCTGGCCCTCAAGCGCGCCATCCTCTCCAGCTTGGCCGGCCCAGACAGCCAGGTCTGAGCCGCCGCCCCGATCAGCTCCGCCGGCGACGGCCCAGCCGCCAGAAGGCCAGCCCGCTCAGCCAGAAGAACAACGACACCCCCCAAACCGCCCGCACCCACAGGGGCTGGCCATTGAGGCCCTCGGCCGGCGGGGCCGCCGCGGTCGGCGCGGCCACCACGTCCGCGCGCCACTCCAGCGCCGCCTCGCCGCGGTGGCCCTGGCCGTCGTCCAGCACCACCCGCCAGGGGCCGTCCCGGTCCGGCAGCCAGGCGAAGCGGCCCTGGGCGTCGGTGTTGCCCACCTGGTGGGTCTGGCCGTCGGGGCCCAGCACCCGCGCCTTGACGAAGCTCATGGGCTCGCCGCCGCTGTATTCGCCCCGGGCCCAGGCCGCCTCGCCCCGGCCGGCGCTAAGCTCGATGCCGTGGCCCTGGGCCGGGGCGGGCAGCAGCAGCAGCCAGAGCAGGCCGGCCATGAGGGCCAGGCCGGCCCCGCCCCCCGGCCGGGGCCGGGGGGCGGGGTTATGGCGGGCGGGGAGAGGCCTCATGGCAGGGTGAAGGTCAGGGTCGCCGAGTGCATGTACTTGTCGCACTCGGCCGGGTTGGCAAAGGGCAGATCGTGCTTGGCCAGCACCAGCCACAGGCCGGGGTGCCAGAGCTTGATCTGGGCCTGGCCCTGTTTGTCGGTGGTGGTGGCGAAGGCGAAGGTGTTCTCCCGCTGGCTGAAGCCGGCGAAGGTGGCCAGGAGCTGGCAGTGGGCCAGGGGCTTGCCCTCGTAGAGCACCTTGACCGCCAACTCCACGCCGGCCTTGAGGGTAGCGGGATTGGCCAGGGGCACGATCTCCAGGGTCTGGCCCACCGGCCGGGAGACGTCCCCGGCCGGCGCGCCCACGTTGACGAGGGCCTTGGCGTATTTGGCCGAGCGCACGCAGCGCACGGCCTCGGGCACCTGGTTCTTGGGCTTGTCCTGATAGCCCTCCGGGCTCTTGGTGAACCACTGCGCCTTGCGCCCGCTCACCGCCACATAGCTGCCCGGCTTGAGCGGCCCGGCGGTCACGAAGTCGTTTTTCGCGCCGGGGTTGGTCTCCACGCGCCCCTGGGGGCCGACCAGATAGGCCGGCAGGAGCTTATCCGCCTCGGTGCCCTGGTCGGCCGGGAAGGAATGGCCGAAGCCGGCCATGATGTGCAGGGGCTGGCCGGTTTGGGGCGGCTCGACCGTGATCCACAGATCGTGGGCCAGCGCGGCGCCGGCCATCAGCGCCAGGGCCGCGGCCATGAGGCCCGTCAACAACAGCTTGGTTCTCATCGCTATCCTCCAGGTCAATAAATGAGGGCCGGCCGCTACCATTCCAGGCCCAGGCCGATCCAGTAGGTGCGCGGCATGCCCGGCGCATAGGAGTAGGTGCCGTTGCTGTAGGAGGCGTTGCCGGCGTAGTACTCGTCGAAGACGTTGTCCACCGCGAAGGTGACCTTGTACTTGCGCTTGTCCTCGCCGGGGATGGTGTAGAAGACCGCGGCGTTGACCACATCGAAGCCCTCGTAGGTCTGGGTGTTCAGGTTGTCCATGTAGTACTCGCCCACATGGCGCCAATCCACCCGGCCGCCCATGCCGTTGGCCGCGGTGTATTGGGCGGCCAGGTTGGTCTCGAACTCCGGGATGCCGTTCAAAGACTTGCCCACCAGGGCGGCGTTGGAGTTGTCCTTAACCTCGGACTCCAGCACGGTCATGCCGCCGAAGAACTCCAGGCCGGCCAGCGGGGTCAGCCGCAGCCCGAGTTCCAGGCCCTGGCGGCGGGTCTTGCCCAGGTTGGTGTAGTTGCCCGAACCGATGGGGTTTTCCTGGACCTCGTTCTCAGAGTCCAGGACGAAGTAGGCTGCGTCGGCCCAGAGCAGCTTGCTGAAGCTGTAGGTGAGCCCCACCTCGTACTGCTTTAGGTTCACCGGGTCCACCTGGATGGTGGGGTCGAACTTCTGGGACGAGGACGGCAGGGCGAAGCCCTCGCAGTAGCTGGCCCGCAAATCCAGGTCCTTGACCAGCATGGAGCGGAAGCCCAACTTGGGGCTCAGTTTGTCGAAGTCGGTCATGTCGGTGGAGGAGCTGATCTTGCCGGGGTCGTTGTTGTCCAGCGATCCGCCGAAGGTGTCGTAGCGCACGCCCAGCATGGGCCGGAACCAGCGCGACAGCTCGTATTCGCCCTGGGCGAAGAACGCGGTGGTGACGATGTCAAAGTCGCGGTCCTGGAGGGCGCTGGTGCGGTTGCGGTTGTAGGTGCTCCAGACCCGGGCGTGGGTCTTCTCGTCGTAGATCTCCGCGCCGGCCACGCCGTTGAGGTTCTTGCCGGCCAGCTTGGTGTTCAGGTTCAGGCTGGCGCCGGTGCCCTTCACGTCGCGGTCGTAGAAATATTCCTTTTGCGCGGCGGCGCTGCCAAAGCCCGAGGTCTGGAAGCGGGTGAAGTCCTGCTGGGTGGCATAGGCCCAGTAGAGCAGGCGCAGGTCGCTGTTTAGGTTGTAGCCGGCGTCCACGCGCTCGCTGAAGTACTTCTTGTGGCCGCCGTCGTCCTGGGCCCCCTCGGCCTGGTGGCGGGCGCTGTCCCAGCCGCCGTCGAACTGGGACTTGGGGATGTAGCCCGGCGCGTTCCACTCGGACTGGTGGGCGCGGATTGCCACGCTGACGTCGAACCTGTCGGAGATGTCATAGCTGAACCGGGTGGAGGCGTTTAAGCGTGACCAGTCGGAGTGGTCCTGCCAGCCGTCGGTGGTAAACAGCTCGAAGGCGGTGTTGTTCTGCAGCTTGTTGGTCAGTTTGTGGCCGAAGGCCCCCTGCATGTCCGCCGTGGCGAAGGAGCCGTAGTCCATCTGGAGCTGGTTGTACTCGCCGCCGCGCTTGGTATAGAAAGCCAGCACGCCGCCGCGGCCGAAGTTGCCGTAGAGCGCCGAGGATGGCCCCTTGAAGACCTCCAGGCGGTCCATCTCCAGGGGGATGAGCACGTTCACGTCGGCATAGCCGTCGGAGTGCGACTCGCCCTCGTTCAGGGGGATGCCGTCGATGAACACGCCCACGTCGCCGCCGTGGCCGCCGCTGCCGAAGCCGCGCATCTTGATCTGGTTAGCCACGCCGGCCTGGTTGTAGTTGCCCATGTACACGCCGGGCACGTCGTCCAGGATGTACTCGATGCGCAGGCCGTGGTGTTCGGCGAACTGCTCGGCGGTGACGACGTTGACCGTGGTGGGCAGGTCGTCGCGGTTGAGCCCCTGGCCCTTGACCTTGATCTCCTCCAGCTTCACCGGCCTGTCTTTCTTGATCACCACCTCCGGCTCGTCGGCGGCCCATCCGGTCGCGACCCCCACCACGACCAGGCCGGCCACCAGGCCGGCAACCGTCATAATTCTTCTCAGCTTCATCAAAGTCTCCTTTCCCTCACCTGGGTACACGTTGACCTGCAGGGGACGGTGGGGGAAAATGGACGCGCGGGGGCGTCAAGCCCTCGTCACCCGGGGGGCGGCCGTGCCGACCGGCCAAGGAGGAACGGCCGCCTCCCCCTACCATCCACTGCGCCTAGCTGGCATCAAGTCATATCTGCTTCGTCCTCTCCGGGGGCCGGGGGTTCAGCTCAACTCGAAGGCCACCACCAGCTCCAGGCGCACCCCGCGCTTGCCCAGGTGGGCCGGCGGGGGCGGGAAGGGCGCGGCCCGCTGCACCGCCTCCAGGGCGGCGCGGTCCAGATCCTGGTTGCCCGAGGTTTTGGCCACCTTGCAGGCGCGCAGCTCGCCCTGGGGCCCCAGGCTGAAATCCAACGTCACCCGGCCCTCGATCTGCCGCCGCCGGGCCTGGGCCGGGTAGCGTTTTTCGCGCTCGATGCGCAGGCGCACCGCCTCGTAATAGGCGTCCAGATCGGAACTGGACGCCGGCGCGGCCGGCGCGTTCAGCCCCACCCCTCCCAGGCCGGCCACGTCCGCGCTGGGCGCGGCCTCGGCGATGGCGTCGGCCGCCGAGGCGCTGACCGGGGCCAGGTCGCGGG
>JAZDHW010000063.1:0-2116 GCA_043805555.1 Pseudomonadota bacterium
GGGGGAGAACTTTTTTGCCAAAAAAGTTCTCCCCCGGCAACTCTCATAAAAAACCTCCCCGCGCGCAGGCCGCCACCAGGTGGGGGGCCAGGTTGGGGTTGGACCCGAAGTGCAGGTGCACGTAGGAGGCCAGGGTGTGGCCGGTGATGAGGCCGAAGGTGCCGGGTTCGGGTCCGCGCCGGCCCTGGGCCTGGTAGATGTTGGCGAATGCGGGCGCGGCCACGGGTTCGGAGTAGTGGAACTCGTGGCCGCGGGCGTTTACGCCGGCCGGGCCCAGGGGCGAGGCGGCGGTGGTGAAGACCTGGCGGTAGCCCAGGCTCTTGAGCTGCGGCAGCATGCGGAAGTCCAGATCCAGCACGCCGGCCAGGGGCCAGGCTTGGCCGGCGAGGTCGGTGATGGAGTTGGCCAGGTACATCATGCCGCCGCACTCGGCGTAGATGACGCCGCCGTTTTTGGCAAAGACGCGGATGGCGGCCAGCATGGGGGCGTTGGCGGCCAGGGCCGGGGCGTGCAGCTCGGGATAGCCGCCGCCCAGGTAGAGGCCATGGAGGCCGGCGGGCAGGCCGGGGTCGCTGAGCGGCGAGAAGGGCGCCAGCTCGGCCCCGGCGGCGGCCAGGCGGCGCAGGTTCTCGGCGTAGTAAAAGCAAAAGGCGCGGTCCTTTGCCACGCCGATGCGGACCTTTGCCGGGCTGGCCGGAGCGGGCGCGGGCCCGGCGGCCGGCGCGGGCGTCTGGGGCATGTCCGGCAGGCCGGCCAGCAGGGCGTCCAGGTCCACGGCATCCTCCAGCCAGTCGGCCAGGGCGGCAAAGCCGGCCGGGTCCAGGCCGCCGTCCTCGGCGGTGACCAGGCCCAGGTGGCGCTCGCCCAGGGCCAGCTCGGGCCGGCGGGGCAGCCCGCCCCAAAAGGCCAGGCCGGGGGCCAGGGTCATGGCTTCGCGCAAGATGGCGGCATGGCTGGGGCCGCCCAACTGGTTGGCGATGAGCCCGGCCCAGGCGAGCGACGGGTCGAAGCCATAAAAGCCCTGGGCCAGGGCGGCGATGGAGCGGGCCTGGGAGCGGGCGTTGACGGTCAAGAGCACCGGCGCGCCCATGAGCTTGGCCATCTCGGCGCTGGATCCCGTCTCGGCCACCGGGCTGAAGCCGTCGTAGAGGCCCATGACGCCCTCGATGACGGCCAGGTCCACGGCCTGGTCCGCATTGGCGGCGTGGCGGGCGAAGATGGCCCGGTTCTCGGCCGGCGGGAGCATCCAGCCGTCCAGGTTGTGGCTCACGCGCCCGGCGGCCAGGGCGTGGTGGCCGGGGTCGATGAAGTCCGGGCCGACCTTGAAGGGCTGCACGTTGAGCCCCCGGCGGCGGGCGGCGGCGATGAGGGCGAGCGTCAGGGTGGTCTTGCCCGCCCCGCTGGCCGCCCCGCCGATGAGCACCGCCTTCACGGCCGGGCCTCCGGGGGCAGGCCGGGCCCGCCGGGCAGGATGAGCGCCTGGATGCGGCGGATGCCCTCGCTGAGCCGGGGGGTGGGGCGGCTGACCAGGGGCTCCTCGACGAGATACACCCGGCCCTCGCGCACGGCCTTGAGCGCGCTGAAGCCCGGCGTGGCGCTGATCTCCTCGGCCGTGATGCGGTTCATGGTGCCCACCTGGGCCAGGTAGACGTCCAGCGAGTCGGCCAGGGCCAGCACCCGCTCGTGGCCGTATTCGGCAATGGCCGAATCGCGCAGCGGCTGGGCGTCGGCCGCGGCGTTGACCCCGCCGGCGGCGGTGAGGGCGAAGATGGCCAGGCTGTCGGGGCTGAAGGTCTTGAACTGGCGGTGGATGGATTCGAAGAAGACGCGGGGCCGTTGGCCGGCCGGGATGGCCGCGGCGCGCGCGCGCAGGCGGGCCAGGTCGGCCTGGAAGCCGGACACAAGCGCCTCGGCCTGGCTGGCGCGGCCGCAGAGCAGCCCCAGCCGCCGCCAGTAGGCGTAAAGCTCCTCGGGGCCCAGGGGTTGCAGGCTGGCCACGGTGATGCCGAACTGCTTGAGCCGGGCCATGAGGTGGGGATAGCCCTGGTGGATCATGGGCCGCACCAGCACCAGGTCCGGGTTCAGGGCCAGGATGCGCTCGGGATCGTCGCGGTAG
>JAZDHW010000064.1:0-29233 GCA_043805555.1 Pseudomonadota bacterium
GGTCACCGACATCCAGATCCGTGAGCGCACCAAGGGCGCGGTGAGCGAGGAGTTCTCCTCCACCCTGAAGCAGGGCTCCGGCCAGACCTACACCCGCCAGCGCACCGCCGCGACCAGCAGCGTGAAGAAGTACCAGACCCGCATCGCCTCCAGCGCCCGCAAGGTCAACCTGGAGTTCATGGAGGCCGAGCCCTACCTGCGCCAGGGCCTGGTGCAGGCCATCAGCGGCCTGTTCTAGCCCGCCGGCCACCGGGCTGGCCCGGGTTCACCGCGATCCAAAACGCGGGCGGGGATAAACCCCGCCCGTGTCTTTTGGGCGAGCTCAGGCGGCCGTATTCGACCGGGCAACCGCCACCCGGCGGCGTGACGGGCTCAGGCTTGGCAGGCGGCGCGGTAGAGCGCTCCGGTGTCGGCGATGAGCCGGGCCTGGTCGTAGTGGGCTTGCACGTGGTCCTTGAGCGCCGCGCCCAGGCTGGCGGCCAAACCAGGCGGGTGGGGATCCTCCAGCAGCCGGGCCAGGCCGGCGGCCAGCCCAGCCGCGTCGCCGCTCATGGCGGTCAATCCCCGCGTGCGGAGGGCATAGCCCTGCGGGGCCTCTTCCACCACCTCGCCCAGCAAATCCGGCACCCCGCCCACGGCCGTGGCCAGCACCGGCACCCCGCAGGCCCCGGCCTCCAGGATGACCATGGGAGTGCCCTCGTTGCGGCTGGTCAGGCAGAGCACGTCCAGGCCGGGCATGAAGCGGGCCGGGTCGGCCTGGTTGCCGGCCAGGATCACCCGCTCGGCCACGCCCAGGGCCTGTGCCTGCGCTTGCAGAGCCGCCAGGTCGGCCGGGTCGCCGCCGCCGATGACGGCGAACCGGGTGCGGGCAAACAGCTCCGGCCGGGCGGCCTTCAGCGCCGCGGCCGTCTCCAGGAGCAGGCCGTAGTTCTTGATGGCCGCCACCCGGCCCACCGCGCCCACCAGGGTCTCAGCCTCGGCCACGCCCAGCTCCCGGCGGAAGGCGGCCCGGCCGGGGCCGGGGTCGCCGAAGCGCTCCAGGGGGATGCCCAGTGGCAGCAGCACGTATTGCCCGGCCCGGCCCACGCGGTAGGTGTCGCACAGCTCCCGGCGCATGGCCGGGCTGATGGCCACGATGCGCCAGGTGGCGTGTTTGGCCAAAATGCGCTCGATGCCCAGGAAGAGCTTGGTGGCCAGGGGGCCGAAATAACCAGAGAAGGTGTGGCCGTGGAAGGTGTGGATGGCGCGGGGCACCGGCCGGCCGGTGAGGCGGGCCAGGGGCCGGTAGAGGATTAGCGCCGCCCGGCCCACGGTGCCGGCCTTGGCGGTGTGGGTGTCCAGGATGTGGGGCCGGGTGCGCAGCATCAGGCGCAGCACAGCCCAGAGGCTAATCAGGTCGCGCACCGGGTGCAGGGCCCGGCCCAGGCTGGGGATGGGCGCGTAGTCCAGGCCGGCGGCCCGCAGATCAGGGCCCAGGTCGTCCTCCCCGGCCTGCACCACGCCGCAGGCCAGGGTCTGGGCGAACTGGGCCGGGTCCAGGCCGGTCATCAGGCCGGCCACGTGCCGGGCCGGCCCGCCCACGTTGAGCCGGGCGATCAGGCGCAGCACCCGGATGGGCTCCACGGGTGCGACCACGCCTAGTCCTCGCCGATGCCGAAGAGCAGGTTGGTGAAGCGGCGCTTGACCGGGCGGTCGATCTCATTGCCGATGCGGGCCATGAAGAGGTTCTCGGCCCGGAGGCTCACGTTGGGCTCGTTGGTGGGGTATTGCTTGAAGCCCAGCGGCTCCAGCAGGTGCACGATGGTGTTGCGATAATCCATCACGTTCTTCCTGGTCTCGTCCAGGTCCCAGGTCCAGGAGTAGCCCACGATGTAGAGGATGCGGGCCTCGTTGGCCGGCTCGTTCACCACCATCTCCAGCATGGGCTTCATCAGGCCCTGGTTGCGCCAGCCCCGGGAGTTCTCGCCAAAGACCTCGAACAGGATGGGCGGGTCCATGGCCGCCCAGCGCTCGCCGGAGGCCGGCGGCCGCCGCACGCAATAGCCCACGATGCGCTTTTCGCCGCTCAGGGCCAGGCAGAGGTTGGCCTCGGGCAGGCAGGCCATGTGGATCAGGCTGTCCAGGCAGGTGAGGATGGAGCGGTAGGAGGCGAAAACGCCGATGCCCTCGTCCAGGTCCAGGCGCGCCACCTCGTCCGGGGGAACATAGCTGACCAGTTCCACCGGGCCGCGCTGGGTTTCGATGACCTGGCGGGCGCTGTCTGGCATGCGGTTGGTCTAAAAATCCTCGAAATCGCCGTGCAGGCGCTTGATCATGATGACCATGTCGTAGTTGTTGCCCCGCCGGTCCTTGGCCCATTCGGGCAGCACCGCCTGCTCGAAAAAATCCAGCTTGCGGGCGGCGCGGATGGCCTTGTCCTCCACCCCCTTGATGAACTCGGTGTACAACAGGCGCAGGCCCAGGTTGACCGAGAGCTGGATCAGGTCCAGCAACAGGAAGGTGCCCAGGCGCTGATTGCGGTATTCCGGGTCCACCAGCACCCGCACCCGGCCCACGTGGCCGCGGGCGCCGGGGTGGTGGAAGCGGTGCAGGCTGCCCTTGCCCACGATGCGCTCCAGGTCGTCGATGGCCACGATGGGGATCATGCGCGAGGGGTGGAAGCCCAGCAGGTAGTGGTGGACGATCTCCGGATCGCTGATGTCGTTTTCCAGGTACCAGCGGTCCTCGTCGGAGAACCGGCCGAAGAAGCCGAAAAGCCGGGCCTCGTCCTTTTGGGGATCCAGGGGCCGCAGCCAGACTTCCTCGCCGTTCTTGAGGATGAGCGGCCGCGGATAGCCGTGACTCTGCAAAGACATCGCCTGCCTCCTTACGCGCTTGCCACGCGTCCTGTGGAGGCGTACGCCGCCGCCGGGTGGGCGGGACCGTGCGCCAGGAATGTGCGGGCCTGCTCCCCCGCGCGGGGGATGGGCAAGTCAGGCCGGGTGTCCCATGACCAGCGCCAGGGTGTCGGCCACCCGGGCGCAGTAGGCGCGTTCGTTGTCGTGCCAGAGCAGGATGCGCAGCAGCGCGCCGTTGAGGCTGATCCAGTTTATATCAACCAGGGCCGAATGGGTATCGCCCAGAAAATCGGCCGCCACCCGGGGCCGGCCCAGGAAGCCGCGCTCCATGGCCGTGACGCCCCTGAGCGGGCCGGCGCAGGCGGCCTCCAAGAGCGCGACCACCTCGCCGGCCGCGGCCGGGGGGCGCTCCAGCACGATGTCGGCCAACAGCGCGTTGACCAGGAGCGTGGGCACGCGCAGGCTCATGGCGCTGAGCCGGCCCATGAGCCGCGGCAGGACCTGGGCCGTGGTGCGGGCCACTTCGCTGGTCACCGGCCGCACCGTGAGCCCGGAGCGTCCCGCGTTGGCCTGGGGGGCCGGGGCGTCCAGCAGGGTGTCGCCGGAGAGCGCCGGGTGGATGGTGGCGATGGCCCCGCTGGCCACGCCAAAGGCCTGGTCGATGACCCCCAGGACCGGGGCCAGGGCGTTGGCGGTGCAGGTGGAGCAGCTCACCACCCGGTGGCGGGCCGGGTCGTAGGTTTCCCAGTTCACGCCCTTGACCAGGGTCACGTCGGCGGCGGCCTCGGAGCGGGTGATCAGCACCCGCTCCACCGCGCCGTCGGCCACATTACCGGCCAGAGCGCTGGCCTCGGCCGCGGCGTTGGGGTCGCCGGAGGCCTCCACCAGGATGCCCACCCCGGCCGCGGCCCAGTCCACCGTGGCCGGCCGGCCGCCGTAGAAGACCGGCAGCGCGCGGCCGCCGATGACGAGGTTCGCGCCCTCGGCGCTGACCGGGGCCGGGAAGCGGCCGTAGCAAGGGTCGTGGGCCAAGAGGTAGGCCAGGTCAACGGTCAGCTCGGCCGCGTCGCGGCCGCAGGGATTGACCTCGGCCACCGCGCGCAACAGGTCGCCCTGGCCGCGCAGCCACAGCTCGCGGATGAGCCCGCGCCCCACCCGCCCGAAGCCTATAACGCCGACGCCGGTCACGCTGAAGGCTCTCTCCGGGCCACTCCCCCCTCACCCGGCGTCTCCCCCCGGCTGGGGGAAGAGGGGTGGGAGAAAGGAAAGGAACATTATCCATCTTCGCAGGGGCGGGGTTCATCCCCGCCCGTCCTGGTTCTTGCCAGCCTGTTGACCACTGGTCATTGCCAGCGGTCGGTTTTCAGCACATCCAGAGATGGGTTGTCATTGCGAGGAGCAACCCGGCCGGGTTGCGACGCGGCAATCTCCCGCTGTTTTTTGATGAAAAACGACAACGGAAGATTGTTTCGCTGCGCTCGCAATGACGCCCATGTTTTTTGGTTAGCCTTCTTCGTAGGGGCGGGGTTCATCCCCGCCCGTCTTGGTTTTTAGCGCCGCGGTTCGGGCGGGGGTAAACCCCGCCCCTACGAAGAGAGTCACCTACGGCGGAGGATTCTTTGCGCCCTGGTCAGGATTTCCGTTGCCGCTATTTTTCAGGAAATGACAACGGAAGATTGCTTCGCTGGGCTCGCAATGACACCTAAGATTCGTTAGAGGGCTTCCCCACACCCCTCGCCTTTTTAGGAGGGGGTGTGGGGGCCGGGGTCCCCGGCCAGCCGCCGGGCTGGCTGGGGTGCGGGGAACCCTTTTTCGGCACGAAAAAGGGTTCCCCCACTCTAACTCTAATTACTTTAACGTCGCCGCCACCGTGGCGCCGTATTCGCCCAGGGCTCGCACGACGGTGATGCCGGCGGCTTCCATGGCGGCGATCTTGTCGGTGGCCTTGCCCTTGCTGCCGCTGATGATGGCCCCGGCGTGGCCCATGCGCTTGCCGGGGGGGGCGGTCAGCCCGGCCACGAAGCCGAAGACCGGCTTCTTGAAGTGCTCGGCGATGTAGGCGGCGGCCCGCTCCTCGGCGTCGCCGCCGATCTCGCCGATGAGCGCCACGGCCTCGGTCTCGGGGTCGTCGGCGAACATTTTCAGCAGGTCGATGTAGTGCATGCCGCCCACCGGGTCGCCGCCGATGCCGATGCAGGTGCTCTGGCCCAGGCCGGCGGCGGTGAGCTGGTGGACCACCTCATAGGTGAGGGTGCCGGAGCGGCTGATGAGGCCCACGGAGCCTTTGCGGTGGATGTAGCCCGGCATGATGCCCAGCTTGCATTCCTCGGGGGTGATGATGCCGGGGCAGTTGGGCCCGATCATCAGGGTGCCGCGGGCGTTCAGGAACTGCTTGACCCGGATCATGTCCATGACCGGGATGTGCTCGGTGATGACCACCACCAGGCGGCAGCCGGCCTCGGAGGCCTCGCAGGCGGCGTCGGCGGCAAAGGCGGCGGGCACGAAGACGATGCTCACCTCGGCCCCGGCTTCCCGTACGGCGTCGGCCACGCGGTCGTAGACCGGCACGCCCAGCACGCTCTGGCCGGCCTTGCCGGGGGTGACGCCGGCCACGATCTTGGTGCCGTACTCGATCATCTTCTCGGTGTGGAACATGCCTTCGCGTCCGGTCAGGCCCTGCACCACGATCCTGGTGTTTTTGTCGACCAGTATGCTCATGGTTGATTAACCCTTCCGGCTCAGCAGGCCTTGGCGTGGGCGGCCACGGTGGCGATCTTCTCGGCCGCTTCCTTCATGGAGCCGGCCACCTGGAAATCCAGGCCGCTTTTGCCCAGGATCTCGCGGCCGGCCTCCACGTTGGTGCCTTCCAGGCGCACCACCAGGGGCACGGAGAGCTTGACCTTCCTGGCCGCGGCCACCACGCCGGCGGCCAGGGTGTCACAGCGCAGGATGCCGCCGAAGATGTTGATCAGGATGGCGTTGACGTTGGGGTCGGAGAGGATGACCTCGAAGCCCTTGGTGACCATCTCCTCGCTGGCGCCGCCGCCCACGTCCAGGAAGTTGGCAGGCTCGGCCCCGGCCATCTTGATCACGTCCATGGTGGCCATGGCCAGGCCGGCCCCGTTGACCATGGTGCCCACGTTGCCGCCCAGGCGGATGTAGTTCAGCCCCTGTTTGACGGCCTCGCGCTCCAGGGGGTCGGTCTCCTCGGGGTCTTCCAGCTCGGCGATCTTGGGGTGGCGCTTCAATGCGCTGTCGTCGAAGTTCAGCTTGCCGTCCAGGGCCACCAGCTTGCCTTCGCCGGTGATGGCCAGGGGGTTGATCTCCACCAGGGTGGCCTCCTTCTCCCAGGCCAGGCGCACCAGGTTCTGGATCAGGCCGGTGCCGGCGCCCACCTGGGCGGCATTGAGGCCGGAGCCGAACAAGAGCTTGCGGGCCTGGAAGGGCCACAGGGCCTGGCCGGGCTCCACGTGGGTGGTGAAGATCAGCTCGGGGTTCTTCTCGGCGACCTCCTCGATGTCCATGCCGCCGCTGGGGCTCATCATCACGGCCAGGCGCTGGGCGGTGCGGTCCAGGACCACGGCCAGGTAGAGCTCGCTGGCGATGTCGGTGGCCTTTTCCACCCAGACCTTGCGCACCAGCTTGCCGGCCGGGCCGGTCTGGTGGGTGACCAGCGTCATGCCGATGATCTGACGGGCGGCCTCGGCGGCCGCCTGGGGGGTGTCCACAACCTTTACGCCGCCGCCCTTGCCACGGCCGCCGGCGTGAATCTGGGCTTTGACCACGTATTTGCCGGGGCCCAAGGATTCGGCCACGGCGCGAGCCTCGGCGGGGGTGGTGGCCAGACCGCCGTCCGGCACCGGCACCCCGAAGGCCTTGAGCAGCCCCTTGGCCTGATACTCGTGCACGTTCATGGTTGCATTATCCTTTGCGGTTTGGGCAAAAGTTAGGGTTGACGGTAGGTGGTTCAGTCTATCCCAGGCGGGGGGCTGCTTCAAGCCCTGCCCCGGCCAGGCCAATGCGCCACGGGCCGGCCAGCGGGGCCGGCGCGGCGGCGGGAAAGGCTTGGGGCGGGATCAGCCCTGGCGGGGGGCCGGGGGCCACTGCTGGCGCTCTTCCAGCACGGACTTGAGCACCTTGAGCGCCTGGTTGACCACCGGCATGCCGGCGTAGACGCCGGTCTGGAAGATCACCTCGGCCACGTCATGCGGGTCGCAGCCCACGTTGAGCGCGGCCCAGATGTGCAGCCGTAGCTCCTCGCCGCGCTCCAGGGCGGTGAGCGCGGCCACGGCGGTGAGCTGGCGGGTGGGGTGGGGGATGCGCTGGCGGGCGTACATCTGGCCGGTGATGAACAGGCTCAGGTCCTTGGCCAGGCCGGAGTCGAATGACCGCCAGAGGTCGTAGGGCCGGTCCCAGGGGTAGCCGTCGAAGTAGAGCTGGGCGGTGGCTGCGGTTTTCTGCTTGATGTCCTCGCTCATGTTTGCTCCGCTGCTGATGGCGCCCGCCGGGTGGGCGCGGGGGGTTATTCCGGTTTCTGCCCCCAGAGCAGGGCCGCCGCCGCGCCTTCGCGGGTCTGGCCGGCGTAGCGCACCTGGCGCAGCCCGGCCGTGACCAGCATGTAGATCAGCTCCTGGCGGCTGTAGGCCATGCCCTGGCGGGTGTTGACCAGCATGTTGAGCCCAAAAAGGCCGGGCCAGGCCGGGCCGGGGATGTCCACCGCGAACTCCTGCACCCAGAGCTGGCCGCCGGGCTTCAAGGCGGCCACGGCCCGGGCCAGCAGGTCGGAGCAGGCTTCGGGGCCCTCGCTGTGCAGGATCTGGCTCAGCCAGGCCACGTCATAGGGCCCGCCCAGGTCGTCCTGGAGGAAATTGCCTTCCTGGAAAACCGCCTGGGTCGCGCCGGGGTGCAGCTCGCTCTCGGCCAGGAAGTGCTCCCGGGCCCGGGGCAGGTCGAAGACGGTGACCATGAGCCCCGGCACCTCCTCGGCAAAGGTGAGGCCATAGACCCCCGGCCCGCCGCCCAGGTCGATGAGGCGCTGGCCGGGCAGCAGGCCCAGGCGGCCGGAGAGGCCGGCGGCCTGCTGGCGGGCGATGTCGCGCATGGCCCGGTAGAAGTGCTCGCGCCGGGGATTGGGGCCGGGCATCTCCCAGCCCGGGTCCTTAACCGGCTGGCCGCTCCGCACGCATTCGGCCAGATGGGACCAGTCGTCCACCATGTCGGCCATGTGCAGGATGGCGTCGCTCATGTCCCGCTGGTCGCCGGGGGTCAGGTGGGGGACGACGGCCGGGTTGAGCACAAACTGCTCGTCCACCTCGCTGACCAGCTCCAGCACGCTGAGCGCCCGCAGCAGGACGGCCAGGCCGCGTTGGTCCAGGCCCAGGCGCTGGGCCAGGTCCGGGGCGGTGGCCGGGCCCTGGACCAGGGCCGCGGCCAGGCCGGTCTGCACCATGACGTGCAGGGCGCAGGACTCCCAGTAGGCGCTGGACACCTGGCGCAGGCGCTCCGGGCCCCACGGCATCGGCTTGGGCAGCATGGTTACTCTCTCCCGACAGGGGTGGCAATAAATGCCTTCCAACATAATCGCTTATGGCGGATGGGTCAACCCACCGCGTTGCGGAGCTAAAACGGGCATGCTATTGTCTTGCTATAGGGGGGCGACAGCGGGAGATGCCTTGACCGAAACACCGTCCAACCAACCGCGCAAACGCCGCATCCTGGATCGCCCCCTGGACCGGGGGCGGCTCACGGTGGATTTCGAGCCGGCCGACTATGGCATGGCCCCCCTGGCCCTGGAGGTGCTGGTGCCCGGCCAGCCCAGCCCAGCCGATCTTTACCTGCCGCTCTACGACCGCGACAAGCGCAAGGTGGTGATGGAGACCGCCTCGGAGCAGGGCGAGGAGTTCAAGGCGGTCTGGCGCGACCGCCTGCTGACGGCCGAGCAGCGCCTGGTCTACGTCAAGCTGGAGCAGGTCGAGCAGCTCCAGGACTATTTCCAGCGCTTCACCCCCCAGATCATGGAGGACACCAGCCGGCCGCTGCGCCAAAAGGCGCGGGTGGTGCAGGAGCTGGCCCTTTTCAACCTCAACACCTTCTTCAACGCCGGCGAGACCACCCCCCGGGCGCTCAAGAACCTGGTGGGCCGGGTGCAGCAGACCGTGACCCGCTTGACCGCCGACACCCAGGTCCTCACCCGGCTCTCGGGCCTGTTGCGCACCGACTACAGCATCTACACCCACTCGGTGAACGTGGCCATGCTGACCATGGCCCTGGCCCGCCACCTGGGCTTCAACGAGGCCTCGGTGCATGCCTTCGGGGTGGGGGCCATGATGCACGACCTGGGGCGCATCCGCATGCCTCCGGGGCTGATCACCAAGACCGGGCCCCTGACCGAAAAGGAGATGGCCCAGGTGCGCCAGCACCCCTACCTGGGCTACCAGATGCTCTTGCAGATCGGCGCGGTGCCCTACGACGCCCTGATGATCGTGCTGCACCACCACGAGAACGCCGACGGCAGCGGCTATCCCCACGGCCTCAAGGCCGAGCGCACCCCCGTGCCGGCGCGCTTGGTGCGCCTGGCCGACGCCTTCGACGCCATGACCAGCGAGCGCCCCCACCAGGACGCCCGCAGCGCCTACGAGGCCGCCTCCACCATGATCCAGGACAGCGAGAGCGTCTTCGGCAAGGACCTGGTGCCCAGCTTCGTGCGCTTTTTGGGCAGCCCCTTCGTGGTTTCCTGAGGCCGCGTCGGCCTGCGGGCTCCTCGCAATGACAGGGAAGGGAGGGATTCCCTGAAGCGCAGCATCTAACTGTCATTGCCAGCGCAGCGAAGCAACCTCCCGGTCCCAATTCATTAAAAGAGAACAACGGAGGATTGCCGCGTCGCAACCCCATGGGGTTGCTCCTCGCAATGACAGTCTATTGCCTTGATGGGCAGGGGCGTGGCGGAGTGGTCGCAAAGATACGTGCAGTCGGCTCGCCGCGATTGCTTCGTCGCTGATGCTCCTCGCAATGACCCGCTGAACAAATCAGGGCATGCATGAAGGAAAGAAGGGATCGGCTTATATCAGGCTCCTTTCTTGGTTTCCTTCTCCCCTCCCCGTTCTCCTGACCCACGAGGGGCCGCCGCCATGGTGGCGCGGGTCAGCGCCGCCCATGACCCGTTCTCCTGACCCACGAGGGGCCGCCCCCCGCGCCATGGCCCGGCCGCTCTTAAGGGAGCCGGCAGGGCCCCGGTGCCGCGCGCGGCGGGTGGGTCG
This sequence comes from Pseudomonadota bacterium, assembly GCA_043805555.1. Classification (GTDB taxonomy): domain Bacteria; phylum Desulfobacterota; class Desulfarculia; order Desulfarculales; family Desulfarculaceae; genus JACRDC01. The sequence goes on from JAZDHW010000064.1 coordinate 10,094, forward strand.
AGGCTTGGGCAGGGGAATGGGCCGGAAGGAAGGGGATCATCGCATCGCCAGGGGCCATCACCCGCGCCGCCTCAAACCTGCCGCGTCGAAGCGCGCGCGGCCACCCGGCCGGCGAGCCGCGCACTGGTGCGAGGCTTATGCGGCCGGCGTGGGCGCGCGGGGGCAAGGGACAGCCCGCTCCAGACGCCGCCGCATAACCAGGCCGACTGACGGCCGGGAGAGCGGGGGGAATACGTTTCTTGTCGCTACGCGACCCGGACAACAAGTTGTCCGGGCCACCCGGAAAAAGGCCAAAGGCGGGAAGCCCCCTCACCCCGCCCTCTCCCCCCAAGGGGGCGAGGGGCCGGAAATGGCAACCGGTTGCAGGCCTGGTCATGATCGCGCAGCCGCGCGCTGCAACCTCTTGTCGCTCACGCGACCCGGACAGCGGGCTGTCCGGGCCACCCGGATAAGACAGAAGATATTGCCGCGTCGCAACCCGGCCGGGTTGCGCCTCGCAATGACGGCTATCGCCTGGATGGGCTGGGTGGCGGAAATGGGGTGCGGCGGTGAGTGGCCCGCGCCTACAGCCACTTCTTGCGGCGGAAGTAGAGCAGCATGCCGCCGGCCACCGCGGCCATGAGCCCCAGCACGGCGAAATAGCCCCAGCGCCATTTCAGCTCGGGCATGTAGTCGAAGTTCATGCCGTAGAGCCCGGCCAGGAAGGACAGGGGCATGAAGATGGTGGCGATGATGGTCAGCACCTTCATCACCTCGTTCATGCGGTTGCTGATGCTGGAGAGATAGAGATCCAGCATGCCGGCCAGCATGTCGCGGTAGGTCTCCACCGCGTCCATGATCTGCACGGCGTGGTCGTAGGCGTCGCGCAGGTAGACCCTGGTGGCCGGGTGCACCTGGTCCAGGTCGCGGCGCTCCAGGGCGCCCATGACCTCGCGCAGGGGCCAGCCGGCCTTGCGCAACAACAGCGCCAGGCTGCGCAGCTCGTGCAGCTCCTTCAGGCTGCCGGCGTTGGGCCGGCCCAGCAGCTCGTCCTCCAGCTCCTCGCTGCGGTCGCCCAGGGACTCCAGCACCGGGAAGTAGCAGTCCACCACCGAGTCCAAAAGGGAGTAGGCCAGGTAGTCGGGGCCGGCGGTGCGGTGGCGGCCCTTGGCGCTGGTGATGCGCTGGGCCACGGGATCGAAGAGCGGGTGCTGGGACTCCTGGAAGCTCAGCACGTAGTGCTCGCCCAGGATCAGGCTGATCTGCTCGGTGCGCCAGTCGTCTTCCTCGTCGTCCCAGAGCACGGCCTTGGTGACGATGTAGAGGTAGTGGTCGTACTCCTCCACCTTGGGCCGCTGGCTGGTGTTTACGATGTCCTCCAGCACCAGGGGGTGCAGGCCGAAGGCCTGGCCCAGCTTGGCGATGACATCGACCTGGTGCAGGCCCTCCACCCTAAACCAGGTCACGCTGGGCCGGGCGGCGTAGTCCTTGATCTGCTGGTCGTCGGGCGCATCCACCGCGCGCACGCCGTCCTGGTCATAGTCCAGGATGGAGATCCGGGTGGTGTCGGTGCGCTGCTCGCCCACGTGCACCAGTGCGCCTGGCGGCAGGGCGGCCATGTCGGCCAGGCGGCGGCGGGCGGCGGTCAAGGCGGCGGCCTCCTAGTGCAGGTAGGGGTTGGACTCCCGCTCGGCGCGCACGGTGCTGCGCGGGCGGGGGCCGTAGTCGTGGCCCGGCCAGACCACGGTGTCGTCGGGCAGGCTCAGGATGCGCTGGTTGATGGAGTCCAGCATCTGGCTCCAGGAGCCGCCGGGCAGGTCGGTGCGCCCCACCCCGCCCACGAACAGGGTGTCGCCGGTGAAGACGTTGCCGGGGGTGTACAGGCACATGCCGCCCGGCGTGTGGCCGGGGGTGTGGATGACCTTCAGCCGCACCTGGTTGCCCGCGGCGATCTCCTCGCCGTCGTTCACGGTCTCGTCAGCCGGGGGGGTGGGGGCGCAGCCCAGCATGGCCGCGAACTGGGCGGCGTGGGGGCTGGTCATGTGCTCGGCGTCGGCGGCGTGGATGACGATGGGCGCGCCGGTCAGCTCCTTGACGCGGGTGTTGCCGCAGGTGTGGTCCGGGTGGCCGTGGGTGTTGATGATCTTGACGATCTCCCAGCCGCGCTGGCGGGCTTCCTTGACGATGCGCTCTTCTTCGCCGGCCGGGTCGATGACCACGGCCTGGTTGGTTTCCTCGCACGCCACCAGGTAGGCGTAGACGGCCATCTGACCCACGAGAAGCTGGACGATCTGCATGCGCTGGTTTCCCTTCGAGCCTGGCAGGCGCCGGGCGGGCAAGGCCCCGGCGGAGTTGGCGATTTCTGGGCCCAGGCTAGCAAAGCCGCGGTAAGGCGTCAACTGGTGGCCGCGAGGCGGATGGCGGCCATTCTGCTTAATTCTGTCATTGCCGGGGGCGGCCCGCCAGGGCTGCGACGCGGCAATGATAGAAAAATGGCGAAGGTGCAGTCGGTTTTTGGCGCGATTGTTTCGTCGCTTTGCTGCTCGCAATGACCCAGTGAAAATTTCATGAATGAAAGAAGGTGGCGGATCGGCTGGGGCTTCTCCTTCCCCGCCTTTTTTCTTCCGTTCTCATGCCTCCCGTGGGGCCGCCCCCCGCGCCTTAGCCGTCAGCTCGACGTGGTGGCGACACGGCCGGTCGGCGCGAGGCCGGGAGCCAAAGCCAAGGCCGTTGCAGACGGCGCAGCCCCTGGGCAGGACGCGGCCACCCTGCCGCCGGGCCGACCGGCCATCCACGGGGCCGGTTGCTGACGGCGCGGGCGCGCGGGGGCATGGGAGCAGCCCGCTCCAGACGGGTCCGCATCGCCAAGCCGTTAGACGGCCGGCAGGGCCCCCCGCACCCTGCCTCTCCCCCCGGCGGGGGGAAAGGGGCAAGAGGAGTCAAGTAGTAACGGGGTGTTGCACGGAAGCCACGCCGCGCACCACAACCTCTTGTCGCTACGCGACCCGGACAACGAGTTGTCCGGGCCACCCGGAAAATATGAAAAGGAGGGGAGACAAAAGAATGAACTACCCCGCAGCAAGCCACGGGGTATCAAGGGGTAAAGAAAAGAGTTAAAGCCGAAGCAGGCTTCGGGGTATCAAACCCATAGTGAATGAAAAAGGGCGGGGTGTGTCCCCGCCCTTGCGCAAACCGGGACGCCGGCCCTTACGGCTGGCGGTAGAAGTCGATGGTGCGCTTGAGGCCGTCCTCCAGGGTGGTGGTGGCCTCCCAGCCGATGACGCGCTTGATGCGCTCCACCTTGGGGATGCGGCGCGGGATGTCCTCGTAGCTCTTGCCGAAGACCTCCAGGTGGGGCTTGAAGACCAGCTCGTTGGCGAAGTTGCCCACCTGCTTCATGGTCTGGGCCAGCTCCAGGATGCTGGTCTCGCGGTCGGAGCCGATGTTGAAGCACTGGCCCAGGGCGTCGTCGTTCAGGGCCAGCTCCACCACGGCCTGGGTGGCGTCCTCGATGAAGGTGAAGCAGCGGGTCTGGGCCCCGTCGCCGTGCACCACCACCGGCTCGCCCTTCAAGAATTTCTCCAAAAAGATCGGGATCACGCGCCCCTGGCCCAGGTCGTCGCAGCGCGGGCCGTAGACGTTGAAGAAGCGCATGATGACGAACGGCAGGTTCTCCTGCTGGCCGTAGGCATGGCAGTAGTGCTCGATCAAGGCCTTGCCGGTGGAGTAGCACCAGCGGTTGATGTTGGGCGGGCCCAGCACCCGGTCGGCCTCCTCGTCCCAGGGCACGTTGGGGTTCTTGCCCAACACCTCGCTGGTGGAGGCGAAGACGAACTTCACCCCCCGGCGCGAGCAGTGGTCAAGGAGGCCCAGCGAGCCCTTGAGGTTGACGTTGAGCACGTTCAGGGGCTCGGTGACATAGCGCTTGGGGTCGGCGATGGCGGCCAGGTGGATGCAGATGTCGGCCTGGCCCACCAGGCGCTCCACCACGTCCTGGCCCAGGACGGAGTCCTGCACGAACTTGAAGCGGCCGCTTTCGAAAAGGTGCTCGACCTTCAAGGAGGGGCCGTTGTCCAGGGCGATGACCTCGTGGCCGCGCTGGATGAGGTATTCGCAGACATAGGAGCCGATGGAGCCCGCCCCGCCGGTGACCAGTACGCGTTTCATGTGTTCTCCTCGCAGGCTTTGATGTCCGCGGCCCCGTCGCGCCAGGCGTGCAGGGTCAGCCAGGCCCCCGCCTGGCGCGCGCCCAGGCGCGACCAGGCCCGGATCACCGCCAGTTGGCTGACCTTGGTGCGCACCCGCGCCCGCGTTGCGCCGGCGGCCGCAAGGCCGGCCAGGCCGTGGGCCAGCAACAGATTATACAACCCCCGGCCGCGCCGGGCGGGGTCCACCGCGTTCAGCACCACCCAGCCGCGGCCATCGGCGGCCCCGGCCGGGGGATTCTTCAGGGTCATGAAGCCCACCAGCCCCGCCGCGTCGGCGGCCGGGCCGGCCCCGGCCAGCACCAGCACCTGGTCGGCCTGGTCCCCGGCGATGGAGTTGGCCATCCAGCGCCGGTAAAGCTCCGGGCAGCCGGGGCGCAGGCGGGGGTCCAGGGCGAAGCGGTCGCCGTAGGACTCCAGGTCGCAGAAGCTCCGCGCTGCCAGGTCCATCAGCGCATCCGCGTCGGCTTCCCCCGCCGGGCGCAGGCCCAGGCCCGCCGGCGGCGCGGCCGGCTTGGGCCCGGCGGCCAAATCCAGCTCCCACTCCACGCTCACGTCCACCAGGCGGAAGCCGGCCGCCTCGGCCGCCTGGGCGGCCAGCAGGTCGCGGGCCGGCAGGCGCAGGGACAACCCCTCCAGCCCGGCCGCCCAGGCCGAGGCGCAGGCGGCGCTGAGGATCTCGCACCCATCGGCCAGGGCGCCGGCCTCGGGCCAGGCCGCGGCATGGGCCAGGAGGTCGATCCGCCCCAGGGGCCGGCCGAAAACCTGGCTATCGAAGGCCAGGGGCTCCCAGGCCGCCAGCCAACGCCAGGCCCCGTCCGCGCCGCCCCCGGTCAGGGCCAGGACTCGGGCGGCATCCTTCAGGCCGGCCAGGAGTACGGAGGCGCGCCGCTCCGCCGGCTCCGCGCCGTCGTCGGCCAGGAAAGGCCAGGCCCGCAGCAGGGTCTGGGCCTGGGCGTGGCCGCGCAACTCATGGGCGCCGAGGGTGAGGATGGCCAAGAAAACCGCCTCGTGGGGCCGGGGGGTGTGGGGCCGGCCGTGGAAGACAAGACTTTACCCCAGGGCTAAACCCCGGTCAAGGCGGCTAGTTAGCCGCTTGCCACCCGGCCGGCCAGGGCGCGCACCGCCGCCATGAGCGCCGGCAGATCCAGGCCGGGCATCTGGCGGTCCTTGACCAGCACCCGGCCGGCCACGGCCACGTGGCGCACGTCGTCCTTGCGGGCCTGGTAGACCAGGGCCGCGGCCGGCTCGCGCATTGGCGTCAGGTGGGGCTCCTTGGCCTTCAGCACCACCAGGTCGGCGGCGTGGCCGGGCAGCAGCCGGCCCGCCACGCCCCCCAGGCCCAAGGCCTTGGCCCCGCCGGCCAGGGCCAGATCCAGGGCCTGCGCCGCCGGCAACGCGGCCGGGTCGCCGGTCTGGAGCTTGGCCAGGCGCGCGGCCAGGGCCACCTCTCCCAGGATGTCCAGGTCGTTGTTGCTGGCCGCGCCGTCGCTGCCCAGGCCCACCGCCACCCCGGCGGCCAGGAGGGCCGGGATGTCGGCCATGCCGCTGGCCAGCTTGCAGTTGGACTGCGGGCAGGGCACCACCGCCACCCCGCGTTGGGCCAGCAGCGCCATCTCCCCGGCGTCCAGCCAGACCCCGTGCACCGCCGCCGTGAGGTTGTGCAGCACCCCGATGGCCTCCAGGTGGCGGACCGGGCTGGCCCCGAATTTCTCCCTGATGGTGTCCACCTCGTTCCGGCTCTCGGCCAGATGGGTGAACCAGGGCGCGCCCAGCTCGGCGGCCAGGCGGGAGCAGCCTTGCAGGGTGGCCGGCCCGCAGGTGTAGGCGGTGTGGGCGAAGATGGCCGGGGTGATGAGCGCATCGCGCCCGGTCCAGGCGCGGACGAACTCGCGGGCCACGTCCAGGTTTTTGGCCGGGTCCGGCGCGCCGGGGGCCGGGAAGTCTATGACCCCCTGGGCCACCACCGCCCGCAGGCCCACGCCGGCGTAGGCTTTGGCCATGGCGTCGGCGCAGAAGTAGGCGTCGCAGACCGTGGTCACGCCGGCCAAGAGCAGCTCGGCCGCGGCCAGGCGGGTGCAGAGTTCGGCCATGGCCGGGTCCACCCAGCGGGCCTCGGCCGGGAAGATATGCTGGAAAAGCCAGGCCTCCAGGGGCAGGTCGTCGGCCAGGCCCCGGAAGAGCACCATGGGCCCGTGCAGGTGGGCGTTGACCAGGCCGGGCATGATCAGCCCGCCCGCCGCGTCCAGGGTCTCGGCCGGGGCCGGCCCGCCAGGCAAATCAACGCAGTCGGAGAGCCCGGCCGCGTCGCCGGCGTAGACCACCCGGCCCGCACGGGCCAGCACCGCGCCGTCCGGCCAATAGGCATCCGGCCCGGCCCAGAGCGGGCCGCCGCTCACCAGCAGGTCGCCGCCGCCCGCGCCGGCCATCTCAGGCCCCGCCGCCGTTGTGGCGGTCCACCAAACCGTGGGCCTGCTCGCCGGCCTTGGCCATGACCTCATTGAGATCAAGCGTCTCCAGCACCCGGTCGGCCATGAGCACCCGGCCGTGGCAGACGGTGTGGAGCACGTCTCCGCCCCGGGCGGCGTAGACCAGGTGGGAGTAGGGGTTGTACATGGGGGTCAGGTGGGGCTGGTTGGTGTCGATGACGATCACGTCGGCCAGGGCGCCCGCCCTGAGCAGGCCCAGGTCATGGCGGCCAAAGGCCTGGCCGCCGCGGCGGGTGCACAGCTCCAGCACGGTTCGGGCCGGGGCGGCGGTGGGGTCCATCTTGATGAGCTTGTGGACCTTGGCGCAGGTGTCCATCTCGCCAAAGAGGTCCAGGTCGTTGTTGCTGGCGCAGCCGTCGGTGCCGAGCCCCACCTTGACCCCGGCCGCCACCAGGGCGTCCAGGTCGGCCAGGCCGCTGGCCAGCTTGAGGTTGCTCTCGGTGCAAAGGGCCACCCGGGCCCCGGCCGCGGCCAGGCGCTCGATCTCGGCCGGCGTCAGGTGCACCCCGTGGTCGATCCACAGGCGCTCGTTCAATAAGCCCAGGTCGGCGATGTAGTCCAGCGGCCGTTTGCCGTAGCGGGCCAGGATGTCCTCGGTCTCGGTCCGGGTCTCGGCCAGGTGGGTGTTCACGTCCGCGCCCAGGTCGGCCGAGAGCCGCGCCGCCCGCTCCCAGAGCCCCGGCGAGCAGGTGTAGGGCGCGTGGGGCATCACCGCCGCGCTGATGCGCTCGTGGCCGGCGTAGCGGCGGATCAGGGCCTCGGTGACGGCGAAGCCGTTGTCCAAATCGCCATAGCTGGGCGAGGGGAAGTCGTAGAGCACCTCGCCGATCACCGCGCGCAGCCCGGCCGCCTCCACCGCCCGGCCCACCTGGCCGGCAAATAGATACATGTCGCAGAAGCTGGTGGTTCCGCTTCGTATCATCTCGGCGCAGGCCAGCAGGCTGCCCCAATAGACCGCCTCCGGGGTCAGGTGGCGCTCGGCCGGGAAGATGTGCCGGGTGAGCCAGATATCCAGGGGCAGGTCGTCGGCCAGGCCGCGCATCAGGGTCATGGCGGCGTGGGTGTGGCCGTTGATGAGCCCCGGCATTATCAGCCCGCCGCGGGCGTCAAGCTCGCGCGCGGCCGGCGCGCTTTCCGGCGGGGCCTGGGCGGCCGGGCCGCAATAGGTGATGCGCCCGTCCCGGCAAACCAGCGCGCCGTCGGCGATGACCGTGCCGGCCTCGTCCATGGTGAGGATGGTTCCGTTGCTGATGCGAAGCTCGCGCACATGCCGCTCCCGCGAGGGTGTCCGCTGATTATGGAGGAGACGGGGCGGATTGCCTAGCCCAGGCGGCCCAGCACGCCCTTTATGAGCCGGGCCAGGTCGTGGCCGGCCTTGCCGGCGTTGGCGATGACCAGGTCGATGGGGGCCGGCTCCATGGCCTCGGGGATGTTGACGTTGGCCACGGCGGCCAGGCCCATGACGCGCAGGCCGCGATGGCGGGCGGCGATGACCTCCAGCACGGTGGACATGCCCACCGCGTCGGCCCCCAGGGTGCGCAGCATGCGGGTCTCGGCCGGGGTCTCCATGGATGGACCCATGAGCCCCACGTACACGCCCTCGTACACGCCGATGTAAAGCTCGGTGGCGGTCTGGCGGGCCAGGTCCAAGAGCTCGGGGTCGTAGGCCCGGCTCATGTCCGGGAAGCGCTCGCCCCAGGGGTCGTGGTTCTCCCCGCGCAGGGGGTTCATGCCGGTGAAGTTGATGTGGTCGGTGATGAGCATCACCCGCCCCGGCTGCATGGCCGGGTCCAGGCCGCCGCAGGCGCAGGTGAAGATCATGCCCTCCACGCCCAGCTCGGCCAAGAGCCGCACCGCCCGCACCACCTCGGCCGGGGTGTAGCCCTCGTAGAGATGGAAGCGCCCGGCCAAGGCGGCCACGTTCTGGCCGGCCAGGCGGCCCAGGATCAGCTCGCCGGCGTGGCTTTCCACGGTGGAGACCGGCAGGCCCGGAATCTCGCCATAGCTGAGCTTGGCCACGACCTCGATTTCGCTGGCGAGGCCGGAGAGTCCGGTGCCCAGGGTCAGGCCGAAGCGTGGCCGGAAACCGCGGGGCAACCGGGCGTTTACCGCAGCGGCGGCCTTCTGGATCAATTCTGGCTCTTGCATGACATCGCCTTGAAAATATTGATTTATAGACAATGCGCCCCCCATGGCAAGCTTAGACGGGCGCGGCCGGGCGAGTCAAAGGTTTTTTGCCAATTTAACGCCCCGTAATGTGGTTGGTTTCAGAAAAGCGGCCCTTGAAAGGTCTTTTCACAGCTTGACATGCAGTGATGTGCCTTTAGACTGGATGCATGGAGCTTGACCAAAAAGTGGCCAAACCCCTAAATAGCCGCCTCTGGTGCGGTTTGTGGGTGACAGTGGTTCTGGCGTTATGTCTGGCCTTGCCTGTGGGCGCGCGGCACTTCCATCCGCCGCCCTGGCAGCCCGCCAGCGACCCCTGCCTGCGCATCCTCTCCTGGAACCATCTGGATCGCGCCCCCTACCCCATCATCGCCCCCCATAGCACCTGGGACGACCCTCCGGTGGAGGAGCGCCAGCGCCTGCTCTGGCCCCTGGTGCGGCGCATCAGCGAGGCCGAGGGCCTGGACCCGGTGCTGGTGATGGCCCTGGTGCACGTGGAGAGCCGTTTCGACCCCTGGGCGCTGAGCGAGCGGGGGGCGGCGGGGTTGATGCAGATCACGCCGCTGACCAGCCAGGAGCTGGGCCTAACCAATCCGCTGCACCCGGAGCAAAACCTGCGGGCGGGGGTGCGTTACCTGGCCGAGCTGAAGCGCAGTTTCGCCGACAACGAGATCCTGGCCCTGGCGGCCTACAACGCCGGCCCGCGCCGGGTGCAGGAGGCCGGGGGCGCGGTGCCGGACATCGGCCAGACCAGGGATTTCGTGGAGCAGATCCAGGCGCTGAAGCCGGAATTCCGCCAGCGCTTCCGCACCATCACCCGCCGCTGAGCCTTTCCCGGTCAAGCCAGCCGGCCATTGAACCCGAAGGGCGCTGATTTAAGCGCGTCCGATCGGTTTCCATGCCCCATGGCGCAAAAAATACGCGGGCGGGGATAAACCCCGCCCCTACGAAATCCAAGACAACCGCTTGATTTTTCTTCGTAGGGGCGGGGTTTATCCCCGCCCGTTTTGGTTTATCCAGGGCAGCTACTGATCAATGCGCGTCCGATCCGTCATCCCCTGTCGTCGTGCCAGCCCGCAACGGGAGCGCGCGAGGCCGGCCCGTGGCGCAGCCTCACCCGACCCGATATGCCCGTCGCGGCACGCGACCTACATGCCGCGGCGGTACTGGCCGCCGACGGCGTAGAGGGCCTTGGTGATCTGGCCCAGGGAGCAGACGCGCACGGTGTCCATGAGCTGGGCGAAGACGTTGCCGCCGGTCAGCGCGACCTGCTGGAGTTTGGCCAGGGCGGCGGGGGCCTCGTCGGCGTGGGCGGCCTGGAAAGCGCGCAGGCGGCTGAGCTGGCCCTGCTTTTCCTCGTCGCTGGCCCGGGCCAGCTCGACCTTGCAGGCCTGGTCGTAGTCGGCGTTGGGGTTGAGGAAGGTGTTTACGCCGACGATGGGGAGCTCGCCGGTGTGCTTCAGGGTCTCGTAGTAGAGCGATTCCTCCTGGATCTTGCTGCGCTGGTAGCCGGTTTCCATGGCGCCCAGCACGCCGCCGCGGGCGGTGAGGCGCTGGAATTCCATGAGCACGGCTTCCTCGACCAGATCGGTGAGTTCGTGGACGATGAAGGCCCCTTGCAGGGGGTTCTCGTTCTTGGCCAGGCCCCACTCGCGGTTGATGATGAGCTGGATGGCCAGGGCGCGGCGCACGCTCTCCTCGGTGGGAGTGGTGATGGCCTCGTCATAGGCGTTGGTGTGCAGGCTGTTGCAGTTGTCGTAGACCGCGCACAGGGCCTGGAGGCTGGTGCGGATGTCGTTGAACTGGATCTCCTGGCTGTGCAGGGAGCGGCCGGATGTCTGGATGTGGTACTTGAGCATCTGGCTGCGGGGCCCGCCACGGTACATCTGGCGCATGGCCACGGCCCAGATGCGCCGGGCCACCCGGCCGATGACGGTGTATTCGGGGTCCATGCCGTTAGAGAAGAAGAAGCTCAGGTTGGGCGCGAAGTCGTCGATGGGCATGCCGCGGCTCAGGTAGTACTCGGCGTAGGTGAAGCCGTTGGCCAGGGTGAAGGCGAGCTGGCTGATGGGGTTGGCCCCGGCTTCGGCGATGTGGTAGCCGCTGATGGAGACGCTGTAGAAGTTGCGCACGTCGTTTTTGATGAAGAACTGCTGGATGTCGCCCATCATGCGCAGGGCGAAGTCCACGCTGAAGATGCAGGTGTTCTGGCCCTGGTCCTCCTTTAGGATGTCGGCCTGCACGGTGCCGCGCACGTTTTTCAGCACCATGGCCCGGATGCGCCGCATCTCCTCGCGGCTGGGCGGGCGCTGGTTCTCTTGCTCGAACTTGGCGGTCTGCTGGTCGATGGCGGTGTTGAGGAAAAAGGCCAGCATGATGGGCGCGGGGCCGTTGATGGTCATGGAGACGCTGGTGTTGGGGCTGACCAGGTCGAAGCCGTCGTAGAGGACCTTCATGTCCTCCAGGGTGCAGATGGATACGCCGGAGTTGCCCACCTTGCCGTAGATGTCCGGGCGCTCGTCCGGGTCCCAGCCGTAGAGGGTCACCGAGTCAAAGGCGGTGGAGAGCCGGGCGGCCTTGGCGTCGCGGGATAAGAGCTTGAAGCGGCGGTTGGTGCGGGCGGCGTCACCCTCGCCGGCGAACATGCGGGTGGGGTCCTCGTCGCTGCGCTTGAAAGGAAAACAGCCGGCGGTGTAGGGGAAGCGGCCGGGCAGGTTCTCGGAGCGCAGCCAGGCGTAGACCTCGCCCAGGTCCTCCCACTTGGGCAGGCAGACCTTGGGAATCTCGCTGCCCGACAGGCTGCGGGTGGTCAGCGGCGCGCGGAACTCGCGGTCGCGGACCTTGTAGACGTACTCGCGGCCGGAGTAGGCCGACTGCATCTGGGGCCACTCGGCCAGGAGCTGATGGGTCTCGTTGCTGTAGCTCTCCTCCAGGCGGTGCACCTCGGCCCGCAGCTTGTCCAGGGCCTGCATCAGGCCGGGCTCGCCGCGCCAGGCCTCCACCAGGGCGTCGTGGGTGTTCTTCATCTGCCACACCCGGCGGATCACGGCGGCCTGCTGCCTGGTCTCGGCGTGAAAGGCGTGGACCGTGTCGGCGATCTCGGCCAGGTAGCGGTTGCGCTCGGCCGGCACGATGATGGTCTTGTCCTCGCTGTAGCGCTCGATGGGCCGGGGGCGGGGGCTGGTGAGGGTCAGGCCGGTTTTTTGCGCGATGGCCTCCAACAGCGCCAGGTAGAGGGCGGTGGCGCCCTGGTCGTTGAACTTGCTGGCGATGGTGCCGTAGACCGGCATCTGCTCGGGCGGGGTGTGCCAGTGGCCCCGGTTGCGCTGCATCTGCTTGCGCACGTCGCGCAGGGCGTCCTCGGCCCCGCGGCGGTCGAACTTGTTGATGGCCACCAGGTCGGCGAAGTCCAGCATGTCGATTTTTTCGAGCTGCGACGCCGCGCCGAAGTCGCTGGTCATCACGTAGAGGCTCACGTCCACGTAGTCCACCACCGCCGCGTCGCCCTGGCCGATGCCGGCCGTCTCCACCACGATTAGGTCGTAGCCGGCGGCCCGGGCCACCGCGATGACCTCGCCCAGGCCGCGGCTGATCTCCATGCCGCTGCCCCGGGTGGCCAGGGAGCGCAGGTAGATGCGCGGGCTCTCCAGGCTGTTCATGCGTATGCGGTCGCCCAGGAGCGCGCCGCCGCTTTTCCTGCGGGTGGGGTCCACGCTGAGCACCGCGACCTTCAGCTCCGGGAAGTCGGCCAAAAGGCGGATGAACAGCTCGTCGGTCAGGCTGGACTTGCCCGCCCCGCCGGTGCCGGTGATGCCCACCACCGGCATGACCTTGTCCGGCCGGCGGGCGGAGAGCAGCTTGTGCCACTGGGCCAGGTCGCCGCCCAGGCCCAGGGCCGCGCGCTCCACCCAGGTGATGACCCGGGCCACCACGTCCGGCCGCGCCGGCGATAGCTCGCCCACCAGCTCCGGCTCGGGGTCCGTGCCCTGGGGGTAGTCCACCGTGCGCACCAGGTCGTTGATGATGCCCTGCAAGCCCAGCTTGCGCCCCTCCTCCGGGCCGTAGATCTTGGTCACGCCGTAGTCTTCCAGCTCGCGCGCCTCCTCGGGCACGATCACCCCGCCGCCGCCGCCGAAGACCTTGATGTGGCCGCCGCCGCGCTCGCGCAAGAGATCCACGGTGTACTTGAAGAACTCCATGTGCCCGCCCTGGTAGCAGGACAGGCAGATGGCGTGGGCGTCCTCCTGGACGGCCGCCTCCACCACCTCGGCCACCGCCCGGTTGTGCCCCAGGTGGATCACCTCCACCCCGGTGGCCTGCAAGATGCGGCGGATGATGTTGATGGCCGCGTCATGGCCGTCGAAAAGGCTGGCCGCGGTTACGCAACGCACCGGGTTGGCCGGCAGGTAGGGCTCGGTCTCCATGGTCATTGGCTCGACTCCTCTGCGCGATTTGCACGGGATCCGGCCTGGGCCGCCCGGCCGTCGCGGACCGGTCAGACGCACCATCCCTGGCCCATCCAGGAAAAGCTGTCATTGCGAGGAGCAACCCGGCGGGGTTGCGACGCGGCAATCCTCCGTTGTCATCTTTTTACGAAACGGAACCACGGGCGATTGCTTCGCTGCGTGCGCAATGACGGCTAACGCGGGTTATTTCCCTTGCTTCGCAGGGGCGGGGTTCACCCCCGCCCGTCTTGCGCATTCCAACCTGTTCGAGCGGGACAGCCCCCGCAATCACCGCCCCTAGCGCAACTGGCCCAGGATCAGCTCCTTCTGCAGCCCCGTGTACTCGGCCAGGGACAGATGCGGCCCCAGGGCCCAGCGCCGGAAGGTCCACATGTGCCCCAGCACCGCGATGTCGTGGGCCAGGAGCGCGATCTCGCCCACGTGCAGCGGCCGCAGGGAGAAATCCTCCACCCCGCGCCGGATCAGGTCGGCAAACAGCCCGGTCAGGCGCTCCTCGTGGGCCAGCACGAAGCGCATGGACTCCTTGGGCAGGCTCTTGGTCTCCTGATAGATCAGCAGGATGTGGTCGCTCATCTGGTCGCAGACGCCGAAATAGACCTCCAGCGCGGCCTCCAGGGCCTGGGCTCCGGTGGCGGAGTGGGGCAGGTTCTGGCGGATGCGGGCCTCCACCTCGGCGTGGATGGCCTGGCAGACCAGGTAGAGCACGTCCTCCTTGCTGGCCACGTACTCGTACAGGGTGCCGATGGAGAACCCGGCCGCCTTGGCGATCTCGCGCGTGGTGGTCTTGTGGAAGCCCTTGGCGATAAACAGGCGCACCGAGGCGTCCACGATCTGGCGGCGGCGGCGGTGGACCAGGTCCGGGTCCTTGACCTCGGTGGGGATGTTCCGGGCCGGGCTGGCGGGCTCCGGCGCAATCTTGGCGCGGCGGGGGCTCATGGCCGGGCGGCCTCCGATCTCGGCGCGGCGCCTATCTTCATCACCACCCGGCCGTAGCCCGCGCAGGCCACCCCCTGGTCGGGGCAGGACGCCTGGCGCAGGAAATGGAAGGCGTTGGGCTCCAGGCCCTCGCTCAGGCGCTCGTTGATCAGGGCCACCGGCACCACCAGTTGGGAGGCCAGGTAGACGCAGATGCGTTGGGGGCAGAGCTTGGCGATGAAGTTGCCGTCGGCGTCCAGGACGAAGCGGTCGCCGGGCCGGTAGCCGGAGTTGCAGTGCCGGGCCTCCATGACCTCGGCCACGATGCTGAAGCGCCGGCCGGCCTCGGCCAGGCGGGCGATGTGGCGGCGGCGGGGGTCGCAGGGGCCCAGGTGGGCCAAATCCTGGGCGTCATAGCCCACGCGTTGGGCGTATTGACTTAGGACCGGGTCGTCGTTCATGGCGTCTCCTGGGGGTGGCGGGGGAGGCCGTTTCGACTGAGCGCTCGCTCAGAATGATGATATAGCTGGGTCGCAGCCATTGTCAAGCCGTAATCGCCCGTAGGTGGGTGGGGATGGCGGGCGGCTTTCCCTTGCCCCGGCCCCCGGCCGGGTTATATCCTGGGCCAGGCCGGCGGGCACCCCGCCCGGCCGCCTGCCCCACCCCCAACCCGGAGTAGTGACAGCATGACCGACATCGCGATCCTCGGCGCGGGCACCATGGGCCACGGCATCGCCCAGGTGATGGCCCTGGCCGGCCACCCGGTGCGCCTCTATGACCCCCTCCCCGAGGCCCTCAACGCCGCGCCGGCGCGCATCCGCGCCAACCTGGAGCCCTTCCTGGCCCTGTGCCTGCACTCTGAGGCCGAGGCCGAGGCAGCGCTCAATCGCATCGCCCTGCACACCGACCTGGCCCAGGCCTGCGCCGGCGCGGCGGTGGTCATCGAGGCAGCGCCGGAAAAACTGGCGCTGAAGCAGAGCCTGCTGGCCCAGGTCCAGGCCCTGGCCGCGCCCGGCGCGCTGATCTGCAGCAACTCCTCGGCCCTGCCCATCACCGCCATGGCCCGGGACATGGCCGCGCCCGAGCGCCTGGTGGGGGCCCACTTCTGGAACCCGCCCCACATCCTGCCCTGCGTGGAGATCGTGCGCGGCCGGGCCACCAGCGACGAGGCCTTCGATGAGGCCGCGGCCCTGGTGGAGGCGGCGGGCAAGGTGGCGGTGCGGGTGCAAAAGGAAGTGCCGGGCTTTTTGGGCAACCGCCTCCAGCACGCCCTGCAGCGCGAGGCCCTCTACCTGGTGGAGGCCGGCATAGCCGCGCCCGAGGACGTGGACAAGGTGGTGCAGTACGGCTTCGGCCTGCGTTATCCCCTCATGGGCCCCCTGATGCGCGCCGACCTGGGCGGCCTGGACGTGACCTACGCCGTGCAGCAGACCGTGCTGCCGGACCTGGACAGCCGCATCGAGCCCAGCCATCTGCTGGCCCAGCGGGTGGCTGCCGGCGACCTGGGCCTCAAGACCGGCCGCGGCTTCTACGAATGGACCCCGGAGCGCCAGGCCAAGGTGGTGGCCCGGCGCGATTTGGCCCTCTTGTCGCTGATCAAGCTGGTGGCCGAGCTGGAGCGCAGCTAGGAGCCTGTCGGAGTAATCCTCCGACAGGCTTCCGAGCGGGCCATGGACGGCCCGCCCGTAATGGCGCCAAATTAATTTTTGGCGCCATTCCGAGAACTTGCCAAAACTCACTTTTGGCAAGTTCCAAGAGGAGAAAGCCATGGATGGCTTTCTCCGACACACACCTAGGCCGCTCCCCGACAAGCCCAAAACCCGCGCCGGCCCGGCCCGCCCCACGGGCCCGGCCGGCGGCGGCGTTACGGGGGCCGCGCTCCAGCCTTTGCCCCCGGCGGTCTGCGACCGCATCCCCTGCCCGGCCCCGGCGTTTTGTGCGTCTCGCCCTGCGGACTTGGCTTCCATAAACGCGCGTTGCCCATTGCTTTTGCCTTGACCGCACCTGGGAGGGGCAATATAATGCAATGCGTGCCCTGGTAACGCAGGGCATTACTTGGTTGGGCGACCCGCAACCACTCTGGAAGCCGAAAAGGCAGAGCCGCGCCCATGTCCCGCGAGCCCATCCATTTCGTGCAGTCCCTGGCCAGGGGGCTCAACGTGCTGCAGGCCTTCAGCGCCGAGCGGCCCCGGCTCACCCTGACCGAGCTGGGCCAGGCCACGGGCATGAACAAGGCCGCCGTGCAGCGGCTCACCGACACCCTCATCTCCCTGGGCTTCCTGGGCCGCAACCGCTACAAGGAGTATTACCTGGGCCCCAAGGTGCTGGGCCTGGGCTACGCCTACCTGCAGGGCAGCGAGCTGCGCGAGATGGCCAGCGAGTGCCTGCGCGAATTCAGCGAGCGCACCGGCAACACCGTCAACCTCTGCGTGCTGGACGACACCGAGGTGGTGGTGGTCTACCGCCGCGAGGTCAGGAGCTTCTTCAAGTTCGACGTGCAGGCCGGCTCCCGCCTGCCGGCCTACTGCACCAGCATGGGCAAGGTGCTGCTCTCCGCCCTGCCCGACGCCGAGATCAAGGCGCGCCTGAAGCGGATCAAGCTGGCCCCGCTCACCCCCTACACCATCACCGACCGCGACAAGCTTTGGCGCGAATTGATGCGCGTGCGCGAACAGGGCTGGGCCCTGGGCGACCGCGAGGCCAGCCTGGCCCTCTACTCCCTGGCGGTGCCGCTGATCAGCCAGCGCAGCCGGGTCAAGGCCACCATGAATGTGTCGGTGTTCGCCGAGCAGGCCGAGCCGGCCCTGATCGACCGCCTGCGCCAGGCGCTGTTGGAGCAGGGGCGGGGCCTGTCGGAGCTGATGGGCTATCACGGGCCCTATCCGGCCATGCCGGTGGGCCTGGACGAGGACGACGACTGACAATCAGGCAACGTGGCAGAGGGGATCACTGCATGACAACCTGCGCACCGATCAACGACAAACTGATGAGCGCGGCCGAGGCGGTGCGGCGCTTCATCAAAGACGGCGACATGATCGCCCTGGGCGGCTTCACCGTCAGCCGCAACCCCATGGTCATCGCCCGCGAGATCATCCGCCAGAATAAGCGCGACCTGCACCTGGTGATGCACTCCCAGGGCCAGTCCATGGACCTGATGGTGGGCGCGGGCTGCGTCCGCCGCCTGGAGCTGGCCTATGGCGGCACCGGCCGTTTCGCGCCCACCGGCATCCGTTTCCGCAAGGCGGTGCAATCGGGCCAGGTGCAGGTGGAGGACTACTCCAACTTCCACATGAGCCTCAGGTTCCTGGCCGGCTCCCTGAACCTGCCCTTCATCCCCTGCCGCTCGGGTTTCGCAACCGACGTGCTGAACAAGCAGGGCTTCGGCCCCGAGCTGCGCGGCCAGGGCAAGATCCCCGCCCGGAAGGCCATCATCAGCCAGAACCCCTTCTGCGCCGAGCCCGACGCGGTGGTGCTCTTGCCCGCGCTGATGCCCGACGTGGCCCTCATCCACGCCCAGTACGTGGGCGACGACGGCACCGTGCGCATCAAGGGCCTCACCTTCCTGGACGTGGAACAGGCCAAGAGCGCCAGCCGCATCATCGTCACCTGCGAAGAGATCGTGCCCGCCGAACGCCTGCGCGAGGACCCGGACCAGAACACCCTGCCGCCGTTCCTCATCGACGCGGTGGTCCAGGCGCCCTACGGCGCGCACCCCACCGCCTGCCACTACTTCTATGACTACGACCCCCGCCACCTGAACTACTACCGCCAGGTGGCCGGCGACGACGGCTCCTTCCGGCGCTACCTGGACGAGTGGGTGCTGACGCCCGAGACCCACGAGGCCTATCTGGCCAAGGTGGGCGTGTCGGATCTGATGAACATCAAGGCCAACACCAAGGTCGGCTACGCGCCCGGCCTGGACCGGCGCTAGGGGGAGGGGAAGCCATTATGAGCATCGCCTACACCGACAAGGAAATGATGGCGCTGGCCGCCGGCCGCCTGGTCAACAACGGCGACGTGCTTTTTGCCGGCACCGGCCTATCCATGCTGGCCGCCACCGTGGCCAAGCGCATCCATGCCCCGCAGTCGGTGGTCTTCTTCGAGACCGGCGGCATAGACCCCAGCCTGGACGAGCTGCCGCTGGCCGTGGGCGACCCCCGGGTGATGGTGGGCACCTGCATGAACTCCGGCCTGCTGGACGCCTTCTCGCTCCTCATCCACCGCCGCCTGCGCACCATCGCCTTCCTGGGCGCGGCCCAGATCGATCCCTTCGGCAACATCAACTCCACCTGCCTGGGCGGCTACCCCCGGCCCAAGGTGCGCTTCCCCGGCTGCGGCGGCGCCTGCGACGCCATGAGCCAGGCCTACGGCGTGATCATCTTCATGCAGCAGGAGAAGAAGCGCTTCGTGGAGCAGGTGGACTACCTCTCCAGCCCCGGCTGGCTCACCGGCGGCGACGCCCGCCAAAAAGCCGGCTTCAAGCGCGGCGGGCCCTTCGCCGTGGTCACCAACATGGGCGTCATGCGCTTTGACGACGACACCAAGCGCATGTACCTGCACGAGTGCTATCCCGGCGTCAGCCCCCGGCAGGTGGCCGACAACTGCGGTTTCGATCTGGATGTAAGCCGGGCCGGCCAGGCCTCCCCTCCCAGCGAGCAGGAGATCACCACCCTGCGCCAGGAAGTGGATCCCTGCCGCCTGATCCTGGGCCCGCTGCCGGCCTGAGGCCGCCGGACCCGCATAAAACCCAAGCGCCTGAGGGGGGGCAAGGAGACAGCCATGGACTACAGCATCCCCGAGAACCTTTCGATGATGGTGGACACGGTCCGCCGTTTCGTGAAAAAAGACCTGGACCCGATCAGCCAGCAGGTGGAGGACGAGGACCACATCCCCGAGGATATCGTGCAGAAGATGGCCGAG
>JAZDHW010000065.1:0-13236 GCA_043805555.1 Pseudomonadota bacterium
CTCGGCCATCTTCTGCACGATATCCTCGGGGATGTGGTCCTCGTCCTCCACCTGCTGGCTGATCGGGTCCAGGTCTTTTTTCACGAAACGGCGGACCGTGTCCACCATCATCGAAAGGTTCTCGGGGATGCTGTAGTCCATCTCGGGATCTCCATCGCTAACGGTTAGGCAAGTCAGACGGCGGCGCGGGGCCAGCCACAGTGCAAGAGAGCAAATAGGGTGCCACGAATACTCTTCAGGATAATATGTTTATATACCTAGATTATTATCGGATGGCTCTGGCGGCGGAGCCCGGTAGGGTCGCCTGGCGGGCCCCGCCCGCGCCCGGTGTTGCGCAATCTAGACAGGCGAAGTGGGTTACTGGCTCAAGCATTGATAATCACTGCTTTTTATTGGTCAGACCCTACCGAGATGCTGTCTATTATTATAGACAGTGTCGATGATCATCTACAGTGGCTCAGGCCTCGCCGGCGATGCCGTAGGCGCGCATCTTCTGGTGCAGGCCCGAGCGGTGGATGCCCAGCACCCTGGCCGCGTGGCTGCGGTTGCCGCCGGTGAAGCGCAGGGCGCGCTCGATGGCGCGGCGCTCGGCCCGGGCCATCTCCTGGCGCAGCGATTGGGGGCTCTCGCCGCCGGCCTGGGGACGGCCGACCTCGGCCACCTCGCGGGGCAGGTGCTCCCGGCCGATCACGTCCTCGGTGGCCACGGTGGCCGCCCGCTCCAGCACGTTGCGCAACTCGCGCACGTTGCCCGGCCAGGCGTAGTTCAACAGGCTCTGCATGGCCTCGGGCGTGATGCGCCGGGGGGCGCGGGGCTGGGCCAGGCGCACCTGGGCCAGCAGGTGATAGGCCAGCCGCGGCACGTCCTCCCGGATGTCGCGCAGGGCCGGGGTGTTGAGCTGGAAGATGTTCAGGCGGTAGAAGAGATCGCGCCGGAACAGACCCTCCTGCATCATCTGGGTCAGGTCGCGGTTGGTGGCGGCGATGACCCGGAAGTCCAGCTTGAGGGTGCGGGTGGCGCCCAGGCGCTCCACCTCGCGCTCCTGGATCACGCGCAAAAGCTTGGCCTGCAACGGCAGGGGCAGGTCGCCCACCTCGTCCAGAAAGATGGTGCCCTTGTCGGCCAGCTCGAACTTGCCCGGCTTGCCCTTTTTCTGCGCGCCGGTGAAAGCGCCGGCCTCATAGCCAAAGAGCTCGGACTCGAAAAGCTCGTGGGGGATGGAGGCGCAGTTGACCCGCACCAGGGGGCGCTCGCGGCGGTTGCTTTGCAGGTGGATGGCGTGGGCGAAGACCTCCTTGCCGGTGCCGGTCTCGCCGGTGATGAGCACGTCCAGGTCGGCCGCCGCGGCCTGGGCCGCCATGCGCTTGGCCGCGCGCAGGGGCTCGCTCTCGCCCACGATGCGCTCCAGGGAGTAGCGGCTGCGGTAGACCTCGTGCAGCTCCTTCTCGTAGTAGTTAAGCCGGCTTTCCAGCACCTCGAGCTGGCGGGCCATCTGCTTGACCTTCTCCGGGTGCCAGAAGAGCAGCTTGCCCACCGCGCCCACGATGTTGCCCGCACGGTCGCGGAGCGGAATGCGGGCCACGAAGCGCTCCTTGCCGTGCAGGCGGAACAGGCGGCCGATTTCGGCCCGGCCGGTGCGCAGAACCCTTGGCAGCTCGGATTCCGGGTTCAGTTCCAGGATGTGGCGGCCCACCGATTCGCCCTGGCTGGTGCGATAGAATTTCTCGTTGTGGGAGCTGATGAAGCGCACGATGCCCTGGGCGTCGATGAGGATGTTGGACTCGTGGGGGTTGTCCAGCAGGGCCTCCAACAGCTCCGCCGGGATGTTCAGGATGGGATCGTCTGACATGGCCTGACGCTCCTGGCCGCGTTCTAGCGGCCGCGGTCGAAGACCGGCGCGGCCTCGGACCAGCGTTCGCACAGCGCGGCCTTGACCACCCGGTTCATGGCGTTCTTGGGCAGCTCCGGGCGGGCCTGCCACAGGCGCGGCACCTTGAAGCCGGCCAGGGCCGCCTGGCAGTGGGCGATCAGCTCGGCCCAGTCCGCGCTCTGGCCCGGCCGCCAGATCAGGCAGGCCAGGATCACCTGCTCGCCGGCGCTGTCTTCCGTCTCCACCCCGGCCACCGCGGCCTCGGCCACGGCGGGGTGGGCCATGAGCACCGACTCCACCTCGGCGGCGGCCACGTTCTCGCCCTTGACCCGGATCACGTCCTTGGCCCGGCCCAGGAAATAGAGCCGGCCCTCGGCGTCGCTTACGCCGCGGTCTCCGGTGCGCAGCCAGCCGTCGGGCACGGCCTGGGCGGTGGCCTCGGGGTCGTGGAAGTAGCCGCGCATCAGGGCGGCGTTCTTGATGGCGATCTCGCCGGGTTCGCCGGCCGGCTGCTCGGCCCCGGCCGCGTCCACCACCCGCACCAGGTTGGGCTCCGCGGCCGGCGTGAGCATGCCCCGGCCCAACGCGCCCTCGGTCACCGGCTCGTCGGGGTGGCCCATCACGGCCAGCGGCGATTCGGTGAGGCTGTAGAGGGTCTGGAGCTTCACCCCGAAGCGGCGCTCGAAGTCGCGGTAGCGGCCCTTGGGCGCGCCGCCGGCCACCACCCACTGCACCGGGTTGTCGGCGTCGTCCGGGGCGGGCTCGCGGTTATAGAGGATGGTGGTGAGCGCCAGCAGCAGCACCAGCTTGTTGGCCCGGTATTCGCGCGTCCAGCCCCATAGCTGGCTGGCGCTGAACTTTTCCATGAGCAGGCAGGCCGCGCCGGCGTAGAGACTGCCCAGGGCGGTGTAGAACTGGGCGTTGACGTGGAAGAGCGGGTTGCAGGTCATGACCCGGTCGTCGGGGGTGAGCCGGGCGCTGAGCATGAAGGCCTGGGCGGTGCGCAGGTAGTTGGCCTGGGAATGCATCACGCCCTTGGGAAATCCGGTGGTGCCGGAGGTGTAGAGGATGCTGGCCAGGTCGTCGGGGCCGGCCGGGCAGGGCTCGGCGCGGGGCGGCAGGGCCAGGAAGACCTCCAGGTCGGCCGGGCTCAGCCAGTGGCGCACCGCCGGGCACTGGGCCTTGAGCTCGGGCAGGATCTCGGCCGCCTCGGGTCCGGCGATGACCATCTGCGCGCCGCAATGGCCCACGATGTAGGCCGCCTCGCGGGCGGTGAGGCGCAGATTGACCGGCACCATCACCGCCCCCAGGCGCGTGAGCCCCCACCAGGCGTAGAGGAAGTGGGGGGTGTTGCCCAGCAGCAGCGCCACCCGTTGGCCTGGCTTCAGGCCGCGGCCGGCCAGGCCGGCGGCGGTGGAGCCCACCCGGCGCTCCATCTCGCTATAAGTCAGCTCCAGGCCGGGGGTGACCAGGTAGACGGCGTCGGGGCGCTCGGCCGCGCGGGCGCGCAGCAGATCGTCGATGCAGCGCATGGCCCCTAGGCTCCCACGGCCGGCGCGGCGGCGCGCCGGGTTTTTTGTTGCCACAGGTACAGGCCCACCAGCACCGCCAGGCCGAAGAGGTCGGTGTAGAGCCCCGGCTTGATCAGGCCGAAGCCGGCGATGAGCAGAACGATGCGCAGCGGCCAGTTGAGCCGGGTGAGGAAGTAGCCCATCAGGCCCGAGCCCAGGGCGATGCTGCCCAGCACCGCGGTGATGCTGCCCAGCACGATCTCCCACCAGGTCCCGCTCCAGATCAGCACCGGGCTGAAGACGAAGAAGAAGGGCGAGACATAGGCGATGGCGGCCAGGCGCATGGACTCGAAACCGGTGGCAAAGGGCCGGCTGCCGGCCACCGCCGCCCCGGCAAAGGCGGCCAGGGCCACCGGCGGGGTGATGCACGACAGGCAGGCGTAGTAGAAGACGAACAGGTGCGCCGCCAGGGGGGCCACGCCCAGCTCGATGAGCACCGGCCCGCCCAGGATCACGGTGAGGATGTAGGCGGCCGAGGTGGTCAGCCCCATGCCCAGGATCATGGAGGCGATCATGACCATGATCAGCGACAGGATCAGGCTGCCCTGGGCCGCGTCGATGACCAGGCCCGAGAACTTCAGCCCCAGGCCGGTCTGGGTGACGCAGCCGATGACGATGCCGGCGCAGGCGCAGGCCAGGGCCACCTCGAGGCAGCCCTTGGCCCCCCGCTCCATGGCGTTGATGACGTCGCGCCAGCCCATGCGGGTGGACTTGCGCAAAAAGCTGACCACCATCACCGCGATGATGGCCCACAGGCCGGCCTTCATGGGCGAGTAGCCCAGGGTGAGCACCGCCACCAGGAAGATGGCCGGCAGCATCAGATGGCCGCCCTGCCTGAGCACCGGGCGCAGATGGGGCAGGTCGGCCTTGGCCAGGCCGGTGAGCCCGGTCTTGAGCGCCTCCATGTGCACCATGTAGAGCAGCGCGAAGTAGTAGAGGCAGGCCGGCAGGATGGCGGCCTTGCACACCTCGAAGTAGCCCACCCCCAGCATGTCGGCCATGATGAAGGCGCCGGCGCCCATCACCGGGGGCATGAACTGCCCGCCGGTGGAGGCCACCGCCTCCACCGCCCCGGCGAACTGGGCCCGGTAGCCGATCTTCTTCATCAGCGGGATGGTGAAGGAGCCGGTGCTGACCACGTTGGCCACCGCCGAGCCGCTGATGGTGCCGAAAAACGCGCTGCTGATCACCGCCACCTTGGCCGGGCCGCCGCGCATGTGGCCGGCCACGGCGTTGGCGAACTTGATGAAGAACTCGCCGGTGCCGGAGCTGACCAAAAACGCCCCGAACATGATGAAGATGAAGATGAAGCTGGCGCTGACCCCCAGCGGGATGCCGAAGAGCCCCTCGGTGGTCAGGTATTGGTAGCTGATGAGCTGCTCCAGGTCGATGGGGAAGTGCCCCCACAGGCCGGGGATGTCCGCGCCCCACATGGTGTAGGCCAGGGCCACGATGGTGATGATGGGCAGGGACCAGCCCATCAGGCGCCGGGTGCACTCCAGCACCAGCAGCATGGAAAGCCCGCCCAGCCAGAGGTCGGTCTCGGTGGCCGCGCCGCCGCGCATGGCCAGCGTCTTGTAGGTCAGGGCCAGGTGGAGCATGACCCAGCAACTGATGGCCACCAGGCCCAGGTCCAGGGCGCGCAGATAGCCGGGGTAGGCGCGGCCCTGGTAGCGGTTGCTGGCCGGGAAGGTGAGCAAGACCAGGATGCAGGCGAAGAGCAGGTGGACGGGCCGCTGCACCATGGCCGAATAGAGGCCGAACTGGGCGGTGTAGATCTGGAAGGCGGCCATGCCCAGGGCCACCACCCGCACTGCCTGCTTAAGCCAGGGTTGCTCCGCGCTCGCTGTTTTTCCGCTCATGGCTTCTCCTTGGGTGGTGGGGCGGATTGGGGGGCCTGGGCCAGGCGCCGGCGCGGATCAGGGGCCGCGGCCACGGGGCTGACCCGCAGGTGGACCCAGGTCCCGGCCGGCATATGATCCAACAAGCGGATGACCCGGCCGTCCACGATCAAACGGTGGTTGGCCAGATCCGGCGAACCCAGGCGGAAGTCGATCTCCCGCAGGTCCTGGTTGATGTCAGCCAACTCGGCCGAGCCGTCGGCGTGGCTGACGTAGCGCCCGCGCTCGAAGCCCTGGCCGTTGAGCAGCGAGCGGAAGGTCATGTTGGTGAGCCGGATGTCGTGGGGGCCGCGCAGCAGGTAGTGCTCGTTGAAGTCGGCCCGGTCGTAGCTGTGGAAAAAAGTCACCGTCAGCCGCGAACCCGCGTGGATGGGCAGGCTCAGGCAAGGGGCCGCCTCGTCATCGGCATAGACGCCCAGGACCATGGCGCGGCCGGCGGCCCCGGCACCGGCCGCAGCCGGCCCGGCCACGCAAGCCGCGGCCAGGCAGAGAACCAAAAGGATGATGATCATGGTGCGCATGTAAAACCTCCGGGGTCCGCGGCCGCAATCAGATGCGGCCGCGGCCCGGCCGGGGTGGGAATCACTTGACCCGGCCGCGCTCCTTGTAGAACTTCTCCGCGCCGGCATGCCAGGGGATCGGCATGCCCTTCACCGAGTTCTCCGGGGTGATCTTGGTGAACTGGGCGTGGATCTTGTCCAGCTCGGCCTTGTTGTGGAAGATGGCCTTCAGGATGTCATAGGCCAGCTGGTCGGTCATCTTGGCGTCCACCACAAACAAGCCCATCCAGGCCAGGGTGTGGTGGGGCTTGTCCTGGTCCTTGTAGGTGCCGGCGGGAATGGTGCGGGGGAAATAGGCCGGGAACTCCTTGTTGATCTTGTCGCCCACCGCCGGCTCGATGTCCAGGAAGCGGATGTCGCGCTGGGTGGCCAGGTCCATCAGGGCCGGGGCCGGGGTGCCCAGGGTGACGATGCCGGCGTCGATGTTGCCGTCCTTCAGGGCCTGGGTGGTCTCGGTGGCCGAGAGGAACTGCTCGTCGATGTCGTCATAGGTGAGCCCGTAGACCTTGAGCACGTAGCGGGCCATGGCCTCGGTGCCGCTGCCCGGCGCGCCCACGGCCACCTTCTTGCCCTTCAGGTCGCCGATGGTCTTGGCCGGGCTGTCATCGGGCACGAAAAACTGGATGTCGATGGGATAGGTGGCCATCAGCCCGCGCAGGCTGGTCACCGGCTTGCCGTCGAAGGCCTCCAGGCCCTTGTAGGCGTGGAAGGCGGTGTCGGGCATGGACAGGGACAGGGCGTCCTTGCCGGTGGCCACGGCGCGGATGTTCTCGATGGAGGCGCCCGAGGGATGGGCCGCGGCCTGGTAGCCCTTGACGTATTTGTTGATCATGTTGGCGACGCCGCCACCCAGGGGATACCAGGTGCCGCCGGTGGAGGCGGTGCCGATGGCCAGGCGCACATCCGCCGCCGCGGCCGGCGACGCCAGCGCCGCCCCCAAGGCCAAGGCCATGCCCACCAGCATCGCTTTCCTCAACAGGCTCTTTTTCATCTTGCCCTCCCTTCGCGCGTGATTGATGAACGCCGGCCGGCGAGCGGGGCCCTTTAGCCCCGGTCGCGCAACTGGCGTTTGAGAACCTTGCCCGAGGCGTTGCGCGGCAGCGCCGCCACGAAGACCACCTGGCGCGGCTTCTTGTAGCTGGCCAGGTGCTGCTTGCAGAACTCCACCACCCCATTTTCATCCAGGGCCGCGCCCGGTCTCAAGGCCACCACCGCCTTGACCGACTCGCCCCAGATGGGATCGGGCATGCCCACCACCGCCGCGTCGGCGATGGCCGGGTGGGTGTAGAGCACCTCCTCGATCTCGCGGGGGTAGATGTTCTCGCCGCCGCTGACGATCATGTCCTTCTTGCGGTCGACGATGTAGAAGAAGCCTTCCTCGTCCATGTAGGCCAGGTCGCCGGTGTGCAGCCAGCCGTCGCGGATGGCCAGGTCGCTGGCCTCGGGCTGGTTGTGGTAGCCCTGCATCACGTTGGGACCCTTGCAGGTCAGCTCGCCCACCTGGCCGGGCTTCTGGGGCCGGTCCAGCTCGTCCACCACCCGGGCTTGCAGGAAAGGCAGCGCCCGGCCCACCGAGCCGTGCTTGGTCAGCGATTGCTCGGCGGTGAGGATGGTGATGCAGGGGCTGGCCTCGGTGCAGCCGTAAACGTCGTAGACGCCGCTGATGCTGGGGAAGAACTCGCGCAGCTTGCGCTTGGTCTCGGCGCTGAGCTTGTCGGCCCCGGCGGTGCATTTGGTGATGGAGGAGCGGTCGAACTCCCAGGCGCGCGGGTGCTGCATGAGCAGATGGAAGAAGGCCGGCGAGCCGCTGATGAGGTTGACCCGCTCGCGCTCGATGATGCCCAGAAGCTCCTCGGGCTCGAAGCGCGCCACCAAGACGCTGGTGCCGCCCAGGGCCACCTGGATGGTGAAGTGGTTGTTGAGCGCGGCGGTGTGGTAGAGCGGCCCCACCACCACCGCCACCTTGCCCTGCTGGTCCTCGCGGCCCAGGATGGTGTTCATCAGGTTCCAGAGCACGTTGCCGTGGCTGATCACCGCGCCCTTGGGCCGGCCGGTGGTGCCGGAGGTGTACATGATCTGGCACTGGTCGGACTCGTTGAGCCCGGCGGGGGGGGCGAAGGCGCCGCCGGTGGCCAGGAACTCCTCGTAGTCGCGCACCTCCGGGCCGCCGCCGGGGCAGACCACCTGCCTGAGCGCCGGGCAATCACCGCGCGCCTCGGCGATCACCGAGGCGAACTCCGGGCCGTGGAACAGGATGCGGGCCCCGGAGTCGTTGAGGATGAACTTCACCTCCGGGGCGACCAGGCGGAAGTTGATGGGCGTGGCCACCAGCCCGGCCTTGACCGTGGCGAAATAGACCTCCACGAACCACTGGCTGTTGAAGAATAGCATGGCCACCCGGTCGCCGCGCTTGAGCCCGCCGGCCAAGAGCGCGGCCGCCAGGCGGTCGCTGCGCTGGTCGAGCTGGGCGAAGGTGAGACGCCCCTGCTCGCTGACCACGGCGGTGCGGTCGGGGTATTTGCCGGCGCTGGTGGCGAGCAGCGAGCCGACGTTCATAGCACGCCTCCCTGGGAAGGTCCGACGGGCATGGCCGGGTAGGGTCCCTGGTAGCCGAACAGGGCCGAAAGCTCGCGGCCCAGGGCCATCAGGCCCTGGCGGTTGCTCTCCCAAAGCGGGCTGGGCACCTCGGCAGCCGGCATGGACAGGTTGACCGCCGCCACCACCTGGGGCACGGCGTTCAACAGCGGCACGCCCATGGAGTAAAGGTCCAGTGACAATTCGCGGTCGCAGGCCCCCAGGCCGGTGCGCCGGGTTTCCATCAGGTCGGCCCAGAGGGCCTCGCGGTCGGTGATGGTGCAACTGGTCACGGCCTGCAGGTCCATGCGGGTCAGGCGCTCGCGCAGGTCGCCGTCGGCCAGGGCGGCCAGGAGCACCTTGCCCGAGGCGGTGAGCGGGGCCGGCAGCTTGGAGCCGGGTTGCAGGTCGAACTTGAGGTAGCGTCGCACCTCGTGGCGGTGCACGAAGATGACCTCCAGGTCGTCCAGGATGGCCAGGTTCATGGTGCAGTCCATGGCTTCGCTGGCCTGGTTGACATAGGTCGCGGCCAGGCGGCGGAGCTGGGAGCTGCCCAGGTAGGCGTAGCCCAGGGAGAGCACCTGAGGACCCAGGAAGAACTCCTTGTGGCGGTTGCGCACCAAAAAGCCCAGATCCACCAGGGTGTCGGTGAAGCGCTGCACCGCGGTGCGGTTCATGCCGGTGAGCTGGGCCAGTTGGGTGAGGGTCAGGGAGGGGCGATCGGAGGAGAAGGCTTGCAGGATGCTCAAGCCTCGGGCCAGGGCCTGGATGAAGTGCGTTTGTTTACGCTTCACCAACGTCTCCCATCGCACAAAATAACGCTAGACGTTAATTAGTTACGTTTTTCAGCATATTACGCGCCGAATGCACAACGCAACTACGAAATAGCTATGTTCACCATTTCACATTGTGCGGTGGCTATTAGGGGTTTGTCGTGCGGCGGGATGTCGCGAGGCAGGCTGATTAGGTGCGTGATTGCGCGTTATTACAAATGGCGGAAAACCGATCGGGCAGTAAACACCAGGCCTTGGCGCGGCTGCGGCGCCTAAATATAAGGCAACTATTTTATTATAATTACCATTTTGGTGGTGCCCGCCGACCGGTCGTTCGAAAGCCCACCACCACCACCGCCCTGCCGCCCCCGCGCCAAAAGCAAAGAGGCCGGCGCGGGCCGGCCCCTTCCTGGCTGCGGGCGGGCTTGCTGCTCGCGCGTTAGACCTTGGGCTCCTTCCACCAGGGGTAGAAGTCCGGCAGGTCCTGGGTGGGGCTGAGCTTGAACTCCGGCGGCCGTTTCTCCAAGAAAGCCTGGATGCCCTCGCGGGCGTCGCCCTGGCGGCCGGCCCACAGGAAGACCCGGCTGTCGATCAGGTGCACCGATTGCGGGTCGGGCTCGGCCTGGCCGCGGTACATCAGGGCCTTGGCCAGGGTCACCGACATGGCCGAGGTGTTCTGGGCGATCTCCTGGGCGATGGCCAGGGCCTTGGGCAGCACCTCCTCGGCCGGCAGCACGTAGTTGAACAGGCCGCTCTGGGCCTCGTCCCGGGCCAGGAAGACCCGGCCGGTGTAGACCCACTCCAGGGCCTTGGCCATGCCCACCAGGCGGGGCAGGAACCAGGACGAGCAGGCCTCGGGCACCACGCCGCGCCGGGCGAAGACCGCGCCCAGCTTGGCGTCCGCGGCCGCGATGCGTAAATCCATGGCCAGGGTGATGGTGAAGCCCACCCCCACCGCCGGGCCGTTGATGGCCCCGATCACCGGCTTGCGGCAGGTGTGGATGGCCAGGGCCACCTGGCCGCCGCCGTCGCGGTGCGCGCCCAGGCGCACCTGCTCGCCGCTGTCCTGGCGGCGGTCGAAGGTGCCGCCGCCGCCGCTGAGGTCGGCCCCGGCGCAGAAGGCGCGGCCGGCCCCGGTTACCACCACCGCCCGCACCGCATCGTCGCGGTCGGCCAGGCCGAAGACCTCCTTCAGCTCCTCGCGCATGATGGGGGTGAAGGCGTTGAGCTTGTCCGGACGGTGCAGGGTGATGAGCGCCACCCGCTCGCTGACCTCGTACTGGATGTGCTGATAGGGCATGGGCTTCTCCCGGCGCGAGATGGCTAGGAGCCTGTCGGAGAAACAGCTCCGGCGGGCTCCTAAGCGGGCCATGGATGGCCCGCCAAATTGGTAGCCCCCAACGGGGACGAGCAATTTGCGTAACGTGCCAAAATTCACTTTTGGCAAGTTCCAAGAGGAGAAAGCCATGGATGGCTTTCTCCGACACACACCTAGAGCCGGCCCCCGGCGGGATGCCGCCCGCCGCTGGGCCGGCCCGCAAGATAGCACAGGCCGGGCCGGGCTGGAACCCCCGAGGCTCAGGCCTCGGCCGCCGCCAGCCCGGCCAATCCGGCCAAGAAGCGCCCGCGCGCCCGCAGCCAGGCCCCGGCCTCGGCCCGGTCCATCTCGAACCAGTCCAGGCCCTGCCGGCGGCGGGGAGCCACCTGCACCACGTAGGAATTGACTTGCCCCTGTTCGCGCCAGAACCAGTCCGCGCAGCCCAGTTGCATGAACTCGGCCTCGCCCGCCGCCAGCGCGGCCAAATCCCCCAAAAGGTCCCCGCCCGCCCGGCCGTTGCGCACCACCAGGGCCAGGTAGGCCAACTGGTACAGGGCCCTGGCCGGCGGGGGTTCCACCGGCCGGCGCTCCCATCCGGCCGGCGGTCCCTGGCCGGGCACCAAGATGTGGCCCTGGCAGGATTGCAGGGTGAAGCAATGGCGCAGGCGGTTGAGGCCGGCCACCGGCCCGCGCATCTCGGGATCCAGCGCGCCCGGCTCCAGGCCCGCCAACGCCAGTCGCCGGCGCTGCGCGAAGTCCGCATCAGCCTGCAAGGGCCGCATGGGGCCGAAGGTTTCCACCTTTTCCGCCTCTGACGGCCGCGCCCCGCCGGGGCTCAGGCCTCGGCCGCCGGCTGGCGCGGCTGGGTCCAGTAGGGATTCATCAGGTCCTCGAAGATGCTCATGGCCGCCTCGGCCCCCTGGCCGGCGGCGGTGACGATCTGCTTGTAGCCGCCCTGCACGTCGCCGGCCGCGTACACGCCGGGCAGGTTGGTGCGGTGGCGGGCGTCCACCTTGACGTAGCCCCGGCCGTCCAGCTCCAGGCCCAGGGACTTGGCCAGCTCGCTGGCCGGGTCGTAGCCGATGGCCACGAAAACGCCATCGGCCGCCAGGCTGCGCCCCGCGCCCCCGGCAAGGTCGGTCAGCTCCACGCCCTCCACCTTGTCCTTGCCGGTGATAGCCTTGACCGCCGCGTTGTAGATGACCGGGATGCCCTGGGTTTCAAGCTGCTTGATCAACTGGGCCTGGGCGCGCAGGTGATCGCGGCGGTGGACCAGGGTCACGCTCGCGCCCACGTTCTTGAGGTGCAGGGCCTCGGTCACCGCGCTGTCGCCGCCGCCGACCATCACCACTTTCTTGCCCTTGAACAGCGGGCCGTCGCAGGTGGCGCAATAGCTCACCCCCCGGCCGTAGAGGCGCTCTTCGCCCTCGGCCCCCAGCTTGCGGTAGCGCGCGCCGGTGGCCATGAGCAGGGCCCTGGCGTTGAAGCGGCGGCGGTTGGTGGCCACCGACCAGGGCGGGCCGGGGGTCACCGCCATCACTTCCTCGCCGGGGAAGATCTGGCAGTATTGCAGGGCGTGGCTGACCATCAGGTCCACCAGAGCCTTGCCGCCCACCTGGGTGAGGCCGGGATAGTTCTCCACCATGGGCGTGGTGGCCACCTGTCCGCCCAGGGCGCCCTTGTCGATCACCACCGTCTTGAGCCCGGCCCGGGCGGCGTAGATGGCCGCGGTCAGCCCGGCCGGTCCGCCGCCCACGATGACCAGGTCGCAGTCCACCTGTTCGGCGTCGCTGTCGGGGATGAAGACGCTCTGCTGCTCCAGCTTGGTGAGGCTGGCCATGAACAGCTCCTCGGCCTGGGCCCCCAGGGCGATGAGCTTGTCGTTGGCAAAGGCCTGGGGGGTGCTGTGGGCTGCGTACTGGTCGGCCAGGGCGGCGTTGGCCTGGATGTCGATGATCTCCAGGCTGACCAGGTCCGGCCGGGCCATGGCCGCCTTGAGGGCGTTGATGGCCTGCTGCGGGCAGTAGGGGCAGGTGAGGCTGACGAAGACCTTCACCGCGCGGGGGCCGTCCAGGCCGGCCAGCACCTTGCGCGAGGGCGCGCTGAGCGAGCTTTCGCCAAAACCCAGGAGCAGAAGGGCCTCGATCAGGGTGCGGCCTTCCTCGCCCACCGGCGCGCCCAGATAGCGCACCCGATAGCGGTCCGGGGCCAGGACGATGGTGGGCCAGGCGGTGATGTTCCACTGCTTGGCCAGCTTGTCCTTGGGCCCGTGCTCGCTCAGCTTGATGCGTTCGCTCAGCTCGGCCACGGCCTGGAGCACCTTGCGCGCGGCCACGGCGAAGATGTCGCCAGGGTCCGGGCTGGCGAAGAGGTGCAACTCCACGTCGTGGGCGAAGTGCTTGAACAGGCCTTGCAGGTCGCTCTTGGTCTGGGCGTCCAGCACCGGCCGCTCGGCCGGGGCCGCGCCGTGGTCGTGATCATGGTCGTGGTCGCGGGTGTGGTCGCGCTTGCCGAACAGGGCCAAGGCCATCCTCCAGGTGCGGGCGCCGAGCCAGGCCCGGCCGGCGGATTGGGCGGCCGGGTGCATTCACTAAATTATAGCCGCAAAAATCGGCCCGCGTCAGGCCATGGCCTGACGCGGGCCGATTTTTGCGGCTATAATTTAGTGA
>JAZDHW010000066.1:0-9249 GCA_043805555.1 Pseudomonadota bacterium
ACCTCCGCGTGCCCGAGCCGCCGATGGGCGCCGCCAAAGCGGCCCGGCGACGGCGAAAACCGGGGCCAAGCCCAGAACCAGGACGAGAAATACAGGGCTGTAACTCAGCGGGAGAGTGCCATCCTCACACGGTGGAAGTCACGGGTTCAAATCCCGTCAGCCCTACCACAAAATATTTTCAAGCAGTTAAGGCCATCGGGTTAGACCCGGTGGCCTTCTGCTTTGCGCGAAATTCGATCGTCAACAGATCGTCAATTCCATTGAAGGGACCCAACGCGACAGGTGGCGCCGTCAGGGCCCTTTTAGGCGCTGAACCATCCAAGACACCAGGCTTGGAGACGGCCCCAGGTTCGTGCTAACTTGCCGGGAGCATTGCCCGCCAGCCACCGCCTGACCCCGTGGCCGGCGTGTTGGGGGGACGCAAGAAGCCGGGGCGAGCCTATGGACCCTGTCGAGACCTTCTTCAGCGAGCTGCACCGAATACATGCCACCGGCGGTGGGACGAGCGAGACCTCGTATTACCCGCCCATGGCCAATCTGCTTAACGAGCTGGGCAAGAAACTCTCGCCCAAAGTCCACTGCCTGTCTCAATTGGCCAACACTGGGGCTGGTAGCCCAGATTATGGCATCTTTACCCAGGATCAAATCCAACTCGGAGAACCCCGCCCCGGACAACAGCCAAGCCGTGGCGTACTGGAATTGAAAGGCCCAGTCGCCGACCTGGACGTCATCGTGGCAACCAAGCAGGTGCAGGGCTATCTGGTCAAGCACGGCTTCTTGCTGGTGGGCAATCTGCGTGAGTTCCGGCTTTTGCAGCGCGACCCTGCTGGCGTGGTGCGCACCTTGGAGACCTGCACCCTGGCCGCTCATGCGGACGGCCTCTGGCAGCTCTGCGCCCAGCCCCGCAAGGCGGCCAAGATACATGGCGAGCGTTTTGGCGAGTTTCTGCGCCGGGCCATGCTCTACCGCGCACCCCTGGTCGCTCCCAAGGACCTGGCCTGGTTCCTGGCCTCCTATGCCCGCGAGGCCCGCATCCGCATCGAGTCCGCCGTCCTGAACGCCTTGGCCGGCATCCGCACCGCCCTGGAGGATGCCCTGGGCATCCGTTTTCAGGATCAACGCGGCGAGCACTTTTTCCGCTCCACCTTTGTACAGACGCTCTTTTATGGCGTGTTCTCGGCTTGGGTACTCTGGGACCGTCAGACCGGCCGCGGCGATCCGGCCGCCCGATTTGACTGGCGCCTGGCCGCCCACTACCTGCACGTGCCGTTGTTGCGCGCCCTGTTCCACCAGATGGCCGCGCCCGGCCCGCTGAACAGCCTGCACCTGACCGAGGTGCTGGAATGGACCCAGGACGCCCTGAACCGGGTGGACCGGCCGGCCTTTTTCGCCGCCTTTGATGACGGCGAGGCGGTGCAGTACTTCTACGAGCCCTTCCTGGAGGCCTTTGACCCCCAACTCCGCAAGGACCTGGGCGTCTGGTACACCCCGCGCGAGATCGTCCAATACATGGTGGCCCGGGTGGACGCCGTGCTGCGGGAGGAACTGGGCATCGCCGACGGCCTGGCCGGCGAGGAGGTTTACATCCTGGACCCCTGCTGCGGCACCGGGGCCTATCTGGTGGAGGTCATCAAGACCATCGCCCGCACCATGCGGGAGCGTGGGGCCGACGCCCTCTGGGCGGACGACCTCAAGCAGGCAGCTTTGAAGCGGGTGATCGGCTTCGAGATCCTCACCGCGCCCTTCGTGGTGGCCCATTTGCAGCTTGGCCTGCTCTTGCAGCACCTGGGCGCGCCCCTGGCCGAGGGTGAGAGCGAGCGGGTGGGGGTTTACCTGACCAACGCCCTCACCGGTTGGGAGCCGCCTACCGGCCCCAAAGCCAAGTTGCCATTCCCTGAATTCGAGGCCGAGCGCGATGCGGCCGATGAGGTCAAGCGTGAGCAGCCCATCCTTGTGGTGCTTGGCAATCCGCCCTACAACGCATTCGCAGGCGTCAGCCCGGCGGAAGAACAGGGAATGGTGGATGTCTATAAAGAAGGTTTAAACAAACCAGAGAAGCAGGGCGGCTGGGGTATTAAGAAGTTTAACCTTGATGATCTTTATGTGAGGTTTTTCAGGCTGGCAGAAAAACGTATTGCCGAGAAAACCGGCAAAGGCGTTGTAAGCTTTATATCCAATTTTTCCTATCTCAGTGATCCATCATTTGTGGTGATGCGTAAACGTTTTTTGGATAACTTTGATAAATTATGGTTTGATTGTTTGAATGGTGATAGCCGAGAAACCGGCAAGCTTACACCAGAAGGAATGCCTGATCCTAGCGTTTTCTCAACGGATTATAACCATGCTGGAATTCAGGTTGGTACAGCAATAAGTATTCTGGTTAGAAAGAATGTGCGATCAGTTGATCGGCCTATATATTTCAGGCATTTCTGGGGAGTTAATAAGCGAAGTAATCTATTGGGGTGCATTGATGGGTGCCAACAAGATTTTAAATATGAACAGGCGAGCCCAACAAGATCAAATCGGTTTTCATATCGCCCGGAACGGGTTCCGGTAGAATATAAAAACTGGCCCAAGATAATTGAATTAGCTGGCCATGAGCCATTTAATGGACCGATAGAGAGACGTGGTAATTCATTCATCGTTTTTGAAAACCAGAAGGAAAACCTTGAGCTATTAAAGTATTATCTTGATCCAGAATTAAGTAATGATGAGGTAAGGGCGGTTGCGCCATCATTAATGAAATCTTCAGGGGAGTATAAGGCAGAAAAAACTAGAGCCATGTTAAAAGGCAAGGTTAGTTATAGCGAAAAGATGGTTGTTCGCTATCCATACAAACCTTTCGACGTGCGGCTGTGCTATTTAGATGCAAGTATTCAACCGCTATTCTCACGACCTAGCCCAGAATTATTAGAACAAGCATTCGCTGGCAATCAGTTTATCGTTCTCAGGGAAACCGGTGTGAAAGACCCGACAAGTCCACCCTTGTTGTTTTCATCCCTAATCTGCGATTATCATTCTTTAGTCGTTGAGGCGAAGCATATACCATTTTATCTGACATCGAATAATAATGAACCCAATACAAAACAACTCGGCCTAGGTTATTCGCCCACTGAGAAAAAGAGAGTTCGACGTGAAAATATTTCAAAATTAGCAGAAAAATACTTAGATACCGTTTGCTTCGGTTGTCTTGAAGGAAATTTGGACAGGTCCAGCATCGTTTGGTTTCATGGTTTGGCTATTTGCTATTCGCCTGATTATCTCATGTGTAACGCGGATGGATTACGCTTGGACTGGCCCCGCATCCCCCTCCCCGATAACAAAGCTCAACTTCTGGCCTCGGCCGACCTGGGCCGGCGCCTAGCCGCATTGTTGGACCAGGAGCAACCCGTTCCCGGCGTTACCAGCGACGACATTCGGCCGGAGCAGAGGCACCTGGCTGTGGTCTCCCGGGTGGGCGGGGGGCAGCTCGACCGCGACGCCGGCCACTTGGCCCTGACCGCCGGCTGGGGCCACGCCGGCAAGGGCGGGGTGACCATGCCCGGCTCAGGTCGTGCCAGTGAGCGCGATTACCTGGCTGACGAGCTGGTGGCCATCACCGCCGGTGCGGCGGCCCTGGGCCTGGACCAGGCCCAGACCCTGGACCTGCTGGGCCCCACCTGCCTGGACGTGTACCTGAACGGCGAGGCCTATTGGCGCTGCGTGCCGGCCAAGGTCTGGGCCTACACCATCGGCGGCTACCAGGTGCTCAAGAAGTGGCTCTCCTACCGTGAGCAGAAGCTCCTGGGCCGCGATCTGCGGCCCGACGAGGCGCGCTATTTCGGGGAGGTGGCCCGGCGCATCGCGGCCATCTTGCTGCTTGGCCCGGAGCTGGACGCCAACTACCAGGCGGTGAAATCCCACGCCTATCCCTGGCCCGGCCCTGGCCAGGCCAAAGCATGACCGGATGAGGGACGCCATGGCCGCTTTCACCCCCAAGGTCCGCACCCCGCTGTTTCCGCTGTATTCGGACGTCCGCCATTTGGTGAAGGTCTGGGCCGGGGTGCCCAAAGCCGCGGTCCTGGCCATGATCAACGCCATCGAAGGCCAGACCGGCACGCCCCAGCATCCGGTGGACTGGTCCGACCCCGACACCTGGATTGGTGAACGCTTGGAGGGCGAGAGCCAGGCCCTGGCCCGCCGGGTCTGGGAAGAAAGCGGCAAGACGGTCAATCCCCGTCACGTCTACGGGGCCTATCTGTTCATCAATACCTATGGCCTGCTGACCCCGGATGGGCAGGGCGTCTACCAGCTTGGCGACAAGGGCCAGCGCTTCCTGGCCAGTGAAGCGGCCATAATTCGCGAACTGGATGATTCGGAGGGTATCCCGCAGCTTTTGTCCATCCTGGCCACCAAGGGTAGGGCTTGGCGTAAGGACCTGGTGGGCGAGTGGGGCGCGTTCCTGCGCCAGTACTCCCGTTTCGGCACCGACCGCACCATTCCCGACACCATGCGCCGGCGGCTCCTGAATCTAGTCGAACGCGGCCTGGTGGAGCACCAAAGCTTCTACTGGGGCATCACCCAACGCGGCCTGGCCTACCTGGACACCTTTGCCAAGCCGAGCCAGGACGCGCTCAGCCACGTGGCCCGCGGCATCAATACCCACAATGACAAGCAGGTCCGGTTACTACGGGAGCGGCTGAAGGATATGCACCCGACCCGGTTCGAGGTGCTAGTTCGCGACCTGCTGGAGGCCATGGGGTATGAGGAGGTCGAGGTCACCAAGGCCAGCGGCGACAAGGGCGTGGACGTTGTGGCCAAGGTGCAGTTCGGCATCACCACGATTACCGAGGTGGTGCAGGTCAAGCGCCATCAAGCCAGTATTGGCCGGCCGGTGCTGGACCAGCTCCGGGGGGCGCTGCCCTATCACAAGGCCTTGCGGGGCACCATCATCACTGTGGGCAACTTCACCCAGGGCTGCCAAGAGGCTGCGCTCTTCCCCGGCGCCGCGCCCATTGGCCTGATCAATGGCGACAAGCTGGTCGAGTTGCTTACCGAGCATGAGATCGGAATCAAGAAGCGCCCGACCCCGGTTTATGAGGTGGACGAGGATTACTTCACCGCTGGCGAGCTGACGACCGGCGATGCGGATGCCGCGCAGGAGGGCTAGCTGAGAACGCGGCCCCGTCTGATTGCCTTGCTAATGAAAAGGCGAGTGGAATAGGTGGTCTCTTAATCTCCCTTCCAAGCTGAAAGTCGCGGGTTCGAGCCCCGTCTCCCGCTCCAAATGATAACAATAGGTTAGCCTGGATGGGCTAGCCTTTTTTCTTGATTTCGGTTGGAAATGGTTGGAAATGGCCGAAAGGGAACCCAAGTTACAGTCGCGGAAGCCAGGTTGCAGGAGGGTGGAATAGCTCATTCGGCAGGAGATCAAACATCGGTTGTAAGCTGTTATATGGCAGCAACCATGAGTCTGCGGCTCTATCCGACCCCACAGGGGGCCAGAGGACTCTTATCCGTAGGTTCAGTGTTCGACCCACTGGCAGCCCACCAATAAAAGCAAAGGCTTTTTGAAGCCTTAAGGCCCCCCAGGAGCCATCTCCTGGGGGTTTCGTTTTGGCCCCGTTTCAGGGCATTCTAGGGCATTTTGGGGAACTTCAATGCCTACGGTGCAAGGCAGCTTTTGCGACCGCCCCTTTCCCTCCGCCTTTCCCTCCGCTTTCCCAACCTTCGTGAAGCCCCTTCCTGGGCCGTCTCCGGCCGGCCTGGTTAACTGCCGTCTCAGCGGGCGGGGCTGGTTATGACCCCGCCGCCCACCCCAGCCGGAGCGAGGCGCATGGGACCCCTGATCGACAAGCTGGCCGCCCTGGCCGCCGGCGTCAGCGGCATCCGGGCCGTGCACCAGGACGCGCGCCAGGGCCTGACCGTCACCCCGGCCGCGGTGATCGAGGCGGTGTGCGAGGGCGAGCAGTGGGAGCGCGAGCTGGGCGGCGCGCCCCTGCGCCTGGAGCTGCGCCTCAGCCTGAACATCCTGGCGGCCCTGCCCGCCGAACCCGGCGAGGTGGCCGCCGCCCGCGACCAGGTCCTGGCCCTGGCCCGGGCCTGCCGGACCGCCATCGCCGCCGACCCCACCCTGGACGGCGGCTGCCTGGGCAGCTTGGTCAAGCGCACCGACTTCAGCTACGTGACCACCGGCGGCCAGGACTACGCCCAGGCCCTGACCTTGATCGAGGCGGTCAAGGAGCAAAGCCTGTAGGCCGGCCCCCCGGCGTTTCCTTCAATCATTTTTAGGAGGTTTTTATGTCCCTGGACAACTCCATCGCGCTGGTGCGCGAAACCATTGCCTTCGCCAAGTTGGAGAGCGCCTGGGGCGTGCTGGCCATGCCCGCGGCGGCCGACGCCTTGTCCCCGCTGGCCGTGCCCACCGCCACCCAGCCCGAGTCCTTCACCCCCTCGGCCGAGATCACCGGCTCGCGCTCGCTCATCAGCCGCTTCCGCGACAAGACCCCGGCCGGCTCCTGGTCGCTGTCCTTCTATCCCCGCCCGGCCGGCAGCGCCGGGGCCAAACCGGCCGAGGCCGCCATCCTCAAGGCCGCCCTGGGCGCGGAGACGGTCAACGCCGGAACCAGCGTGGTCTACGCCCCGGCCCTGGAGCTCCCCAGCTTCTCGCTCTGCTTCCGCGAAGGCCACAGCGTGCGCTTCGTCACCGGCTGCGTGGTGGAGAACCTGGCCCTGAGCCTGGAGGCCAAGGGCGCCCTGCGCATGGAGGCCTCGGGCAAGTTCAAGCAGGCGCTGCTGGCCGGCAGCGAGGAGACGGTCACCGGCTCCACCACCACCGTGATCAACCTGGCCGCCGGCGGGGCCAAGCTCTTCGACGCCGGGGCCTGGGTGCAGGTGGGCGGCGACGACCACACCGGCCAGGGCTACCTGATCACCAGCGTGGACCAGGGCGCGGACACCATCACCCTGGACACGGCCCTGAGCGGCGCCCCGGCGGCCGGCGTGCTGGTCAAGGGCTTCCTGCCCGCGCCCAGCCTGACCGGCGCGCCGGTGCAGAGCCAGACCGGCACCCTGACCCTGGCCGGGGCCCAGTTGCTCATCACCTCCGGCACCGTCACCGTGGCCAACTCCATCAAGATGGTGGAGGAGGAGGTGAGCGGCGAGTCCTACCCCACCGGCTTCAGCGCCGGACCGCGCTCGGTGACCGGCCAGCTCAAGTGCTTCTTCCGCCGCACCTACGCCAACCTGTTCCGCAGCGCCCGCAGCCAGGACCAGGCCGCGCTGGTGCTGGCCGCCGGCGATGGCGCGGGCCAGCGCCTGAGCGTCTCCCTGGCCAAGGCGGTGGTGGACACCCCGGAGCTGTCGGGCGAGGAGTTCCAGCGCGAGCTGAGCGTGGCCGTGACCGGCCTGGCCAGCGCTGGCGGCGAGGACGAGATCAGCCTGACCTACAACTAACCCCACGCGGTCGCCCCGCCGGCCCGCGCCGCGCCCAGCGAAGTGCGGCGAGGCCTGGCCGGCGGGGGGCCGCCCCCTGGAGCCCGCGATGAATCTGAGCGCTTTCCTGAAAGACAACCGCGAGAGCGGACTGACGGGCGAGTTCGACTACCAGGGCCTGTTCACGCTGAGCCTGGGCTACCTGGGCCAGCGCCGGCTCATGGAGGCCAAGCGCCGGGCGGTGATGAGCGTGGCCGGCGACGGCGAGGCCGGTTTCGAGGCCGGCTTCCGGCGCGAGATGGCCGGGCTGGTCCGCGCCTGGCGCGGCCTGAACCTGGCCGCCCTGTCCCGGCTGACCGACGTGGCCCTGCCGGCCGGGGCCGACCCGGATCAGGCCGTGGACTGCACGCCCGACAACGTGGCGGCCCTGATGGCCGAGCTGCCCGAGTTCATGGAGTTCGTGATCGCCAAGGCCGGCGACCTGGAGGCCCTGCGCCGCCAGCGGGCCGCGGAGGAGCGAAAAAACTAGAGCGCTTCGCCCGGTGGTGGGCCACGCCGGGCCGGCTGGATTGCGCCGACTGCCGCCAGCGCTACGCCCGCCTGGGTGAAGCGCCCGAGTGCGAGGGCTGCACGCCGCCGCCGCGCCTGTGGGCCGAGAACCTGAGCGCCTGGGAGCTGTGGCAACTCTGCGCGGATCAGGTGCGCACGCTGCCCAAAGGACGCCTGGCCCTGGACCTCTCGGCGGTGATCGCCATGGCCCGCTACCTGGGCCTGGCCAGGGAGCCGGAAAGTCGCGCCGAGCTGCTCGTAAAGGTGCAGACCATTCAATGGGCGGTGTCGGAAGCTCGCAACAACAACCAGGCGGTCCGGGGGACGTAAACAGGCAAGCCATGGTGGCAAGGCCGGTGTCCGGCGCCAACCGGACCGCCTGTCATTTGGGTTTGGCGGGCGCCAAGCTTAAAATCGGCGGCGTCCGTCTGGGTTCAGTGCGGCTTTTCCGTGCTTTGATTGTCGCCGCCCGTCGCTCTCCCTCCGACAACATTCCCTCCATCTCTGCCAGGACAAATCTCAGCCTTTGCAACCGGCTTCGGCTGTTTTCTGCTCCGGCCTTTACGCATAAACCCTGCCGGCGGCGAAGGGCGCAAACCCCGGTCCTGGCGATAAATCCGCAGCCAAATCCGCCTGCGCCGGCCAGCAAATACCCACCCATGCGCGTCCAGTGTGGTTCCTTATTGTTACCGGCCGAATTGATCGGAAAAGCGCCGTCAAAGGATTGGAAATGCATACCGTGCTTCTCCCCGTTGGTTTCCCATTTCGCATGGGCGCAACCGCCGGCTAGAAGAACGATCAGCATGCTCAAGGCAAAAAATAGCCGGGCAGGCATTTACTCTCTTCCCCCGAAAGAGAGTGCAAACAAACGGAACTATTTCACGTCTCCTGCATGATCAGGCGTCATCAATTTACTACGACGCGGCCAGGTGGGGCAAGCAAATTGATCCAGCCCGCCTGGTATGCTTGCTTTTGAGTTAAATCATTGATGCATCTCATTGGCCACCATCCGACCACCGCAATATCCTTCCACTTAAGTGAATGGGGCACCATCATTCGTTTTGACATGGATCAGCAATGCGGAGGGTGCGAAAAGCCATGCAGGACATCGTCGGCGCCATCGGCGAGATGGAAGAGCCGCTGGACACCGTCAGCCAAGCGGCGCTACGCCCGGCTGGGGGAAGCGCCCGAGTGCGAGGGCTGCACGCAGCCGCCGCGCCTGTGGGCCGAGAACCTGAACGCCTGGGAGCTGTGGCAACTCTGCGCGGACCAGGTGCGCACGCTGCC
>JAZDHW010000067.1:0-3867 GCA_043805555.1 Pseudomonadota bacterium
GGGCAGGCGGAACTCGGGGATGCCGTAGACCAGCACGCCGCCGGGCTTGTGGAAGGCCTCGTAGATGGTCACCTCGTGGCCCTTGCGGATCAGGTCGCCGGCCACGGTGAGGCTGCCGGGGCCGGAGCCCACCACGGCCACTTTCTTGCCGGTCTTGGGGGCGATGGGCGGCATGGGGATGTCGGAGCGGCCGCGGCCCCAGTCGGCGGCGAAGCGCTCCAGGTTGCCGATGGCCACGGGCCGGTCCTTCTTGCCCACGATGCACAGGCCCTCGCACTGGTTCTCCTGGGGGCAGACCCGTCCGCAGACCGCCGGCAGGGAGTTCTTCTCCCACAGCTTGAGTATGGCCCCCGCGTAGTCGCCCTCGGCGATGCGGTTGATGAACTGGGGGATGAACACGTTGACCGGGCAGCCCTCCACGCAGGAGGGCTTCTTGCATTGCAGACAGCGGCTGGCCTCGGCCTGGGCCTGCTCGGGGCTGTAGCCCAGGGGCACTTCCTTGAAGTTGCGTCGGCGCACCTCGGCGGGCTGCTCGGGCATGGCCTGGCGCGGCACTTTGTCTTTCTTCTTGCTATCTTCGGCCATGGTAGGCTTCTCCTGGCGTTAGTTGGTGCCGCAGGCGCACTTGTGCTGGTAAAGGTCCATGGCCTCCTTCTCCTGCCTTTGATAGGCGGTCAGGCGCCGGCTCAGCTCATCGAAGTCCACCTGATGGGCGTCGAATTCCGGGCCGTCCACGCAGGCGAACTTGGTCTGGCCGCCCACCGAGGCCCGGCAGCAGCCGCACATGCCCGTGCCGTCGACCATGATGGCGTTGAGGCTGACCATGGTGGGCACGCCGAACTCGGCGGTGACCTTGGAGCAGAACTTCATCATGGGCACCGGCCCGACGCACACCGCCTCCTTGACCTCGCCGCCCAACTTGGTCAGTTGCTCGCGCAGCACGTCGGTGACGAAGCCGTGGTGGCCGTAGGAGCCGTCGTCGGTGCAGACGTAGAGCTCGTTGCTGGCGGCGCGCATCTTGTCTTCCATGATGAGCAGGTCCTGGTTGCGCGCCCCGATGATGGCGATGACCTTGTTGCCGGCCTGCTTGAAGCCCCGGGTGATGGGGTGCAGCACGGCCACGCCGGTGCCGCCGCCCACGCAGATCACGGTGCCCTTGTTCTCGATGGGCGTGGGGTGGCCCAGGGGCCCGGCGATATCCAGGATGTGGTCCATCACGTTCAGGCTTTTCAACAGGGCCGTGGACTTGCCCACCACCTGATAAATAATGGTGATGGTGCCCTTCTGGGGGTCGCTGTCGGCCATGGTCAGGGGTATACGCTCGCCGGTTTCGTTTACCCGCAGGATTACGAACTGGCCTGGTTTGGCCTTGGCCGCGATCTTGGGGGCCCGTATCTCGTTGGCCACCACCGTGCCCTGGGCCAGTTCCGTCTTGGACAATATTTGAAACATGACGCCTCCCTTGATGTCTGAATAACCTTGCTCATAGAGGTGTATTCTGGTTTTGCGAGGATATCCGGGAGCAACGCTCGCCCTCCCCCGGTAAAGGGATGCCGATTCACATATCATTGTAT
The DNA here is from genome assembly GCA_043805555.1 of Pseudomonadota bacterium. Lineage (GTDB taxonomy): Bacteria > Desulfobacterota > Desulfarculia > Desulfarculales > Desulfarculaceae > JACRDC01. Next base: position 1,575 of record JAZDHW010000067.1, read on the forward strand.
GCGTTCCATGTCAATTTCGCAGGGCGCCCGTTCGGCGGTCGATGCCGATCCAAGCGCGCCGCGCCCAGGCACTTCCGGACGGTCCGCGGGCTGACAATTCAAGTTCGCCAGGGTGCTGGACGATCTAATTGAGACCACTGCACGGGGCTCCTGCCCCGTGCAATGTCGGCTGGGCAAAACGTGGTTTTGCCCAGCCTCCCGGGCGTTTACGCCCCCGGCGGGCCATCCATGGCCCGCTCCGGCCATGGCGCGGCCAAAGGCTGTTTCACGGGATTGCCATTTGTCCCAACAAGATATTTACTGGTTTCACCATGCAATGGCCCCAATTTATTTGACGGCGCGGGCGGGTGTTGCTATGTTTAAAATATCTACAATTCTCGGGGCAGCAGGCCGCAGGGGCAGAGTGACATATGACCTGTGATCGTAGATGGTTAGCTAGCATTGGGCCAGCCATGGCGGCTGTGGTCATGCTGTTTCTCACCCTGGGCGCAGCCGCCCCGGCCCAGGCCACCAAGCTGGAGGTCCTGGACTGGACCCTGGGCTACCAGGTGACCTATTCCCTGTACGGCGGCAAAAGCGCCACCACCTACGCGGCCGAGATGGACGTCAGGCTGGACAACTTCCAGGACGTTTTGGCCTATTGCGTGGACCTGCGCCAAGGCATCGACCTGAACACCTCCTATCACGTTTCCCTGGAAGAGCCCCTTACCCACAACATTTCGACCCTGCAGGCCGCCTGGCTGCTGGGCCACTACGCGCCCGGCCTGGATCTGGCCCCCAGCGGCTACAGCCTGGCCACGGCCATCACCGCCTTGCAGGTGGCCATCTGGGAGGTCATCTACGACCACGCCGACACCGACCTGAGCAGCGGGGCCTTCGTTCTGCAAAACGTCCTGTCCAGCGAGTCGGACTCCGTGCGGGAGTTGGCCAACCTCTATCTCCAATCCCTGCCCACCGACATCACCTCCACCGGCCTGGCCTATGCCATGGTCAGCCGCGACAAGAAGCACCAGGACCTGGTTCTGGGCGCCAGCCCCATCCCCAGCGCCGCCACCCCGGAGCCCGGCTCCCTGCTGCTGACCGGTTCAGCCCTGGCCATGGGCTGGAGCGCGCGGCGCTGGCGCCGCCGGCGCTCCTGAGCCCCGCCGCCCGCCCCTCCCTGGCACGCGGTTTCCCCGGCTTGTGCAGCAATTCTCTTGACGCCAAAGTCAAAGCGTGCTATTCGCCCGTTGGTAAATGGTTTTTTTAGGCCTGGGCGGGCTTGCCAACCATCGGCTGGCCCGGCGGCCCGGGACAGCGTCTGGAAGATACCCGCGGAGGCGGATCACGCTCTGGCGTGACCCGCCTCCCGCATAGGTTAATCCATAGCCGAATACATCCATTTAATAGGAGGAGCACCATGCCCAAGCTGCCGGACCCGGCCAAAGGCGCCAAGGATTACGAGATCGCGGAAGCCGCCGAAAAGTACATGAAGCCGATCAAACAGATCGCCGAGGAGTTGGGGATCACCGACGAGGAGCTCCTGCCCTACGGCCACTACATCGCCAAGGTCGACTTCATGAAGGTGCTCAAGCGCCTGAGCAAGAAGCCCGACGGCAAGTACATCGACGTGACCGCCATCACCCCCACCCCCCTGGGCGAGGGCAAGTCCACCTCCTCCATGGGCCTGGTCGAGGGCCTGGGCAAGCGCGGCAAGAGCGTCACCGCCGCCATCCGTCAGCCCTCCGGCGGCCCCACCATGAACATCAAGGGCTCGGCGGCCGGTGGCGGCCTGGCCCAGTGCATCCCGTTGACCCCCTTCAGCCTGGGGCTCACCGGCGACATCAACGCCATCATGAACGCCCACAACCTGGCCATGGTGGCGATGACCGCGCGCATGCAGCACGAGTTCAACTACACCGACGCCCAGTTGGACAAGCGCGGCCTCAAGCGCCTGGACATCGACCCCCGCCGCCCGGAGATGGGCTGGATCATCGACTTCTGCGCCCAGTCCCTGCGCAACATCATCATCGGCATGGGCGGCAAGATGGACGGCTTCCTGATGCAGTCGCGCTTCGGGATCGCCGTCAGCTCCGAGATCATGGCCATCCTGGCCGTGGCCAAGGACCTGAAGGACATGCGCGAGCGCATGGGCAAGATCATCGTGGGCTATAACAAGCACACGGGAGCCCCCGTCACCACCGAGGACCTGGAAGTGGCCGGCGCCATGACCGCCTGGATGGTCGAGGCCCTGAATCCCAACCTGCTCCAGACCCTGGAAGGCCAGCCGGTCTTCGTGCACGCCGGACCGTTC
>JAZDHW010000068.1:0-27232 GCA_043805555.1 Pseudomonadota bacterium
ACCGGTGGGGACCGGCTCGCCGGCTTGGCCCAGGGCCAGGGCCAGGAGCACCTCCAGGCCCTGGTAGCGCAGGTAGGCGCTGAGGTCGCCGCCGCAGGTGATCTGGCCGCGGTCGGCGGCCACGGCGAAGGCCTGGCCGGCCGAGTCGTCGGGCAGGTGCTCGCGGGTGCGGGCGATCTTCTCGCTGGTGAAAAGGAAGGCGTCGGCGTTGGTCACCGCCACCGCGGCGCCCCAGGCGCTCGCCTTCTTGAAGGCCGCCTTGGCCTCCTTGCCGGTGCTCATTTCTATCCTCCGTTAGATGGTTGTTGGGCTGGACTCGGTCGGCGCGGCGGGCGGCGCGTCTTCACAACACGCCCAGCGCCGTTTCGTAGGTCAGGCTGAACTCCAGGTCAAAGAGCGCCAGGGGCTCGGCCGCGCCGCCCTCGAAGACCTCCAGGCGCTGGGCCGCGGTGCGCTGCCAGTGGGGGTTGAGATCCGGCCGGGACAGGGCGGCCAGACAGGCGGCGGCCAGCAGATCGAGCTGGGTGTAGTCGCCCTGGTTGGCCGCGACCGCGCCCCACAGGTGCATGACCAGCATGCGCTCGGCCGTATCGCCGCCGGTCTCGATGGTCTCCACCCGCTCGTTGAAAAGCGAGAGGGCCGGGGTCTCGGAGGCCTGGCTGGCCAGGTGGATGCCGCGCTTGAGCCTTTTCGGCGCGATGGCGAAGCCGTTGGCAACGGTGATGCCGGCCAGGCAGGCCATGAGGTCGGCGATGACGGCGGCGCGGGTGGTCATGACATCTCCTCCATCAGGGCGCGGGCGAGGTGGGCTTCCAGGGCGGCCACGGCGGCTTCGCCGCCGGGGCGCAGGAAGGGCCGGGCCGGGATGACCACCCGCTTGACCTGGACCCAGCGGCCGGCCACCCGGAATTTGAGGTACTTGGCCCGCCGGGCCAGGATGACGGCCCCTTCCTCCTGCACCCCGGCGTAGGGCGCCTCGGCGTAGAGCTCGCCCTCCAGGACGTCGCCGCCCCCAGTGACGCGCCAGCCCAGGGAGCGGGCCAGGCGGCCGGAGCGGATGGCCGGGCCGCCGGCGCCCATGCGGGCCTGGGACACGGCCAGGCCGTCGGCCAGGGCCCCTTCCAGGCTGGCGCGCAGGATGGCGGGCAGGCGCTGGGCCAGCCTGGCGATGGGGTCCGCGCCGGGCTCGGGCGGGGTGATGCTGAGGCGGATCACAGCAGGCTCCGGGCGCGGTAGCGGTCCAGGACCGCGGCCACCTGGGGCAGCAGGGCGGCGGTGGCGTAGCTGACCGAGCCGTCGGCCAAGGTGCGGGCGCTGACGCCCAGGCGGCCCTGGCCGGCCCCGGATTCCTGGAAGCGGGTGGCGGCCTGCTCCACGCAGGCCTGCATGAGGTCGGCCGGCACGGGCGCGAAGCCGGCCCGGTAGGCGATGGCCAGGTTGCGCCGGCCGCGGCCGAAGACCCCGCAGACCAGGGCCAGCACCCCGGCGGCCGAGTCCACCACGTAGCCGGACTGGCCGGGCTCCAGGGCGGCGGGCAGGGCCTGGCCGTCCAGCACCACGCTGGTCACGCTGACCACCGGGTATTGGGGCAGGAGCTGCTCGGCATAGCCCGAGCCGTCCAGCCAGGCGTTGTCCGGGTCGTAGGCCGGGCTCAGGGGATCGGGGGAGTAGTCGCGGGCGGTGAGCTTGCGGCCGGTGTAGGCCATGAACTGGGCGCTGACCGCCTCGATGAGCGACTCCAGCAGGGCGTCATGGTCGCCGGAGGTCAGGCCGAGGTAGGTCTTGACCATGGCCAGGCTGGCGAGGGCGTCGGCTGATAGGGCCATTTTTATTCTCTCCGAGCCCCGGAGTGACCCGGCGGCTGGACATGGCGAACCATGTAAAGTTTTTTGGAGGGGGGTCCGGGGGGGACCTTTTGTCCACAAAAGGTCCCCCCCGCCTTCCCCTCTTAAGCAGTGGGCACGGCGGTGAGCTTGGCGAAGCGCTTTTCGTCGCTGAGCGCGAAGCCCAGGCGGGCCTCGGCCAGGAAGCAGGTCTGGTTGTAGGAGAAGTAGGGCTCGGCCCAGGGGTTGGTCTTGACGATGAGGCCCTGGCGCAGGCCCACGAAGGCGCTGTTGGCGAAGTCGCCGGCGATGAGCGCGGTCTCGTTGGTGCCGGCGCCCAGGTTGATGGGCAGGTTGGGGTCGCGCACAAAGGGCTCGCCCCAGACGCGCGGCCGGCTCTCGCCCTCGGCCCGGGGCTGGCCGGGCTGGCGGTAGACGTAGTCGCCGTACTCGTCCTTGAGCTTCATCAGGAGCTTCTCGGCCTTGGCGTGGCCGATGACCGGCACCTCCAGGGCGTGGGGGGCGTTCTCATAGACCCGGAAGATGAGATCGGCCACGTTGTCGAAACCGAAGCTGCCGGTGACGGTGAGCGCGTTGGTGGTGATGCGGGTCAGCAGGCCGGAGATGGGGTCGGTGCCGCTGCCGGCCCCGGCAATGGCGGCGCGGTCAAAGGCGGCGGCCAGGGTCTCGGCAAAGAGCCCGGCCAGCACCTGGTCCACCTTGGGGTCGGAGTCGTCCAGGAGCTGGTTGGAGACCACGACCTTGACCGCCAGCACCTGGGCGTTGATGGCCATCTGGCCGAAGGTGGCCTCGGTGCGGGGCTTGAAGCCGTCGGCCTGGTCAAAGTCCGGGCTGGCGGTGTCGCTGGCCTCGGGCACCCAGTAGGCGGTGAGCCCGCCGCTGACGGTGGGGAAGGTGATCTGGTGGGAGCGCATGGGCACCTCGCGGCACAGGGCCTTGACCGCGCTGAAGTGGCCCAGCAGGTTCAGCACCTCGCCGGACTGCTCGGCCGGGGCCAGGTAGCCGCCGGCGCTGGCCAGGCCCTCGCGCAGGTCCTTGACCGCGTGGGGCGAGATCTGCTTCAGGCTGGGCTCCACCCGCACCAGCTCGCCGGCGTGGGCCGGGTTTTGCCCCAGGCCCAGGCGGCGCACGTCGCCCAAAAAGCGGCTGAAGCCGGGGACGGGCGCGGCGGCCTCGCCGCCCAGGCTGATGCGGCGGGGGTTGGCGGACTTGATCAGCCCGGCCAGGCGCTCGTCGATGAGGCCCGACATGGTCTGCTCGTTGAGCTCCAGGCCGGTGGCCTTTTCCAGGAGCTGGATCAGTTCGTGGTCGGTCATGACCGGATTCCTTTCGTCGGCAAGATGGTCGGTTTAAAGGCCCAGGTGGTAGCGCAGGCGGCTGGCGACGAGGCCGGCCAGCGCGGCCCGGCCCAGGGCGGACTTGGCCGCGGCGATGGCCGCGGGCGCGGGGTTGGGGTCGCGCGGGTCGCTGCCCGCCGGCTGGGGTGGGATGGCGAAGGGCTGGGCCGGGCCGGCCGGGATGGCCTTCAGCGCCATCTGGGCCAGGGCCTGGGGGTTGGCGGGCAGGGTGACGCAGGAGATCTCGTAGAGCTCCTGGCGCAGGTAGCGGGTGCCGGTGAGCGCGCGGCCGCCAACCTGGTGGACCACCACCTCGCTCTCCTGGGGCGCGAAACCCACCGAGAAGGCGCGCAGGTAGCCGCCCCGGTAGAGCTGGTAGATGGTGTCGGCAAAGGCGTACTCGGCCGCGGTGGGGAACTGGGCCTGGAAGAGCAGGCGGCCGGATTCGACCTTGACCGCCAGGGCCTTGGCCACCGGCGGGGCGGCGTAGTCGTGGGCCCAGGGGATGACCGGGTTCTTGAGGAAGTTGGCGAAGTCCCAGCCGGAGGCCTCGATCAGGTCGCCCTGGCGGTCCACCTGGCCGGTGGAGGCCACCGCCCAGAAGGTGCGGGCGGCATCGTCCACCTGCTCCACCGCGAAATCCAGAATCTTGTGCACCAACTGCATGTCAGTCTCCTTAGTGGTTACAACCCGATTGCTTCGTCGCCCTGGGGGCGTTTTTTCAGCCCCCTCACCCCTGCCCTCTCCCCCGCCAGCGGGGGCGAGGGTGAAAGAGGCGCGGGCGGTCTGAGCCCCCTCACCCTGCCCTCTCCCCCGCCAGCGGGGGCGAGGGTGAAAGAAGGGCGAAGCGGGTAGGTTGCGGCCGGCCCCTCGTCCTTCCCTCCCCCCCCGCCAGCGGGGGCGAGGGTGCAAGAAAGGCGAAGCGGGTAGGTTGCGGCCGGCCCCTTTCCGGCCCCCTCTCCCCCAGCCTTGGGGGAGAGGGAGGGGTGAGGGGGTCTTGCGTCTTCCCGGCCCATGGCCTAGGCCCCGGCCGCCGACGCCAGGCCGGCCAGGACCTGGGCCAGGGCCTGATCCTGCTTGAGCGCGGTGGCGAAGTAGTCCGTGAGGCGCTCGGCCTCGGCGGCCGGCGCGCCATCGGGCAGCAGGCGGGCCACCAGCTCCGGCTCGGCGGCCAGGGCCGCGGCCACCTTGGCCCGGCCCCAGCCGGCGAAGCGCCCGGCCAGGGACGCCCAGTGGCGGCGCACCAGCGCGGCGGCGCGGGTGGTCCAGTCGGCCGGCTCGGCGGTCTCCAGCTGGCGGCCGCCCAGGCCCGGCAGCCAGGGGACGTCGCCCCAGGCCACCGCAGCCCGGCCCAGGGCGGCGCGGTGCTCGTTGATGGTCAGCACCCCGCGGTCCAGGAGCGCCATGGCCTCCTTGTGGGCCTGGGCGCGGTCGGCCGGCACCGGGTTGTCGTGCCTGAGGACCATCTCGCGGCCGTAGCGGGGCAGCAGGAAGGCGGTGAGCACGTCCTCGATGAGCCCCAGGCGGGGGCGCACGCACTCGGCGTTGAAGGTGACGTCGATGCCCTGGGCGTTGGCCCGGTTCACGTCCTTGACCAGGCCCAGCTTGCCGGCCGGCACGCCATAGGCGGCCAGGATGTTGTCCTGGGTCCAGCCGGCCAGGGCCGCGAACTCGAAGTCCTTGGCGCTGTAGGCCAGGGGCTGGGCCTTGAGCCCGGCGTCCAGCAGGGTGGGCTCGAAGACGTGCGAAAGACCCTGGTGCTTCTGGTTCCAGCGGGTGAGGAGCCGGCGGGCCTCGTCCTCGGTCAGGCGCTGGTCGGTCATCAGGACGACCTCGGGCCGGGCGGCGTTGCGGAAGAAGTTGCGCTGGTAGATGCGCACGGCCAGGTCGATGTCATAGGCGTGGGCCATGGCCTCCAGGGGGCTGGCGCCGTAGGTGAGGCTCCAGGGGCTGGGGTGGCGGAAGTAGAGCACCTCGTGGGGGGCGTAGGTGACCGTGCCGCCGCTGGCGTCGCGGAAGACGAAGCCGGATATGGGCTGGCGGGTGTCCGGGCCGGCCTGGATTTCCACGAGGTCGGCCGGCGACAGCGGCCACAGCTCGGCCGGCCGGCCCAGGGCGTTGTCGGCCATGAGCGCGAAGGCCATGCCGGTCAGCTCCAGGTGGGTGACCAGGGTGAAGCGGAACTGGCGGCCGGTCATGATGGGATTGGGCCGGGCCATGAGGTCCAAGAGCGGGTGGCGGTCGACCTCCGGCCCGGCGCCGGCCGGGCCGCGGGCGTAGAGCCGCAGCGGCATGCCGGCCACCCGGTGGGCGATGACGTTGACCGCGGCGAAGACCCAGCCCTGGTAGGCCCGCAGTTGGCGGGCGCGGCCGGCGGTGCTCGCCCCGCCCAGGAAAGGCGGCGGGCCGGCCGGGACGGCGGGCAGGTCCAGGCTGCGGCGGACAAGGGGGCGGACCAGACGCTTGAGCCATGCTTTCATGATTGCCTCACCAGAGGTTGGGGCCGCGGTGCCGGAGCAACTCCACCGCGCCCTGCAGGGCGTCGGGGCCGTCGTCGTGCACGTTGGGCGAGGGAAAGTGCAGCAGTTGCTCGATGAGCAGGCCTTGGTCGCCCTGGCCGGGGGCGAAGCGGATGAGTCCCCGCTCCACCAGGGGCGAGAGCCCGGCTAGGCGGGTCTCCTTGGCCAGGCGGTGGGTGACGCCCTTGACGGGAAGCGTCACCCTGGCCTCGGCCGCGGCCCGGCTGAATTCGTCCAGCAACAGGCGCTGGAAGAGATTGTCCTCCACGCCAAAGACCAGCCAGGCGTGGCGGGCGTTGCGCATCAGCACCGCATGCACCAGTTGGTCGATGCTGGCCCGGCGCACCCAGGCGTCCAGCACGTAGAAGACCTGGCTGGCCGGGTCCAGGCCCACCGTGACCACGGCCTTGTAGTCGCCGGTCTCGCCGGCGGCCAGGCTGGGGTCCAGGAACCCGGCCGTGACCAGGGCCTTGCCCTCCAGTTCGGCCGGGTGGTAAGTGCGCAGCCAGGCCTCCTGGAACATCCCCTGCTCGTCGCGGGGGTCGTTCATCTTCTCCTTGTTGAAGGCCAGGGAGCCCATCAGGGCCTTCTGCCGCAGCAGGTCCTCGGTGCTGTAGCGCGCCGGCCACAAGGACTGGCCGGATTCGTCCAGGGCGCGGTAGACCCGGCGGGTGAAGCGGCAGTAAGGCTCCTCGGGGCTCTGGATCAGGGTGGCCAGGGCCGAGCGCTGGCTCAGGATGGTGCCGATGATGAACAGGTTGCCGCCGGGCTCGATGGCCGGGTAGACCGCCTCGCGGATCCAGTCCAGCAGCTCGCGCACCAGGCGCGGGTTCTTGACGTTCTTGTCGTTTTCCAAATCGTCCAGGATCACCAGGTCGGGCCGGAAGCGGCCGTGCTTCAGGCCCCTGAGGCGCTGGCCGCTGCCCCTGGCCAGGACGCGCACCTCGCCTCCCACGATGAAGTCGTCCTGGCCGCCGCTAGTCTGGCAGCGGGGGCCGAAGTCCTGGATCAGGCGCTGGTTGTGGGTCAGCTCCAGGCGCAGGTAGCCGGTGAGGTCGCATGCCAGGTCGGCGGTGTCGGAGCCGATAACCACGAAGCGGCGTTGGGCGAAGAGCACCTGGTGCAGCACGTAGCCGAAGCTGACCAGGGTGGTCTTGGCGAATCCGCGCGGCGCGGCCACGGCCACCGGCACCACCGCCCGCTCGCGCGGGGTGAGCAGGGCGATGAGTTCGCGGTGGAAGGCGGCGCAGTCCTTGGCGAAGTAGTGCGGCAGGTAGGCGCGGAAGAACCAGAGCGGGTCGGCCTCGGCCCGGGCCAGGCGGGTGGCCCGGTCGCCGTCCTCCGGGCCGAAGCCGCCGACTTCGTCGCGCAGGCGGGCCACCACCTCGGCCGCGCGCTGGCGATAGGCCGGCGAGGAGATATGGCGGCTGATGCCGCTCACGGCCGCGCCCCGCTGTCCAGGCTGAGGAAGAAGGCGGCCAGGGTGTCGGCCAGCCAGATTTTCCTGGCGGCGTCGGCCTCCCGGCCGGCCACGAAATCCACCAGGCGCTCGCCCACCTCCACCGCCGCGGCCCTGAGATCGTAGCCGCAGCCTTCCAGCTTCTCGATGAGCGCGCCGAGCTTGACCAGATCCTCGGTGGCCCCGCGGTCCAGGCGGTCGCAGGCCAGGAGGGCGGCCGCCTGCTGCTCCAGGCGCTGGCGCAGGGCCTGGGCCGCGCCGCGGGGGTCGTGCAGGCGGCCGCCGGGGGTGGCCGCCCCGGAGCCGGCCGGGGAGGGGGTGGCCGGCTCCGGGACGGGTGTGGGGGCGGGGTTGGCCTTGGCGCGGCGGGGGGGCATCAGCAGTCCAGCTCCCGGACCTCGACGGCCAGCGCCTTGTATTCGCGCACCGCCGTCACCAGCTCCTCCATGGCCTGCTGGGCGTGGTCCACCCGGATGGCCTCGATGCCGTCCAGGTTGTAGAGGTAGTAGTTCAGGTCCTTGATGAGCCGGTCGATCTTGATCTCAAGGGACGCGAGGCGCTCGCGTTTCTCTTCCTTGAGGCCCTTGGCGATCAGGCGGGAGGTCTTGTCCATGCTTCACCTCAAAAGGGTTTGCACCACCTGGAAGAGCAGCCACAGGGTGAACAGTCCGCCGGTGTAGGTGGCCAGGCGGCCCTCCAGGCGGTCCAGCCGGGCGTCGCCGACCTCCACCCGCTCGCTCTGGCGCTGGAGGCTGGCGGTGAACAGGGCGTTGACCCGGCGCTGCTCGGCCATGCTCATCTTGAGCACCGTGTCCAGCCGCCGCAGTTGGCCGCGCAGGTTCTCCAGCGCCAGGCGCAGCTCGTCCTCGCCCATGGGGCCTAGTCCCGCCCCAGGTCGCGGGGCAGCTTGACCAGCCCGGCCCGCAGGAAGATGGCCAAGAGGCCGGTGAAGACGGTTTGGCCGGCCTCGATGGCGCTGGCCTCGCCGCTCAGGTAGGCGCCCAGGGCCGCGGTCACCGCCGCCAGGCCGGTCCAGAAGGTCTTGCTGCGCAACAGGGTCATGGCTCCTCTCCTTGGCCGGCGGGGGGGTCAGGGCCGCCGCCGGGCTGATGGTGTGCAGGTTAGCCGGGCGGCCGGCGGCCACCCAGCAGGCGGGCGCACTAAAGCCCGGCGACGAAGGTCCGCCAGGAAGCGTTTCTATGATTCGTATCCGTGGCTGGGTAGTCTGGGAGAGGGGAGCGGGGGACGGGAAGGGGCGGCGGCTAGGCACGATCCGGGCGGGGCGGGTTGACGATGTGGCGCACGTGGCGGCTGGAGAGGTTCCAGCGCCGGGACAGGGCCTTGATGTTGGCCCCGTCGAACTCGCGCTGGATGGCCGCGTTGCGCAGGGAGATCAGGGCCCGCTCCAGCTTGGGGAAATACACGCTGGTGCCGGCGAAAGTCTGGGCCAGGTTGACCGTGGCCTCCACCCCGATCAGCGAGGCCATCTCCTGGTAGACCTCGGGCAGGTCCTCGGGCTTGAGCTGCCGGAGCCAGCCCGGGGTGAGCCTCTGCGCTGTGAGTTGTGTGGCTTGCATGTGCTTCTCCTTTGTTCGTCGCCCATTAGCTGCTAGGGTACGGCAGGCAGGCGACGGGGATGATATAGCCAGTATGGATATATGTCAACACCGTTTTAGTTATATCAGGCATCGCGCCGGCCTGGCCGCGCTGGGGCTCGCCCTGCTGGCCGGCTGCACCGGCTGCCTGCACCTGCGCGAGCCGGCCTCGGCCTGGCCCCTGGAAACCGCCCTGGCCCCCCGGCCGGCCCCGCCGCGGGGCGGGCGCGGTCATCTGGCGTTGACGTTGTTGGCGGCGGTCATGACCCTGACCGCCCTGGGCTGGGGCATCGCCCGGCGGCGGCGCCTGCGGCGCGAGGCCGGCCTGGCCGGCCAACCCGGCCGGGCCGCGGCCCTGGACCGCGAGGACCTGGCCCTCATACGCACCGCCCGCGACGCCCTGGCCTTCCTGGTGCGCAAGCAGCTGGCCCGCTTCCGGGTCATCTCGCTCGCCGATTTCCGCCTGCGCGACCCGCCCGGCTAGGGGCAGTAACCATACGCCATCAAAAGCAAAAAGACCCTGCCGCGCGCCGCGGCAGGGGCCTCAACACAAAGTAGGGGGCCGAGTGATAGGCTCGGCCCCCTGCGCTCCGGGTCAGATCTTCGATCCTTCGACTACCTTCCCGTCTTGCCCAACCGGTTAGGATAGCTTCCCACCCGGAGCGTCAAGGCCATACTAGCAAATCCTGTTTTCGTTAGCTATAAAATTGCTACATCGTAGCTATAATTATTTTTTTCACAAAAGCCCTGCCCTTGCCGGCGTTTGCCCGGCCGGGGCGCTTGCCGGCCGGCAAACCATGCCCTCAGTCCTGGCTGCGCAGGCGCTCGGCATTGTCGATCAGGGCCTGCACCGGCATGAGGCCGTAGGGCGAGCGCTGCTCGATGGCCGTGAGCACGGTGCCGCCGCCGGTGAAGAAGTAGTAGTCCGCGTCGTCCAGCACCGACAGATAGAGGCCGGGCAGCAGGTCCTTGAACTCCTGCAGGGTGTCGCCGCCGCCGTAGAGCTTGGCCGCCTGGCGGTTCAGGTCGATGGTGGTGTCCAGGGCCTTGGAGCCGTCGGTGAAATGGGGGGTGAAGCCCATCACCGCGTTGACGAAGATGGTCTTGGCCCCCAGGATGGCCTGGCGCACCGGCCCGTCCTCGAAGCTCTTGGGGTCGATGTCCAGCACGTAGCCCAGCTCCTGGCCGGGCTGGAGGTCGCCCAGCGCCACGGTGCGGAACTTGCCCTCGGTCCGGCCCAGCACCTGGCTCTCCACCAGGTGGGGCAGCTCCACGATCTTGCCCGCGCCGGCGTCCTTGGCCACCAGCGCCTTGGCCGCGGTGATGTCTTCCGCGGTCACCCCGGCGATCTTCACCCCGTACTTGGCGCACAGGTAGGTGTTGTAGATCACCCCGCCCAGGATGAGCTGGTCCACCTGGTCGTAGATGGCGTTCAGGGGCCCGATCTTGGTGTCGTACTTGGCCCCGGCCACCACGGCCACGAAGGGCCGCTCCGGGTTGAGCACCTGGTCCAGGTTGGCGATCTCCGCCTGCATCAGGAAGCCCGCATAGGAGGGCAGGTGGCGGGTGACGTCGAAGGTGCTGGCGTGGGGCTGCCAGGAGCCGAAGGCGTCGTTGACGTAGATGTCGGCCAGGCCGGCCAGTTGCAGGGCGAAGGCCGCGCGCGCCGCGCCCTTTTGCTCCTCGCCGGCGAACCAGCGGGTGTTGGGCAGGTAGATGCCGGCCACGTCGCCGGCCCTGAGTTGCCTGATGGCCAGGTTGATGCTGGTGTCGATGGCCGGGATGCCCTTGCCGTCGTTGACCTGGAAGCTGGGCACCAAAAACCGGCAGTGCAGCTTGGACTCGAGGTAGTCCACGATGGGCTGCACGCTGGAGTCGTCCTCCACGGTGATGGTCCCGGCCTTCTTGTCATAGGGCCGGCCCACGTGGGTCATCAGGATCGGCCGGCCGCCCTGGGCCACGATGTAGAACAGGGTGCCGATGGTGCGGTCGATGCGGTAGGGGTCCTTGATGATGCCATTTTTGACCACGTTGTGGTCGAAGCGCACCAGCACCACCTTGTCCTTGAGCTTGGCCTGCTGCAACAGCGGCAGGCGGGGGTCCAGCTTGCGGGCCTGCATGGGGTCCTCCGGAGGTATGTTGGGGGGCGGGTCGCGCGCCGCGACGGCCGCCCGGGTCGGGCGAGGCCAAACCCTGCCCAAGCCTGGCCTGCTCCCGTAGCAGCCATCACCTGGCCAGCGAGCGGGCGGGCTCGATCAATTATAACCCGGCCGGCCGGGGGGCGGACAAGCGCATCCGGCTTGGCAGGCCGGGCCGGGCCGGGTTAGACTGTCGGCCATGGCCCGGCCCTTCACCCATCTGGCCCCGGAGGTCATGCGCAGCGGCCCGCCGCCCGGCCAGGCCCGGCGCGAGCTGCTCTTCATCCACGGGGCCTGGCACGGCCCCTGGTGCTGGGACGGGTTGGCCGGGCCGCTGGCCGCGGACGGCTTTGGCGTCAACCGCCTGGCCCTGCCCGGCCACGGCGACCGGGCCTGGCCCCTGCCCGCCACGACCAGCCTCAATGATTACGCCGACCTGGCCCGGCGGGCGGCGGCGGCGATAGACCGGCCGGTGCTGGTGGGCCATTCCCTGGGCGGCTGGCTGGCGATGAAGGTGCTGGAGGTGGCCGACCTGCCGGCAGTGCTCATCGCGCCGCTGCCGCCGCGCGGCCTGCCCTGGCTGCGTTTGCTGCGGATGATGGCCGGCTTCCCGGCCGCGGTGGCCCCCTGCCTGGCGCTCAGGCCCCTGCGCCTGACCAGTCCGGCCATGGCCGGACGCCTGCTCTGGAACCCGGCTTTGGGCCCGGCCGAGCAGGCCCGGCGCTGGCAACGGCTGGTGGCCGAGCCCGGCCGGGTGGGGTTGGAGATGGCCCTGGGGCTCGTCCCCTGCCGGCCGCGCCCCGGCCGCGCCCCCCGCCTGGTGGTGGCCGCCGGCCGGGATTATTTCCTGCCGCAGAGCCGGATGCGCGGCCTGGCCCGGAGCCTGGGGGCCGGGCTGGCCGGGATCGCCGGCGCGGCCCACGCGCCCTGGCCGGAGCAGGCCCCGGCCCTGCAGGAGCTACTGCGGGATTTCCTGGCCGGCCTGGAGAGGGCCTAGGAGCCTGTCGGAGTAATCCTCCGACAGGCTTCCGAGCGGGCCATGGATGGCTTTCTCCGACACACACCTAGACCTCGATCTCCTTGATGTTCAGGGGGGTCTGCACCACCACCCCATACCAGCCCAGGCCGCGGTAGGTCTCATAGCCGGGGGTGAGGGCGTAGCCCACCATGTGCCCGGCGGTGTCCAGGTAGTTGCCCTTGGCCTGGTTGCCGGCCGTCAGGGGGAAGCTCTCGCTGAGCAGGCCCTGGCCATCGCTGGCGGCGAGGATCCGGTGGCGGGAATCCAACAGCAAGAGCCGGGTGCGCGCCGCCTCCTCGGGCTCCATGCGCACCCCCTGCACCACCGCCCTGGCCTGGGGCGCCCAGTCGAAGAAGATGCCCAGCACCCCCAGGCAGCGGCCGTGGGTCTCGCCCTTTTCCCGGATGGCGGTGGCATAGGTGGCCACGGCGGCGTTGCCCAGCTCCGGGTTCACCGCCACGTCGGCCACCGCGAACTGGGCGCCGTCGGCGGTGGCCAGGGCCTGGCGGAACCAGGACTTGTCGCCCACGTTGACCCGGCCGGCCACCCGGTAGCGCCCCGGCCGGCCGTTGGCCAGCACCCGGCCCTGGGCGTCCATCACCCACAGGTCCAGGTACACCGTGTAGGAATCCAGGATCACCCCCAGGCGGCTGCTGCAATATTCGGCCGCCTCGGGCGTGTTCCCGGCCGCGCAGCCCACCACCGCCGAGTCAGTGGCCCACCAGCGCACGTCGCAGGAGCGCTCGTAGAGGTTGCGGTCGATGATGTCGATCATGTTCAGGGCCAGGTCGGAGAGCCGGTTGCCCCGCACGCTGGCCACCATTTGCTCGCCCAGGTCGTTGAGCTTGCCCACCCGCTCGCCCAGGCTGTGGTTCAGATCCTCGATGACCCGGGTGATGTTCTTGCTGATGCTGTTCACCTCCCCCGCCACGATGGCGAACCCCCGCCCCGCCTCCCCGGCGTGGGCCGCCTCCACCGCCGCGTTGAGGGCCAGGATCTTGGTGGTCAGGGTGATTTTTTGGATCTCCTTCACCTTGGCGGTGGCCAGATCGCTCACTTGCTTGGAGAGGGCTAAAATCCGTTCCGGCATCGTTTCCGCTCCTTGCCTGGTTCAGGGAGGCGTCAGCACATCGACCAGCCCGCGGGGCGCAACGAAAAGGTTACAAAAAGTATACCATTACCATTGTTGGCCTATTGGCGTAACTGGCTAAAATAGCTAATCTATTTAGGCTGGCGCTGGCGGCGTTTGCAACATGGAGTACCAGGGGGTGTTTTTTTACAACTTTCCTACGCTGAGGTGTGATTCAGGCACAGGCCGGGACAACCCGCCCAGACGCCCGCAGCCCCGGTTTTTCGGGCCAAAGCGGGCCGCACCGGTCCGCCGGGCGGCTGGAGCGCCCTGTTTTGATTCACACTCTGGGCACAAATTCTGCGGGCGGCCTGGGCGTGAGGTATGATTCATAGTAAAGTGCTTGGGCACCATTAGTTGCGAGGATGCACGGCTTGGAAGTCCTGATTCTCATCTGCGAAGCGGTGGCCGTCTATCTCCTGGTGCTCCTGGCCCACTCGCTGCGCCACCAATTCGGCCTGGCCCACTTCTACGCCCTGATCGGCGGGGTCACCGCCATCATGAGCTGGGTCACCGACGCCGGGATCGCGGTGCAGGTGGCCGGCATCACCTTCATGGTGGGCTCCACCGTCTTCTACACCGCGCTCTTGCTGGCCGTGTTCGTGGTCTACGTCTTCGACGGCGTGCGGGCCACCCGCATCGCCATCTCCACCGTGATGGGCGTGTCGGTCATGGTGCCGGTGATCGCGGTGGTGCTGAACCTGCAGATGCACCTGGCCGGCGGCTCGCCCCTGGGCTACGTGCCCACCCCCAGCCTGCGCATCAACCTGGCCAGCGTGGTGGCCACCTTCCTGGACCTGATCTTCCTGGCCATGGCCTGGGAGTGGCTGGGCCTGCGCCTGGGCCAGACCTCCCTGGGCCTGCGCTCTTTCCTGACCCTCCTGGGCGTGATGTGGCTGGACGTGGCGCTGTTCAACACCGGGGCCTTCGCCGGCACCGGCAGCTACCTGGCCATCGCCCAGGGCACCGCGCTGAGCCGGCTCATCGTCTGCTGCTTCGCCGCGCCGGTGCTGTGGGCCTACCTGGCCTGGCAGAACCGGCGCTGGTCCACCACCATCGAGCGGCGGCCGGTGCTGGCCATCATCAAGGAGTTCGCCGAGATCAAGGCCGAGCTCGGCCTGGCCCAGCAGGAGATCGAGCGCCGCAAGCGCGCCGAGCTGGAGCTGATCACCAGCCGACAGGAGCTGGAGCGCCTGGCGGTCACCGACGAGCTGACCGGCCTGGCCAACCGCCGCCATTTCCGCGAGCGGGCGGAGGATGAGTTCCGGCGCTCGCGGCGCTACGGCCGCCCCCTGGCCCTGGTCATCATGGACCTGGACGGCTTCAAGCACGTCAACGACCAACTGGGCCACCAGGCCGGCGACGAGGCCCTCAAGAAAGTCGCCGCCATCGGCGCCCTGCAGGTGCGCTCCAGCGACCTGCTGGCCCGGGTGGGCGGCGACGAGTTCGCCCTGCTGTTGCCCGAGACCGCCGCCGAGCCGGCCCGCCAACTGGCCGAACGCCTGCGCCAGGCGGTGGGCGAAAGCGCCCTGACCACCACCCGGGGGCCGGTCAGGCTGGGCCTCAGCCTGGGCGTGGCCGAGCTGGACGGCGGCCAGAAGACCCTTGACGACCTGTTGCGCGTGGCCGACGAGGCCATGTACGCCGACAAGGCCAGCCGCCGCAGCGGGAACCCCTGCGCCTAGGCCCCGGCCCTTCGGCCCCCGCCGGGGGCGGCGCTCCCAAGATTTCTTGTCGCTGCGCGACCCGGACAGCGAAGCTGTCCAGGCCACCCGGAAAGAGGCGAAAGGCCAAGACGGGCGGGGGTAAACCCCGCCCCTACATCAAGAAAAACAACAGGTTGTTCCCAGGCGTTCCGCGATCGCTTCGTGGCCTGACGGCTCCTTGCGATGACCCGGCGGCAGGGCGATTGATACTTTCCTCCATGTCTCCGCATGCCTTTTCTTGGGTGGCCCGGACAACTCGCTTGTCCGGGCTGCGCGGCAGCAAGAGGTTTTGGCGCGGGGCCGCGAGCGACAACCGGGCTGGGCGCCGGGTCAAAGGCCCGGCCACAACCTCTTGCGCCTGACGGCGCCCGGACAGACAGGCTGTCCGGGCCACCCGGAGAAAGGCAAAAACCGCGGCGGGTCAGGCCTCGGCCGGCATCTCCGGCAGCCGGAATGGCTGCGGTCCGGCCTGGAGCGCGCGCACCATGGCCTGGCCCAGGGCCTGGGCCTCGGCCAGTTGGGCGTCGGTGAGCTTGCGGAAGAAGTAGGAGTTGGCCTGCTCCTCATCGCTGAGGGGGTGGGGGAAGAGGGCGCCGGCGTAGATGTCGCCCACGAAGGGACCGTTGCACAAAAGGGGCCCGGCCTCGCGCAGGTAAGGGGTGGCGGTGTCGCAATACTGGCGCAGGTGGGGCGGGATGGCCCCCGCGCTGACGATGCTGGCCGAGACCCGGGCCTTGTCGGTCAGCCGGGGCATGGGTATCCCCTTGATTCCCAGCATCTCGCCGGTGGGCAGGCACAGCGGCCAGACCGCGCGCTCGATGAAGGTGGTCATCAGGCCGGTTACGAACCCGCAGTGCACCGGCGAGGCGAAGAGCACCCCGTCGGCCGCGGCCAGCTTCTCCAGGATGCCGCGCACGTCGTCAGCCAGGCTGCAAGGCCCGATCCGGGACGTGCGGTCCTGATAGCAGGTCAGGCAGTTGGTGCAGAAGCGGATGTCGTGGTCCTTGAGCATGACCATTTCGGTGGCCGCGCCCAGGGCCGCCGCGCCCTCCAGGGCGGCTGCGGCCAGGCGGGTGGTGGTGCCGTGGCCGCGGCCGGCGGCGTTGATGGCCAGAACCTGGTACATGACCTGCCTCCCCGCCCCAGATGAATCCCGGCCTAGCGCAGGCGCGGGTCCAGGGCGTCGCGTATGCCCTCGCCCAAAAGGTTGTAGCCCAGCACGGTGACCAGGATGGCCAGGCCGGGGAAAAGGCTCAGCCACCAGGCGATCTCGATGTTGTCCTTGCCCTGGCTCAGGATGTTGCCCCAACTGGGCTCGGGCGGCTGCACGCCCAGGCCCAGGAAGCTCAAGCCGCTCTCGGTCAGGATGGCCCCGGCCACGCCCAGGGTCAGCGCCACCAAGACCGGGGCCATGGCGTTGGGCAGGATGTGGCGGAAGATGATGCGGCCGTCGCCCGCGCCCAGGCTTCTCACGGCGGTGACGAACTCGCGCTCCTTCAGGGTGAGGAACTCCGCCCGCACCAGCCGGGCCACGCTCATCCATGAGGTGAGCCCGATCACGGCCATGATGTTGAGGATGTTGGGATCCAGGAGCGCGATCACGGCCAGGATCAGGAAGAAGGCGGGGAAGCAGAGCATCATGTCGGTGAAGCGCATCACCGCCGCCTCCACCCAGCCGCCGTAGTAGCCGGCCAGGGCGCCCAGCACCACCCCCACCAGGGTGGCCAGGCCCGCGGCCACGATGCCCACCTGCAGGCTGACCCGGCTGCCGAAGATCATGCGCGAGAACACGTCGCGGCCCAGCTCGTCGGTGCCGAAGGGATGGCCCCACGAGGGCGGCAGCAGGATGGCTTTGACGTCGATGGCGTTGGGGTCGAAGGGGGCCAGCCAGGGGGCCAGGGCCGCCACCAGGATCAGGGCCGCCACCACCATGAGCCCCAGCATGGCCAGGCGGTTGACGCTGAGCGCGCCCCAGAAGTTGCTCCAGCCGCCGCCCTGCATCAGTCGGCCCTCACCCGCGGATCGGCCAGGCCGTAGCCCAGGTCGGCCAGCAGGTTGCCCACCAGGGTCAGCACCGCGCTGATGACCAGCCCGCCCATGACCAGGGGGTAGTCGCGGCTCATGACCGCCTCGAAAAAGAGCTTGCCCATGCCGGGGATGGCGAAGATGGACTCGAAGATGACCGAGCCGCCGATGAGCCCCGGCACCGAAAGGCCCAGGATGGTGATCACCGGCATCAGGGCGTTGCGCAGGGCGTGGCGGTAGATGACCACCCGCTCGCTGAGCCCCTTGCTGCGGGCGGTGGTGATGTAGTCCTGGCGGATCACCTCCAGCATGTTGGCCCGCATGTAGCGGCTCATGCCGGCCAGGCTGACCAGGGCCGAGAGCGTCACCGGCAAGAGCAGATGCCGGGCGTAGTCAGCGAGCTGGCCGGCCCAGGAGAGCTGGCCGTGGTTCAGGCTCTTGATGCCGCTGATGGGCAGCCAGCCCAGGTGCACGCCGAAGAGGATCATGGCCAACAGCGCCAGCCAGAAGGTGGGGCTGGCGAAGCCCAGGAAGACGAAGAGCGTGGTGCCCTGGTCAAACAGGCTGCCCTTGTGGGTGGCGCTGTAGACGCCGATGGGCACCGCGATGACCAGCACCAAGGCCAGGCTGAGCAGGTTGATGGTCACCGTGATGGGCAGGCGCTCCAGGATCTTATCCAGCACCGGACGGCCGTCCGGGGCGAAGGACTGGCCGAAGTCCAGCACCGCCAGGCGTTTCAGCCAGTTCCAATACTGTTCGGGCAGGGGCTTGTCCAGGCCGTAGAGCTTGGTCAGGCGCTCGCGGGCCAGGTCGCTGACTTTGGGGTTCAGGTCGGTCATCACGTCGGTGGGCGAGCCGGGGGCCAGGTGCATGACCAGGAAGCTGATGAAGGTGATGCCGATCAGAAGCGGCACCATCATGGCCAGGCGTTTGGCGAGGAAAGTCAGCATGGCGCTCCACGGGGTGCGGATGACGCGGCCTGCCGGCCCCCGACCGGCGCGCCTACGGGCTCATTATAACCGCGGCCGGGGCCTTGGGGCGCGTAATCTGGTATAAACGGCACAGGAGCGTCACCCGGCGCGGTCCGGTTCCCGCCCGCGGGGGCCGGGGCCGGGCGGAGGTTTTTGGGGGAGATCAAGGCATGGACCGTTTGGTGATCGAGGGCGGACACCCCCTGGTGGGGCGGGTCAAGGTGGCCGGGGCCAAGAACGCCACCCTGCCGCTGATGTGCGCCACTTTGCTGACCCGGGGCCGCTGCCACCTGAAAAACGTCCCCGACCTGCGCGACGTGCGCACCATGGGCAAGCTCTTGGGCATGCTGGGGGCGCGGGTGGAAAGCCGCGGCGACGAGATGTGGATCGACAGCGCCGGCTGCGACAGCGCCGAGGCCCCCTATGACCTGGTGCGCACCATGCGCGCCTCGGTGCTCTGCCTGGGGCCCCTGGTGGCCAGGGCCGGCCGGGCCCGGGTCTCCCTGCCCGGCGGCTGCGCCATCGGCGAGCGGCCCATCGACCAGCACCTGAAAGGCCTGGCCGCCCTGGGGGCCAAGATCGAGTTGAGCGAGGGCTATGGGATGGCCTCGGCCAAGCGCTTGAAGGGCGCGGAGATCAGCCTGGACCTGGTCACCGTCACCGGCACCGAGAACCTGATGATGGCCGCCGTGCTGGCCAAGGGCCAGACCGTGCTCAAGAACGCCGCCCGCGAGCCCGAGGTGGTGGACCTGGCCCGGGCCCTGAACGCGGCCGGGGCCAGGATCAGCGGGGCCGGCACCGCCACCATCACCATCTCGGGCGTGGACGAGATCGCCCCCCTGGAGCACTCGGTCATGCCCGACCGCATCGAGGCCGGCACCTACATGGTCGCCGCCGGCATCACCCGCGGCGAGCTGACCATCGCCGACGCGCCCCTGGAGCACCTGACCGCCGTGGTGGCCAAGCTCAAGGAGGCGGGCTTGCGCTTCCAGCAGACGCCCAAGGGCCTGGTGGTCAGCGCCCGCCGCGCGCCCCGGCCGGTCACGGTCATCACCGGCCCCTATCCCGGCTTCCCCACCGACATGCAGGCCCAGATCATGGCGCTCATGGCCTTTTCCACCGGCAGCGCGGTGATCCAGGAGACGATCTTCGAAAACCGCCTCATGCACACCAGCGAACTGCGCCGGCTGGGGGCCAACATCGAGGTCACCGGCTCCACGGCGGTGGTCAAGGGCGCCCGCCGGCTGGCCGGCGCGCAGGTGATGGCCACCGACCTGCGGGCCAGCGCCTGCCTGGTGCTGGCCGGACTGGCCGCCGAGGGCGTCACCATCATCAACCGGGTCTACCACCTGGACCGCGGCTACGAGCGCATCGACCAGAAGCTCGTGGCCGCCGGGGCCAGCATCCGCCGCGAGCCCGAACCCGCCGCCGCCCCGCCCAAGGCCTGACCGGCCGGCCTCCGGCCGCCGCATCGCCGATACCCGGCCCGCCGTCTTGCCCCTTCGCCTCCTGGGGGGAGAGGGAGGGGTGAGGGGGTTCCCCTGGTCATTGCGAGGAGCCCCCTCCCCTGGTCATTGCGAGGAGCCCGCAGGGCGACGCGGCAATCTCCTGGTCTTTTCCGGGTGGCCCGGACAGCTCGCTGTCCGGGTCGCGTAGCGACAAGAAAAGCCAGCGGGAAAAAGCTCGTAGTTGGGCCGTTGGTTTGGCGGCCCGCTCTTCCGGCCGTCCGACCGCCAGGTGATTCGGCCCCGTCTGGAGCGGGCTGTCTCCTGGCCCCCGCGCGCCCACACCGTCAGCAACCGGCCCCGTGGATGGCCGCTCGGCCCGGCGGCAGGGTGCGCTCGCGCTGTCCACTCCCTCCGACGACTGCAACGTCCGAGAACTTGGCTGCATCCCTCGCGCCGACCGGCCGCCCCGCCACCACGTCGAGCTGACGGCTAAGGCGCGGGGGGCGGCCCCTCGTGGGCCAGGAGAGCGGGGAGGGAAGACGGGGGAGGAAATTGGAGGAGGCAGCTAATCCTTTTCTTTCCTTCAGGCAAGCTTAGGTTCTTTAAAATGACTCATTGCGGGGAGCCCCCTCCCCCCGTCATTGCGAGGAGCCCTCAGGGCGACGAAGCAATCGCGTCGAGCCGACTGCACGTTGCGTTGCAAGGCCATACCCTGCACCCAACAAAACCCGGCAATAGCCGTCATTGCGGGCGCAGCGAAGCAATCTTCCGTTGTCTCTTTTCCCTGAAGATGACAACGGAGGATTGCCGCGTCGCAACCCTGCCGGGTAGCTCCTCGCAATGACGGCTGTTTTTAAGGGTTGTCTTTGAGCCGGTGCGTGGCCGGACGGCGCGGGCGGCCCCCTACCCCAGCAGCCCGATCAGCTCGTCCAGGCGCTCCACCGCCCCGGCCGCGCCGGCCGGGCGGGGCCGCAGCCCGGGCGGGCCCACGATCCAAGTGGGGATGCCGGCGGCCATGGCCGCGCGCGCGCCGGTGGAGGAATCCTCCACCGCCAGGCCCTCGTGGGCC
This sequence comes from Pseudomonadota bacterium, assembly GCA_043805555.1. GTDB lineage: Bacteria > Desulfobacterota > Desulfarculia > Desulfarculales > Desulfarculaceae > JACRDC01. Next base: position 20,259 of record JAZDHW010000068.1, read on the forward strand.
GCGATGCCGGCCAGGCCCAGGGCCTTCGAGTAGGGCTCGGGATCGGGCTTGCCATAGGCCACGTCCTCGGCCGCCACGATGGCCGCCACCAGGGCGTCCAGGCCGTTGTGGGCCAGCCAGCCCGCGGCCACCGGCCGGATGGCGCTGGTGACCACGGCGCTGTACACTCCGGCCGCACGGGCGGCCAACAGCAGCGCGCGGGCGCCGGGAGTGGGCGCGGCGTGGGTGATGTACACCCCGTCCACGAGGCTGTTGTAAAAGCGCAGCAAATCCAAGGGGTCCTGCTCCAGGCCGTGGGCGCCCTTCAGGACCTTGACCGTCTGTAGCAGGGTGATGCCCACCACGGAATCGAACTCGGCGGCGCTGCCGGCCCGGCCCAGGCGGGCCAGGAAATCGAAATAAACCTGGCGCATCACCGGCATGGAATCGGCCAGGGTGCCGTCCAAATCCAGAAACAATCCCCTCACCCGTGCTCCGCCGGCCATCCCAACCTCCTAACCTACTGTGCGGTCTGATTATATCCCAAATCGACCCCGCCGCGGGCCCGGCGTGCGGTTTAACGTAAATTACGCCGAAGGCCCCCTTTAAAGCCTTGAAATACAGGGATAGAATTGCCTCGCAACCGGGACGAATACCCTGACGAAAACTTGACATTGCCGGGGTCGCTGGCTATAGTGCCACTACATAATGTGGGATAATGCGCATATGAGCAACTACATCTGGGGATTGCTGGCCGGTACGCCGGCCTTTGCCGCGCAGGCTCCCCTGGGCGGCGGCACCGACGTCTGGCAGATGATGTGGAACGCGGGCTTCGTGGTCCAACTCGTGCTGCTGATGCTGGTGTTGTTCTCGGTGCTGTCCTGGGCGGTCATCTTCTCGAAATTCAAGGTGATCCGCAGCGCGCAAAAGCAAAACGGCGAGTTCGAGGACATCTTCTGGCACGCCGGCAGCCTCTCGGCGGCCTTCACCCAGACCAAGCACCTGAACCAGAGCCCCCTGGCGGTGGTCTTCCGCCTGGGCTACGGCGAGCTGGGCAAGGTGATGCGGGTGCAGTCCGGCGAGGGCGGCGACGCCCTGGGCAACCAGGGCGTGATCGAGAACCTGCAACGCTCCCTGCATCGGGGCGAATCGGCCGAGTCCACCCGCCTGGGCCGGGCGGTGACCTTCCTGGCCACCTGCGCCAACACCGCGCCCTTCATCGGCCTCTTCGGCACCGTCTGGGGCATCATGGACGCCTTCCGCTCCATCGGCGCCACCGGCGCGGCCAACCTGGCCACGGTGGCGCCGGGCATCGCCGAGGCCCTGGTGGCCACGGCCACCGGCCTTTTCGCGGCCATCCCGGCGGTGGTTTTCTACAACCACTTCAACCGCCGCATCCTGGTGCTGGAAAACGAGATGGCCGCCTTTGCCCAGGACTTCCTGAACCTGGTGGAGCGCGACCTCATGCGCCGCCAGGGGCCCAGCACCGAGGCCAACGGGGCCCAGGGCTAGGGGGGCGGTCATGGCCGGCGTGAACACGGGCAAGGGCCGCTTCATGGGCGAGATCAACGTCGTGCCCCTGGTGGACGTGATGCTGGTGTTGCTCATCATCTTCATGGTCACCGCCCCCATGATGGTCCAGGGCCTGGACGTGAAGCTGCCCGAGACCGACGCGGGCACCCTGAAGCAGAGCGAGGAGCTGTTGGTGCTCACGGTGACCCGCGAGGGCAAGCTCTTCCTGGACGAGTTTCCGGTGGAGGTGACGGGCCTGGCCGACAAGCTGGCCGGCATCACCGCCCGCAAGCCGGACACCAAGGTTTACCTGCGGGCCGACAAGGACGTTTCTTACGGCGTGGTGGTCCAGGTGATGGCCGAGGCCCGCAAGGCCGGCATCCACAACCTGGGCATGGTGACCGAACCCGAGAAGGTCCCGGCCCCGGATAAGAAGAAACCGTCTTGACGGCAACCGTCTACAGGATCTTCCAGCCCCGGCGCGGCGAGCAGTTGGGCTGGGCGCTGGCGGTCAGCCTGGGCGTGCATCTGCTGCTGGTGGCGGTGTTGATTTTTTGGCGCGCCTGGGGGCCCAGCAAGCGCGAGCTGTTCGCGCCGGTGTACCAGGTGCAGTTGGTGGGCGCCCCGGCCCTGCCGGCCGGACCGGCCGCGGCCCCGCCGGCCCCGGCGCCGCCCAAACCGGCGCCCCCGGCCCCCAAGCCAGAGCCCAAACCGGAGCCCAAGCCGGAGGTGAAGGCCCCGCCCAAGCCGGCCCCCAAGCCCGAGCCCAAGCCCAAGGAGGCCATCGCCACCAAGACGGCCGAGGCTCCCAAGCGCCCGGCCCCCAAGCCGGAGCCCAAGCCGGAGGAGAGTGCCGAGGCGGCCAAGGAGCTGGACAAGCGCCTGGCCAACCTGCGCAGCAAGGTCGAGGACCAGCGCCGCCTGGACAACGCCATGGAGCGGCTGGAAAAGAACGCGGCCACCCGCTCCAACGCGGTGGGCGGGGCGTTCGCCTCCGGGGCCGGCGGCGGCTCGGCCGGCTCGCTGCGCGACCAGGTGTATTTGACCGAGCTGTGGTCGCGCATCCAGGGGGCCTGGGTGCTCTCCGAGGCCCTGGTGCAAAAGCCCAAGGGCCTGGTGGCCATCGTGGGCCTGCGCATCCGCAAGGACGGCAACCTGGAGCGGGCCTGGCTGGAGCAGGGCTCGGGCAACAACCGCTATGACCAGTCGGCCCTGCGGGCCACTGAAAAGGCCGCGCCCTTCCCGCCCCCGCCGGCGGGCATGCGCGAGGCCTACTATGAGGTCGGGGTCCGCTTCCGGGTGGAGGACCTGGGCGGATGAGGAATATCCACCGGCCGCCCGTCATCGGGGATTGGGACGCTATGCGTAAACTGATCAACATCCTGCTCGCGGTCCTGGCCGTGCTGGGCGTCTTGGGGGCCTTGGCCCCGGAGCCGGCCCAGGCCCGGGTCTATATCGACATCACCAAGCCCAGCTCGCGCAAGATACCGCTGGCCTTGCCCAATTACGGCCTTTTGCCCGGCGGCGGGCCGGCCGAGCTGGGCGACCAGGGCCGCCAGATACTCATCGGCGACCTGACCTACACCGGCCTGTTTGACATCCTGGACCCCAAGTCCTACCTGGGCACCGGCCAGGGCGAGATCATCCCCCGCCAATGGAAGCGCATCGGGGCCGACCTGCTCATCACCGGCAACTACGAGGCCACGGCCAGCACGTTGACGGTGGAGATGCGCCTGTTTGACGTCACCGAGGGCAAGCTCCTGGTGGGCCGGCGCTATGACGGCCTGCCCGGCGACCTGCCGGCCATCATGCACCGCTTCGCCGACGAGGTGATGGAGGCGCTCACCGGCGAAAAGAGCGTCTTCTCCACCCAGATCGCCTTCACCCACTCCGTGGGCGGCATCAAGGAGATCTGGCTGATGAACTTCGACGGCTCCGGGGCCCGCCAGCTCACCCACCGCGGCGACATCTGCCTGTTCCCCACCTGGTCGCCCGATGGCCGGCTGTTGGCCTATTCCTGCTACGTCAACCGCCGCCCGGCCATCATCCTGCACGCCCTGGCCGGCGGCAGCGGCCAGGTCATCGTCAACAAGCCCGGGGTGAACCTGACGCCGGCCTTCCGCAACAACGGGCAACTGGCCGTGGCCACCAGCCACACCGGCAAGACCAACATCTTCCTCACCGACCAGGTGGGCAACCTGGGGGCCAACCTCACCGACGGCTGGGGCATCGACGTGGCCCCCACCTTCAGCCCCGACGGCCGCCAGATGGCCTTCTGCTCCGACCGCGCCGGCCAGCCCCAGATCTACGTGCGCGACATGGACAACGGCTCCATCCGCCGCATCACCTATGGCCACAAGTACGCCGCCGCCCCGGTCTGGTCACCCCGGGGCGACCGCATCGCCTTCCAAGTGGAAGTCGGCGGCACCTTCCAGGTGGCCACCATCCGCCCAGACGGCAGCGACCAGCAGATCCTCACCCGCGGCTACGGCGGGGGCGAGGAGCCGGCGTGGTCGCCAGACGGGCGGCTAATCGCCTACGCCAGCCGTGCGACGGGGCGGTATCAGATATACGTGATGACCGCCAACGGGCAGCCCATCAAGCGGCTGACCGAACTGGCCGGGGAGAACGGAAACCCCGCCTGGTCGCCCCGGGGGGTGGTCGGAGTCAAGTAAAACAAGGGTTGAAAGCTGGTTAACGTTTTTTGTTTTCAGGAGGCGATAAAGTGAAACGCAATGTCATCTACACCCTGATCCTGGCCCTGATCCTGGGCCTGGTGGTGGCCGGCAGCGTGGGCTGCTCCAAAAAAAGCGTGGGCGGTCCCGGCGAGCTGAGCGCCGAGGAGCAGGCCCGCCTGAAGGCCGAGGAAGAGCGCCGCCTGCGCGAGCAGCGCCTGCGCGAGGCCCAGTTGGCCGAGGGCCAGGCCCGCGGCACCGAGGCCCAGTTGCGCGACCTGTTCGTGAACCAGGACATCCATTTCGACTACGACCGCTACGACCTGCGCACCGACGCCAAGCAGGCCCTCAACGACAAGTCCGCCTACATGCAGCAGCACCCCAACGTGGCGGTGATCATCGAGGGCCACTGCGACGACCGCGGCTCGGCCAGCTACAACCTGGCCCTGGGCGAGAAGCGCGCCAAGGCCGCCGCCGCCTACATCAGCGCCATGGGCATCGACGCCATGCGCATCGAGACGGTGAGCTACGGCAAGGAGCGGCCCCTGGTGCCGGGCAACACCGAGGAGGCCTACGCGGCCAACCGGCGCGCCCACTTCGTGATAAAGTAATCGCCCGAAACCCCCGGGCCGGGGTCCGCCCCGGCCCGGCCGTCACCAGCCGGACCAACCGCGCCGCCGGGGGCCCGGCCAACTGGGGGAGAGCATGACCAGAGCCTGGCCGCTGATCATCCTGGCGGCGCTGATGGCCCTCGCGGCCGGCTGCGCCACAGTGGACCCGCAGGACTTCATGGCCCTCCAGGGCCAGGTGGCGCGCGACCAGCAGCGCCTGCGCGACCTGACCCGGCGGGTGGACCTGATGCAGCAGACCCTGGAAACCAGCCGCACCCCCCAGGCCAACCTGGTGGCGGACATGGGCTTCGTGCGCCAGGAGTTGGCCCGCCTGAACGGGCGCATCGACGAAAACAACCAGCAGTTGGGCCAGCTGCGCGGCGAGGACGACCTGGCCCAGCGCCTGGGCCGCCTGGAGGCCTACCTGGGCATGGCCCCGGCCCCGACCGGCGCCGCCCCGGCCGCCGGCGCTGGCTCCCCACCGGCCGCCGCAGCCCCGGCCCCGGCCCCGCCGGTGAAAACCGCCGCCCGCGAGCGCGACGACGACAAGCCCGACGCCAGCTCGGCCAGCGGCATGTATGACCTGGGGCTGCGCCTGTACAAGCAGCAGTCCTACGAGGCCGCCCGCGACCGCTTCGAGGACCTGCTCAAGAAATTCCCCAAGGACAAGGTGGCCGACAACGCCCAGTTCTGGATCGGCGAGACCTATTACGCCCAGAAACGCTGGGAGGAGGCCATCCTGGCCTACAACCAGTTGGTCAAGCGCTGGCCCAACAGCGGCAAGGCCCCCGGCGCGCTCTTGAAGCAGGGCATGGCATTCAAGGAGCTGGGCGACAAGCGCACCGCCAAGATCGTGCTGGGCAAGCTGGTCAAGGCCTACCCCAAGAGCAGCGAGGCCAAGACCGCGGCCAAGCTCATGGACAAGCTGGACTAGCCCAGCCGCCGGCCGGGCCGGCGGGCCGCACACGCCTGCACTGCAATCCGCACCGCATCCGCGCTCGGGCGGGGGACCTCCCCCGCCCGGCTTTTTTATGCCGCGCGTTTTAACTACAAAGAAATTTCGCAGGGTCATTGCGGGGAGCCGCCCTCCCCTCTGTTATTGCGAGGAGCTTTAGCGACGATGCAACCGCGCCGCGCCGGCGGGGACCCGCCCTCCCCTCTGTCATTACGAGGAGCCGCCCTCTCCTCTGTCATTGCGAGGAGCCGTCAGGCGACGAAGCAATCTCTTCTGTCTTCTCCGGGTGGCCCGGACAACTCGTTGTCCGGGTCGCGTAACGACAAGAGGTGCTGGCGCGAGGCCCTTTGCCGGCCGTCCGGCCGCCAGGTCATGCGCACCCGTCTGGAGTGGGCTGCACCTTGCCCCCGCGCGCCCGCGCCGTCAGCAACCGGCCCCGTGGATGGCCGGCCGGCCCCACGGCAGGGCGCCCTCGCACACCCCACAGGATGCGCCGTCTGCAACAGCCCCGGCCGGGCCTGCCGGCCGCCGCGCCTCCGGCAGCAATATGCACCGCATCCGCGCTCGGGCGGGGGACCTCCCCCGCCCGGCTTTTTTATGCCACCCCACTTCATGGCGACAAGAGAAGAACGAAGGGTCATTGCAGGGACCCGCCCTCCCCTCTGTCATTACGAGGGGCCGCCCTCTCCTCTGTCATTGCGAGGAGCCGTCAGGCGACGAAGCAATCTCTTCTGTCTTTTCCGGGTGGCCCGGACAACTCGTTGTCCGGGTCGCGGAGCGACAAGAGGTGCTGGCGCGAGGCCGCGCCGACCGGGCCAGGCCCGTAAAGGCCAGCGTCTTCTCACGACCCCGCGCCCCCTGGGGGGGGAGAGGCCGGGGTGAGGGAGGCTTATTCGGCCGAAAGGTAATCCAGGGCCAGCCCGCCGCCGGGCGCGGGGCGCAGGCGCGAGTGCACCCGCTCCGGGCCCAGCTCCGGGAAATCCGCGCGGGCGAACGAGCCCCGGCTTTCCTGGCGGCCGAGGCTGGCCAGCAGCACCCCGCGCAGGCAGAGCTCGGCGGCCAGCAGGTCGTCGCGCTTGCGGGCCTGGGACGGTGCGTCGCCGGGCAGGGACTCGATTCCCGTCCGCAGCCCCGCCAGCTCGTCCAGGCCGGCGGCCAGGCCGGCCGCGTCGCGCTCCACCCCGGCCCGCTGCCAGGCGATCTCGCGCAGCGCGGCCAGGAGCCGGCGGGGCTCCGCGCCCG
>JAZDHW010000069.1:0-6167 GCA_043805555.1 Pseudomonadota bacterium
CGCGGCCCCGGCCGGCGCCTTCGCCCCCGCGGCCCCGGCCGCCCGGACCAGCCAGGTGGACCAGGTCAAGCTGCGGGTGCATGAACGCCTTTTGGGCGAGATGGACCTGAAGAGCCTGGACCAGGAATCGGCCCTGGACCCGCAAAAGGTTCAGGCCCTACGCCAGGACGCCAAGCGCATCATCGACCGCCTTCTGGACGAGGAGGGCATCGCCATCCAGGATCGCGAGCTGCGCCAGCGGGTGGCGGCCGAGATCCTGGACGAAGCCCTGGGCCTGGGGCCCCTGGAGCCCCTGCTGGCCGATGCGGGCGTCAACGAGATCATGTGCAACGGCCCGGCCGTCATCTACGTGGAGCGCAAGGGCAAGCTGCATCTGACCGACGCCCACTTTTTGGGCGACAAGCACCTGCGCGCCACCATCGAGCGCATCGTGGCCCCCCTGGGCCGGCGCATCGACGAGCTGTCGCCCATGGTCGACGCCCGCCTGAAGGACGGCTCGCGGGTGAACGCCGTCATCCCGCCCCTGGCCGTGGACGGGGCGCTGCTCACCATCCGCAAGTTCGCGGCCAAGCCCCTGGAGGTGGCCGACCTGGTCAACTACGGCACCTTCAATCAGCCCATGTCCCAACTGCTGGAGACCTGCGTCAAGGCCCACCTGAACATCGTCATCAGCGGTGGCACCGGCAGCGGCAAGACCACCCTTCTGAACGTGCTCTCCTCCTTCATCCCCCACGATGAGCGCATCGTGACCATCGAGGACTCGGCCGAACTAAAGCTCAAGCAACCGCACGTCTGCCGCATGGAGAGCCGCCCGCCCAGCCTGGAGGGCACCGGCGAGGTGACCATACGCGACCTGGTGAAGAACGCCCTGCGCATGCGTCCGGACCGCATCGTGGTGGGCGAGTGCCGCGGGGCCGAGGCCCTGGACATGCTCCAGGCCATGAACACCGGCCACGACGGGTCCATGACCACGGTCCACGCCAACAGCCCCCGCGACGCCCTGCGCCGCCTGGAGACCCTGGTCATGTTCGCCGGCTTCGAGCTGCCCAGCAAGGCCATCCGCGAGCAACTGGCCCGCGCCATTCATCTCATCATCCAGCAAAACCGCCTGCCCGACGGCACCCGGCGGGTGGTTTCGGTGACCGAAGTGTCGGGCATGGAGGGCGACGTCATCACCATGCAGGACATCTTCTCCTTCCAGCAGAGCGGCCTGGACGAGCAAGGGCGCATCCAGGGGCGCTTCATGGCCTCGGGCTTCATCCCCCGCTTCATGACCGGCCTGGAGGAAAAGGGCCTGACGGTGCCCCGCGAAATCTTCATGGAGAATTATGCCTGAGCCTGAAACATATCGCCGGGCGGGCGTGTGCCTGGCCGGGGGGCCGGCATGCCGGGGCTGATCTGGCAGGCGGCCGGGTTGCTGCTGGCCCTGGTGGCCGGCCTGGCCGTGTTCCTGCTGGGCCGGCGCTGGGGCGAGCACCTCTGGGGCGCCTTGCAGCGCCGGGGCGAGAACGACGCCCTGCACCTGCGCCAGTGCTCCGAGCGCATGTTCAAGGAACTGCCCCTGGAGCGCTGCCGCTGGATCGTCTGGGGCGCGGCCCTGGCCGGCCTGCTCTTGGGCGGCCTCTTGACCTGGAGCCTGGCCTGGCCGGCCATGGCTTTCTTCGCCCTGGTGCTGGGCTGGCTGGCCTGGCGCCTGCCCCGGCGCCTGGCCGACTGGCTCAACCGGCGCTACGTGGGCCACTTCGAGGACCAGCTGCTGGACGCCCTGACCATGCTGGCCTCGGCCCTGCGCTCCGGGCTCTCCCTGCCCCAGGCCATGGACATGGTGGCCCGGGAGATGCCCAACCCCATGAGCCAGGAACTCATGCTGGTGCTGAGCCAGCAACGCCTGGGCCGGGGCATGGACGAGGCCCTGGAGGAGTTGGCCCAGCGCCTGGACAGCGAGGACCTGACCCTGGTGGTCAACTCCATCCTGGTCCTGCGCGAGACCGGCGGCAACCTGGCCGAGACCTTCGACACCATCGTCTACACCATCAGCGAGCGCGACAAGGTGCGCGGCAAGATCAAGACCCTCACCGCCCAGGGCGTGGCCCAGGGCATGATCCTGACCGCCATGCCCTTCGTGCTGGGCTGGGTGCTCTACCTGATCAACCCCGACTACATGCGCCCCATGTTCACCACGGTGCTGGGCTGGATAATGATCGGCTTCATGGGCCTGCTGCTGGCCATCGGCGGGCTGATGATCCGCAAGATTGTCAATATCGACGTATAACGGCGGCGCAGCCGCCGGCGTTCAAGACGGAGGGAGAAGAGGCAAATGAAGAGCGGCAGAATCGGGCTCTGTCTGACCCTGGCGTGCGCGGTGATCCTGATGGTTGGCGGGTGCGTGACTCCCCCCGAGCCGGCCCCGGCGCCGCCGCCACCCACTACCCAGCAACTTGACCAGGGCGTGGCCACCCAGGCCGTCTGGTACGGCATGATGCACCAGGGCCGCACCACCGCGAGCGGCGAGCAGTTTGACATGCGCCGGCTCACGGCCTCGCACGCCAGCCTGCCCTTCGGCACCCGGCTGGAGGTCTTCTGCCCGGCCACCGCGCGCCAGGTGGTGGTGACGGTCAACGACCGCTCCCACCTGGAGGCGGACGATGGCCTGGCCCTGAGCGCGGCGGCGGCCCAGGCCCTGGGCATCGCCGACCGGCGGCGCTCGGCGGTGGTCTACCGCCTGGCCAAGTAGGGGGCGCGCTTGCGGGCCCGGCGAAGGTTATGGTCGGATCAGCGCGGGCAGACCACCAGCGAGTACATGCTGGTGCTGGCGGTGATCGTCAGCCAGGTGGTGCTGGCCTACTACCTGCTGGCGCCGGCCCTGCGCGACGGCTTCAACGAGCTGGCCAGACGCATCATGGAAAACAAGCCCTAGGCCCGAGCGGGGAGCCATAGTTTGGACCAACTGCTGCTCATCGTCATCCTGCTGCTGGCCTTCGCGGCCATCTTCCTGCTGGCCCGGATGTTCTTTGCCGGGGCCCAGCAGCAGCAGGCCCTGGAGGCTCTGGGGGTGGAGACCAGGCCCCGGGTGGCGCGCTCCTTGCTGCTCAAGCTGAGCCGACCTTTCATCACCCGGCTCCTGCCGCTCACCCGGCGCATCGCCGCGCCGGATTGGCGGCGCAAGCGCAGCCGCGACATCCTGGCCGGCGGCCTGACCGACGAGATCAGCGTGGACGAGCTGTGGGCCTACAAGTTCTTCCTGGCCCTGGTGGCGCTGGTGCTGTTGTTCATGTTCAAGCATGACGCCTCCTGGTGGGTCTGGCCCCTGGCCGCCCTGATGGGCTTCTATTTCCCCGACCGCTGGGTGAAGGACCGGGTGGGTCTGCGCCAGCGCCAGATCGTGCGCGCCCTGCCCAACGTGGCCGATATGCTGGCCCTGTCGGTGGAGGCCGGCCTTGATTTCATGGGCGCCATCGGCAAGGTGGTGGCCAAGTCCAAGCCAGGCCCCCTGATCGAGGAGCTGGGCGTGATGCTGGGCGAGATCCGCCTGGGCGCCTCGCGCGCCGACGGCCTGCGCAACCTGGCCTACCGCTGCAACGTCACCAGCCTGAGCGCTTTCGTGGCCGTGCTCATCCAGGCCGACCGCCTGGGCGTGTCCATCGGCCAGGTGCTCCGGGCCCAGAGCGACAAGCTGCGCACCGACCGCTTCCAGCAGGCCGAGCGCCTGGGGGCCCAGGCCACCCAAAAAATTTTGCTGCCCTTGATCCTGTGCATCATGCCAGCGGTCTTCATCATCATCATCGGACCGTTGGTGCTCAAGTATGTCCTCGGTCTCTGACAGCCGCCCATTGGTGGAACCAACTCGGGCCGGACGGCCCGTTTGTGCCTCGGCCACCCTCCCGGATGCCGCCTGGCAGGAATGCTTCAACCTCTCCCAGGCCCGGCTGGTGGCCGGCCGGGTGGCCCCGGCCCATGACCTGTTGCCGCGCATCAAGGGCCTCTTGGGCAGGAGCGGCCTGGACCCGGACCAGGGCCTGTGGCTGGCCCCCTGTCGCCAGGTGCACACCTTGTTCATGCGCTTTGCCATTGACGTGGTTTTCCTGGATCGGCGCCTGCGGGTGGTCAAGGTCTGCCGCCGGCTGGGGCCGTGGCGGCTGTCGCCCCTGTGCTGGCGGGCGGCCTCGGCCCTGGAGATGCCCGCCGGCGCGGCCGCGGCGGTGCGCGAGGGCGACCAGTTGGCGTTCCGGCCCGGCGCGGCCCCGGCCGCCGAGGGGATGACGCAGTGAAGCTCAGCTACCGCCTGGAAGTGACCAAGGGTCCGGACAAGGGGCTGATCAAGGAGCTGACCCGCCGCGAAAACATCATCGGACGCGGCGAGGATGCGGCCCTGGTGTTGGACGACGGCCAGTCCTCGCGCCACCATTGCCAGGTGGTGGTCACCAGCCAGGGGGCGCGGGTCAAGGACCTGGGCTCCACCAACGGCACCTGGCTCAACGGCCAGCGGGTGGACGAGGCCGCCGTGGTGCACGGCGACATCCTGCGGGTGGGCCAGAGCGAGATGGTGCTCAGGGTGGGCGAGGACCGGCCCGCAGACCAGGAACGATCCGAGGCAGCGCCGGCCGAGGCCAGGGCCGGCTTGCTGGCTTCCCTGGGCTGGCGCACCCAGGTCATGGGCCTGCTCCTGGCCCTGACCCTGGCCTCTTTCCTCCTGGTTTCCCTGCCCCTGGTAAACCGCCACCAGCAGGCCCAGGAGACCGAGGCCCTGGAGCGGGCCTCGGTGCTGACCCTGGCCCTGTCGGCCCTGAACCGCGAGGCGCTGAGCCTCAACGACGAGATGCTGGTGGACGTCAAGCAGGTGGCCGGGATGGAGGGGGTGGCCCAGGTCTATATCTATGACAAGGCGGGCCGCATCTGGGCTCCCCTGAGCCAGCTCCACCAGGTGCCCGGCGATCCCCTGAGCCGCAAGGCCTTGGCCGCCGAGCAGTTCCTGGTGCAGAACAGCGAGCCGGGGGTCTATGACCTGGCCCAGCCCATCCGGGTCTTCAACGCCCAGACCGGCAAGTTCGACAAGGTGGGCACGGCCCGCATCGTCTTTTCCATGCGCAAGCTCAATGAGCAGCGCGGGGGCGCCTGGCGCGGCGGCCTGTTGGGCCTGGTCCTGTCCCTGCTGCTGGCCGTGGCCGTGGGCTACCTCATAGCCCTGCTGTCCGCGCGCCCGGTGCTCAAGCTGCGCGACCAGGTGGAGGCGGTGCTCAAGGGCGACGCCGACCAGGTCCCCGCCACGCGGGCCACCCCGGCCCTGGCCCAACTCACGGCCAGCCTCAACCGGGGCCTGGCCAAGCTGGCCCAGGGGCCGGCCAGCCAGACCGCCGCGGCCGCCCCCGCGGATTTCAGCCTGCCGCTGCTGGCTCAGGCCGTGGCCCAGCCGGTGCTGCTGGTGGACGCGGACAACCAGGTCACCCTGGCCAACGCCGCCTATGCCCAGGCCGTGGGCCGGGAGGCCGGGTCCATCACCGGCCGGCACCTGCTGGAGGCGGTGCCTGACCAGGCCCTTTTGGCCCCGCTGCTGGAGCTGGTGCAGGCGGCCACGGCCCAACCCGGCCAGACCCGGCAGCGCGCGGTCAATGACGCCCAGGGCCGGTCCGTGCAGGTCAAGGTGACCGCCCTGGCGGCGGCCACCGGCCAGGCCGCCGGCCTGATCCTGGTCTGGGAGGGCCTGGCCGCGAACCCGGAGGCAAACGCATGAACCAGGATTTCGAGGCCCGCACCGTCATGGGCCTGCCTGCTGGCGAGACCCTCCGGGTGCGCCTGCCAGGGGCTGAACCCTACACCGTGCCCCTGATCAAGGCCCAGACCGTGGTGGGCCGGGCCGCCGAGTCGGACCTGGTGCTGGACCATCCCAGCGTGTCCCGCCGCCACGCCCTTATCGAGCGCCAGGGCGAGGCCCTGGCCATCCGCGACCTGGGCTCGTCCAACGGCCTGACCCTGGACGGCCGCCGGGTGGAAAGCCTGGAGTTGACGCCGGGCCGGGTGGTCTGCCTGGGCCAGGTGGAGCTGGTCCTGGAATGCGCCGCGCCCCTGGAGACCCCGGCGGCTGCGCCTGGCCAGGCCCCGGTGGTCCAGGCCGGTGCGGCCGCACCGGCCCGCGGCCCGGCCGCGGCCGCCAAGGCCGGCAAGTCGCGGCG
>JAZDHW010000070.1:0-3334 GCA_043805555.1 Pseudomonadota bacterium
CCCTGGGCAATGCTCCAAAATGCGAGGCCAACGCATGAGGACCACCACGGCCGCCGCTATCAGCGGCAGGTTTCGTCGTGACCGCCAAACCAGCGAGGAAATGCATGGTGGCTGACGCCCAAATTCTGGCGGCCTATGCCGAAGGGCTTTCGCTCCTGGATGTGGCCCTGGCCTTGGGAGTGGGTGAAAAGCGGGTTCGCCGGGTGGTGCGCCAGGCCGGGGCCACCCGGCCCAACACCGGCCAGAACCGCTACACCAAGGACCACGCCAAGGCGGCCCGGATGATGCTGGAGGGCGCGGCCTAAGGGTGTCGATTTCGACCAAGGCAAGGGCGGAGCGCAAGGGCCGGCAGTGGAAACTGGGCGATGGGCGCCAGCGCCTGCCCAGACGGACGCCCAATCCGAATCGGTGGTATGGGGGGATCGCTCCGGATGTCCAGTTGTTCAACCAGTCAGTAACCTTGCGCTCCGCCGAAGGGAACATAGCCAATTGACAGCATTGAATCAACATCTTTTCCCGCACGAGCTTGGATAGCCTGTCATGGGCTGGGCGCTTGACAACCTGGGCCCGGATCGCTGCCGCGATATCGCGGCGGGCTTGTTCCGGGTGCGGGAGGAGCAGTGCAACGGCGACTGGCTGCGGGGGCATTGCCCCTTGCCCGGCCACGAGGACAAGAACCCGTCCTTTGGCTACGACTTCACCAACGACAAGTTCAAGTGCCTGACTCCGGCCTGCAATGGCTATGACGGCGGGGACCTGATCGACCTCTGGTCGGCCATCAACGGCCACGACAAGCGGGCCGGCTTCAAGGCCTTCAAGGCGCGCTTTGGCCAGGAGGGCAACACCACGGGCGGCCGGCGGGACAATCGCCCGGCTGGAGCCGGCTCAGGCAGTTCTGATGATGGCGGCAACGGCAAAGCCGAGAAGCCCAAGCGGCCGGCCCGGGCCGATGAGTTCATAGCCGAGGAGACTTGGGCTGCCCTGCCCGGGCTGCCCGAAAGCTGGCTGCAAAAGCTGGAGACGCAACGGGCCTGGTCCCGCGCAACCATCCAGGCCCAGGGCCTGCGCCTGTGGCGCCATGCGGTGAGCGGCGAGGAGCGGGTGGCCATCCCGGTGCGGGACGGCCAAGGCCGGCTGCGGAACATCCGCAAGTACCTGCCCGGCGCGGGCGAGGGTCAGAAGATCAAATCCTGGTGGGAGGAGCGCGCCGGAGAGATCGTAGTATTCGGCGAGGCTCGCCTGTTCCCGCCGGCCGAGTCCTGGGGCCCGGAGCCGCTCTGGCTGTGCGAGGGCGAGCCGGACTGCCTGTGCGCCCTGTCCCTGGGCCTGAACGCGGCCACGGTCACCGGCGGCGCTGGCAACTGGAAGCCGGCCTGGACCGAGACCATGGCCGGCCGGCTGGTGATCATCGCCTACGACGCCGACTCTGCCGGCCACAAGGGCGCCCGCAAGGTGGCCCAGCGCATCGCCGGGGCCGCGGCCGAGGTCAAGATCATCGCCTGGCCGGAGTATATGCTCAAGGCAGGCGAGCTGCCCAAAAAGGGCGGCCAGGACCTGACCGACTTCATCGTGAAGCATGGCCGCACTTGGGCCGACCTGGAGGCCCTGGCGGCAGAGGCCGAGGTGATCCCACCAGAGGCCGAGGGCGAAGATGATGATCCGCCGCCCGAGGGCCCGGACAGCCCGGCCCGCTTCTGGCTCCTGGGACCTGGCGGCCGGTCTTCTTTCCGGCCGGCTCTGCTGGCCCGCGAAATCCTGGCCGAGAACGACATCATCACCGACCGGGAGTCTGGCCTCACCTACCGCTGGAACGGCCGCCACTACCAGCGCCTGAACCCGGCCGATCTGCAACAGATTGCCATCGGCAAGCTGGGCACTCACGCCAACATGTCACGCGTGAACGATGCCATCGCCCAGGTGGTGGCCATGAGCACCCTGGCCGAGGGCGAAGCGTTGAACGGCCGGCCCGAGTATCTCTGCCTGCCCAACGGCATGCTGCACCTGGACACGCTCAGCATCCTGCCCCACGACCCGGCCTATCGCTGCACCTACATCTTCCCCTGGGAATTCGACCCCAGGCAGCCCCGGGACTGCCCCTTGTGGAAGCAAGTGCTGGCCAGGGCCATCGAGGATGCCCAGGTGCGCCACGAACTGCAGGAGTTCTACGGCTACTGCCTCTGGCCGGACTGCCGTTATGAAAAGGCCCTGTTCCTGGTGGGTGCGCGCGGGGCCGGCAAGAGCACCATCCTGGACGTGCTGCAATGGCTGGTGGGCCAGGAGAATTGTTCGGCCGTGGACCTGCCCGACCTGGAGGATCAGTTCCAGCGGGCGGCCTTGCACGAGAAGGCGGTCAATGTCTTCGACGAGGCCGACACCCGCTATTTCTCCACCAAGTTCTTCAACACCATCGTCAGCGGCAAGAGTCTGCAAGGTTCCTTCAAGTTCCAGACCCCTTTCAACTTCCGTCCCCGCTGCAAGCTGGCCTTCAGCGCCAATGACTTCCCCCGGGCGGTGGGCAATCCCGAGGCATTCATGGACCGCCTGCTGGTGATCCGCTTTCACCACACCATCCGTGGCACCGGTGAGCAAGACCCGGACCTGGGCCTGAAGCTCAAGGAAGAGTTGCCCGGCATCTTCGCTTGGGCCGTGGTGGGACTGTGCTACCTGCGAGCCCGCGGCCGCTTCCTGTCCTCACGGGCTTCGGAAGAAGCGCTCAGGGAATACAGGGTGGAGATCAACAACGTCCTGGAGTTCACCCAGGAGTGCGTCAGCGGCGAGCCGGACGAGTTCGGCAACACCCCCGCCGTGCGCCAGGACGAGCTATACCGCTTCTACACCAATTGGTGCAAATCCAGCGGCTACAAGCCCATGGGCCTGTCCATGTTCTTCAAACGCTTCCGCACCGCCGCGCCACCTTACCAGCGCGAAAGGCTGGGCCCCCGCGGCAAGCGCTTCTGGCTGCTGCAGGGCGTGCGCCTGGACGTGCAGGCGCCCATGGGGTTGCTCTGAGCATGGGCACGATGGAAGAAACGAGCATGAGAGTCTTGACCCCCGCACCCCCCACCTGGCCGCGGGCCCGGCAAGTTGCATGGCCTGGCCTGGGCAGGCGTGGTTCCGGGATGGGGTTCATCACTCGGGCGCGGGACGGCCAGGCGGTGGAGTTGCCCTTGGCGTGCGCGTCCACCCCCGCACCCCTCGGACGGCCGCGGGCCCGGCATGAGGCATGGCCGGGCCGGGAGCTGCGGGGGGGGAGCCGGCAACAGCGGACGGCGCGCGGCGTCCGGGCAGCGGCCCAGCTGCCGGCGTGTGCGCCCACCCCCGCACCCCTGACGCG
>JAZDHW010000071.1:0-29989 GCA_043805555.1 Pseudomonadota bacterium
CCCCGGCCGCACCCGGCCAAGGCCGAGCCCGCGGCCGCCGCCCTGCCGCCCCTGGCCCCGCCGGGCGCCCTGACCGTCAAGGCCCCGCCGGAGAGCGCCCCGCGCATAACCAACGGCGTGTACGTGCAAGTGGCCAGCTACCAGGACCGCGAGGGCGCGGAGCGCGAGGAGAAGATCTGGCGCGACCACCGCTTCAGGCCGGTCATCTCGCCCTGGAAGGCGGCCAACGGCGCTCTCTGGCAGCGGGTGTTGCTGGGACCCTACCCCAACACCGACAAGGCCCGCGAGACAGCCCGCCGCCTGAAAAAAGACCACGGCCTTGACTTCTACCTGCTGGTCCATTTTCCGGCGAATTAAACCCGCGCCAAGCCGTCCCCGGCCCGCGACCCAGGCTCCACCCTTCGTCGTCCTTTGCCACGGCATGGCCGGACGCTGCCCGGTCCCCGCCCCAAGCGCCTTTGTCCTTGCCTGGCGGGCCTGAATCGGGCTACCAATATGGCATCGCAACCCCGCGCGACCCAACCTCTGGGAGCCAACGTCATGAGCATGTATCCCCAGCTCTTCTCCCCGCTGACCATCAACCAGCTCACCCTGCGCAACCGCATCGTGATGCCGGCCATCCACCTCAACTACACCCCCGGCGGCAAGGTCACCGATCAGCTCGTGGCCTTCTACACCGAACGGGCCCAGGGCGGGGCCGGCCTGCTGATCGTGGGCGGCTGCGTCATCAACGAACTGGCCGGCGGCCCGGTCTTCGTCTCCATCAAGGACGATGCCGACATCCCCGGCCTGGCCCGCCTGGCCGAGGCCGCCCATGCGGCCGGCGCGGCCATCGGCGTGCAGCTCTACATGGCCGGGGCCTACAGCCACCGCGCGCTCATCGGCCAGCAGGCGGTCAGCTCCTCGGTGCACACCAGCCGCTTCACCAAGGAAGAGGCCCGCGAGCTGAGCATCGCGGAGATAGACGAGGTGCAGAACGACTTCGCCCGGGCCGCGGTGCGGGCCAAGAAGGCCGGCCTGGACATGGTGGAGATCCTGGGCTCGGCCGGCTACCTCATCTGCCAGTTCCTGAGCCCGCGCATCAACCGGCGCAGCGACCGCTACGGCGGCAGCCTGGACAACCGCATGCGCTTCGGCCTGGAGACCGTGGCCAAGGTGCGCTCGGCGGTGGGGCCGGAGTTCTGCGTGGGCATCCGCATCGCCGGCAACGACTTCATTCCCGGCAGCCACACCAATTCCGAGGCGGCCATTTTCGCCAAGGCCTGCGAACAGGCCGGGGTGGACCTGATCAACGTCACCGGCGGCTGGCACGAGACCCTGGTGCCCCAGATCACCAGCGAGCTGCCCGCGGCCGGCTTCAGCTACCTGGCCCGGGGGGTGCGCCGGGCGGTGGCGGCGCCGGTGATGGCCAGCAACCGGGTCCACTCCCCCGGCCTGGCCGAGGACATCCTGGCCCGGGGCGACGCCGACCTGGTCTGCATGTGCCGGCCGCTCTTGGCCGATCCCAACCTACCCAAGAAGGCCCAGGCCGGCCGGCCGGAGCTGATCCGGCGCTGCATCGCCTGCAACCAGGGCTGCTTCGACGCCATCCCCCTGTTGCAGCCGGTGGGCTGCACGGTAAACCCCCGGGCCGGGCGCGAGGCCAAGCTGCCCCGCGACCTGCCCCCGGCCCGCCAGCCCCACACCGTGGTGGTGGTGGGCGGCGGCCCGGCCGGGGCCATGGCGGCCATCACCGCCACCCGGCGCGGGCATCACGTGATCCTGCTGGAGGCGGCCGCGCGCCTGGGCGGCCAGCCGGCCTGGTACGCCGAGCCGGTGGCCAAGCCCGACTTCGCCTCCATCGCCGGCTGGCAGGGGGCCCAACTGGCCGACCTGGGCGTGGACGTGCGCCTGGGAGTCACGGCCGACGCCCTGGCCATCGCCGAGCTGGAGCCGGACGTGGTGATCCTGGCCACCGGCTCGCGGCCGGCCCGGCCGGCCATCCCCGGCCTGGACCTGCCCCACGTGGTGGACGCCTGGGACGTGCTGCAGGGCCAGGCCCGGCCCCGGGGCCGGGTGGTGGTCATCGGCGGTGGCGCGGTGGGCCTGGAGACGGCCTTGAACGTGGCCCGCCGCGGCGCGCTGACCCCGGAGCAGGTCTATTTCCTCACCCTGTTCCAGGCCGAGGAGGCGGAGGCGTTGGGCCGCCTGGTGGCCGAGGGCTCCCACCCGGTCACGGTGCTGGAGGCCTTGCCCAAGCTGGGCGCGGGCATCGGCCGCTCCACCCGCTGGATCACCTTCGGCCAGCTCAAGCGCTTCGGCGTGGAGACCCACACCAAGGTCAAGGTGCTCACGGTGCAGGAAAAGGGCGTGCAGGCCCAGATGGCCGAGGGCGAGCGCTTCTTCCCGGCCGAGACGGTGATCCTGGCCACCGGCGCGCGGCCGGTGGACGCCCTGGCCGGCGAACTCAAGGCCAAGGGCATCACCGTGGTGGCGGTGGGCGACGCGGCCGGCGGCGGCAGCGTGCTTCAGGCCATCGCCCAGGGCTTCCAGGCCGGCGGCGAGGTCTAAACGCCCCAGGGAGGGTGGGCATGGACATATTCGTGACCGGAGGCAGCGGCTTCGTCGGGCGGGCCCTGTGCGCGGGCCTGCGCGACCAGGGCCACCAGGTGACCGTGCTCACCCGCTCGGCCCAGGCCGCCGCGGCCCTGCCGGCCGGGGTGGGCTCCTGCCTGGGCGACCCCACCCTTCCCGGCCCCTGGCAGGGCGAGGCGGCCCGCCCCCGCGGCTTTTTCAACCTGGCCGGGGCCAGCATCTTCCACCGCTGGACCGCCGACTACAAGCGCCTGATCCTGGACAGCCGCCTAAAAACCACCCGCCACCTGGTCCAGGCCATCGGCATGCGCCAGACCGGCGACCAGGCGGTGCTGGTCTCGGCCTCGGCCGTGGGCTACTACGGCTTCCGGGGCGACGAGGAACTGGACGAATCCAGTCCGGCCGGCGAAGACTTCCTGGCCTCGGTCTGCCGGGCCTGGGAGCACGAGGCCCAGGGCGCAGAGGCCTTTGGCGCGCGGGTGGTGCGGGCCCGTTTCGGCATCGTGCTGGGCGAGAGCGGCGGGGCGTTGGAGAAAATGCTGCCCCTGTTCCGCCTGGGCCTGGGCGGCCCCCTGGGCAGCGGCCGCCAGTGGTTCAGTTGGGTCCACCGCCGCGACCTGGCGGCCGCCCTGCTCTCCTGCCTGGCCGACGCCCGCCTCACCGGGCCGGTCAACTGCACCGCGCCCCATCCGGTGACCAACCGCACGCTTGCCCAGGCCATGGGCCGGGCCCTGGGCCGGCCCGCGTTTTTGCCCGCACCCGGTTTCGCCATCCGCCTGGCCCTGGGCGAACTGGGCTCGGTGCTCCTCAACGGCCAGCGGGTGCTGCCCCGGACCCTCCTGGCCGCCGGCTTTGCCTTCAGCCAGCCGGATCTGGCCGGGGCGCTGGCCGACATCCTGGGCGTTTCCTGATAAAATCAATTATATAGCATGGATGCTACCGCAACATGGAATACGCCCTCTCTCTTTTCTACTTTTTAGCGGCCGGTTTGGCCGAGATCGGCGGCGGCTACCTGGTCTGGCTCTGGCTGCGCGAAGGGCACAGCCCCTGGCTGGGCGTCTTGGGCGCGGCGGTGCTGTTCGCCTACGGGGTCATCCCCACCTTCCAGCCGGCCTCCTTCGGCCGGGTCTACGCGGCCTACGGCGGCATCTTCATCGTGCTCTCCATCCTGTGGGGCTGGAAAATCGACAAGATTCCACCGGATCGCTACGATCTGATCGGCGCAATGGTGGCCTTGCTGGGGGTTTTGATTATAATGTACTGGCCGCGCCGCTGACCGGCGCCCCGGAGACCGACGCCCCGGGCGGGGTCCCACCAGGCTTCCGGATGACCGGAATGACGCCGCGCGCGTCTTCCAGCGATGAAGTTCATGCATAGCCCCCCGGCACGGCCCCTGGGCCGGTCCTGGGCGACAGGAGCAAACCAACGGTGACTATCGAGGATCGTCAGGTATCCGTCAGCCCCGAAGGCGAGGCTTTCCCCCTGCCCGACCAGGCTGATTTCGAGCGCGAGAACCAGCGCCTGGCCGAACTGGCCGCCGCCGCCCGGGCCCAGGGCCAGCAGGTGGTGGTGGTCATGGGCGTGGGCTTCGTGGGCGCGGTGATGGCCGCCGTGGTGGCCGACAGCACCAATCCGCAAGGCCAGCCCGGCAAGTTCGTCATCGGCATGCAGCGGCCCAGCCCGCGCAGCTATTGGAAGATCCCGATCTTGAACCGTGGCCTGGCCCCGGTCAAGGCCGAGGACCCCGAGGTGGACGAACTCATCGCCCGCTGCGTGAACGTTAAGCGCACCCTCACCGCCAGCTTCTCCTACGAGGCCCTGACCCTGGCCGACGTGGTGGTGGTGGACGTGCAGTGCGATTATTCCAAGGCCGCCCTGGCCGACGTGACCCAGGGCACGGTGGAGATGGCCGCCCTGGAGGACAGCCTCCAGGTCATCGCCCAGAAGATACCGGCCCAGTGCCTGGTGCTCATCGAGACCACCGTGCCGCCGGGCACCACCGAGTACGTGGCCTACCCCATCATGAAAAAGGCCTTCACCGCCCGCGGCATCGAGAGCGAGCCCCTGCTGGCCCACAGCTACGAGCGGGTCATGCCCGGCAAGGAATACGTGAAGAGCATCCGCGACTTCTGGCGGGTCTGCGCCGGCGTGAACCAGCAGAGCCGCGCGCTGGTGGTGGATTTCCTCTCCGAGGTGCTCAACGTCAAGGACTTCCCGCTCACCGTGATGGACCGGCCCATCGAGAGCGAGACCTGCAAGATCGTGGAGAACAGCTTCCGCGCCACGCTGCTGGCCTTCATGGACGAGTGGAGCCGTTTCGCCGAGCGCAACGGGGTGGACATCGTCAAGGTGATCAAGGCCATCAAGGCCCGGCCCACCCACAGCAACATCATGTTCCCCGGCCCCGGCATCGGCGGCTATTGCCTGCCCAAGGACGGCGGCCTGGGCGTCTGGGCCTATCACCACCTGATGGGCTTCCAGGAGCCGATCTTCAAGCTGACCCCCATGGCCATCGACATCAATGACAGCCGGGCCCTGCACGCGGCCGAGCTGGTGCGCGACGCGTTGCGCAACATGGGGCGCATCGTGGCGGCCAGCGACATCCTGGTCCTCGGCGCGGCCTACCGCGAGGACGTGGGCGACACCCGCTACTCCGGCAGCGAGCTGGTGGTGCGCAAGCTGGCCGAGATGGGCGCTTTGGTGCGGGTCCACGATCCCTATGTGCTGCGCTGGTGGGAGCTGGAAAAGCAGGAGACCTATCCCGCGCCGGGCCACAGCCGGGGCCGGTTTTTCCGCAACCAGGACGACCTGACCAACCTGCGGGTGAGCCAGGACCTGGCCGCCAGCCTCAAGGGCGCCGACGCGGTGGTGCTCTCGGTGCGCCACGGCGAATACATGGACCTGGACCCGGACTGGGTGGTGCGCGAGGCCGGCGGGCCGGTGGCGGTGGTGGACTGCTTCGCCATCCTGGACGACGCCAAGATCCGGCGCTACTTCGAGCTGGGCTGCGAGGTCAAGGGCATGGGCCGCGGCCACGTCAAACGCATCAAGGACGAGGTGCGCGCGGCCAAATAGCCCCGCGCCCCACGGGAAGGCTGAAGGCCATGCAGGCCTGGGCGGGCATCGACCTGGGCGGCACCAACACCCGCCTGGCCCTGGTGCGTGACGGCCGGGTGGAGCGCAGCCTGCGTTTCGCCACCGAGCCCGGTCTGGGTCCGGTGGATCTGGTGCGCCGCCTGACCGGGGCCCTGGCCGAACTGGGCCAGGCCGCCGATGGCCTGGGGCTGCACCTCGGCGGGGTCGGCGTGGCCAGCCCAGGGGTTTTGGACCGCCAGCGCGGCCTGATCCTGGCCTCGCCCAACCTGCCGGCCATGGCCGGCTTCGCCCTGGGCCGGGCCCTGGCCGCGGCCACGGGCCTCAAGGTGGCGCTGGAGAACGACGCCAACCTCTACGCCCTGGGCGAGCACCGTTTCGGGGCCGGACAGGGCGAGGCGGACCTGATATGTTTCACCCTGGGCACCGGGGTGGGCGGCGGCCTGGTCCTGGGCGGTTGCCTGGTGGTGGGTCCCCTGGGCTGCGGCGGCGAGGTGGGGCACCTGATCGTGGAGCCGGCCGGCCGCGTCTGCGGCTGTGGGGCCCGGGGCTGCCTGGAGGCCTATGCCTCGGCCACCGGGCTGACCGCCGCCCTGGCCGAGGCCCTGGCCGCCGGCCGGCCGACGAGCCTCAAGCCCGGTGACGGCGTCAAGGCCATGGACCAGGCCGCCCATGCCGGCGACGCCCTGGCCCTGGCCATCTTTGACCAGGCCGGCCGCGCCCTGGGCCGGGCCCTGGCCGCGGTGGTGGCGCTCACCGGCCTGGACCTGGCCATCTTCGGCGGCGGCGTGGCCAAAGGCTGGCCGCTCATGGAAAAAGCCTGCCGGGACGAGCTCACGGCCCGGCTGCGCATGGTGGACCCCGGACGGGTGCGCATGCTGTCCGCCCGGTTGGGCGAAGAGGCCCCGCTCTTGGGGGCGGCGGTCTTTGCCCGGGATGAGCTGTTACTCGGACGTTGAGAAAGTCCAGCCATGGCCTTTTTCAGCCGTCTGTTAACCTGAACCGGCCGCCCCTGGCCGCCAAGGACCGCGCATGGCAAAGATCGACCGCAAAAAGCTGCTCAAAGAGCCCGACGAGTTCCTGACCCTCTCCAGCCGCGCGATTCGCTGGGCCAAGGCCCATACGCGCATGCTCAGCATCTCCGTGGGCGCGGTGGTGGTGATCCTGGCCGTGGTGCTGGGCATCCAGGCCTATCTCAACTACCGCCAGTCCCAGGGGGCCGCGGCCCTGGCCCAGGCCTTCGGGGCCTACTCCGAGGTGGCGATGGGCCAGGCCGAGCCGGCCAGGGCCGTCGAGGCCGCCAAGGGCCTGGAGGCGGTGGTGGAGCAGTACGGGGCCACCGAGGCCGGCATGCAGGCCCGCCTGGCCCTGGGCGATCTGCACCTGCGCCAGGAGCAGTACCCGGCGGCCGAGAAGGCGCTCACGGCGCTGACCGAGGAGCCCGGCCTGCCGCCGGAGCTGGCGCCGCTGGCCTGGCGCGGCCTGGGCCAGGCCCTGGAGGGCCAGAAGAAATACCCCGAGGCGGCCGAGGCCTACCATGGCGCCCGGCGGGTGGCCGGCCAGCGCTTGGCCGCGCTGTGCCAACTGGACCAGGCCCGGGCCCTGGCCGCCGCCGGCCAGACCGCCCAGGCCCAGGAGATCCTGCGCAGCCTGGTGGCCCAGGGCCAGGACGTGGCCGTGGCCCAGGTGGCCCGCCTGCGCCTGGTGGACCTGGGCGTGGCCCCGGAGAGCCTGCCGGCCCCGGCCGCCGAGGGCCAGGCCGCCGTCCCGCGGTAGCCGCGCCGCTCTCCGCTGAACGCCCGCGGGCGGGGATCGCTCCCCGCCCGTTTCATTTTGGCGCGGCCTATAGTCCTACAGCGCGGACAGGGGCTCCTCGCCGCGGCCGTGGTCCAGGTCGTAGCTCAGGTTCACGGTGGGCTCCTCCACCGGCCGGTCGAAGTGCACGGTCAGCTCGATCACGCCCTGGCTCACCACCCCGGTCACCGCGTAGCCCAGGCTGTAGAGGATGTGCAGCGAGGCCTGGTTGTCGGGCATGACAAAGGCGCTGATGCCGGCATAGCCGCGGTCCTTGGCGATGGCCACCAGGCTGGACATGATCACCCGGCCCAGGCCCTTGCCCTGGAAGCTGTCGCGCACCGCGAAATCCACCTCGGGCAGCTCGCCCGCGCCCAGCACATAGCGCCCCAGGCCGGCGATCTGCTCGTGGCCCAGGTCGCCGGTGACCGCCACCACCGCCATCTCGCGGTGGTAGTCGATGTTGACCATGCGCTGCATGTCCTTGCGCGGGAAGGCCTTGATGGCGTGCAGGAAGCGGTAGTACACCTCGCGGTCGCTCATGGAGTAGAAGAACTCCTGCACCATGCGCTCGTCAGTGGCCTTAACCGGCCGCATCAGCACCTGGGTCTTGTCCTTCAGGTCCACCGTGCGCTCATACTCCTGGGGATAGACCCCGGTGAACAGCGGCACCAGCACCTGGCTCTGACTGATCAGCCCCAGCTCACGGGCCGAGGTGAGCAAGGCGTCGCGGTGGTGGGGGTGGGCGATGTCGATCAAGGCCACCGCCCGCTCGCTGAGCGAGAGCCCGTGCAGGTAGGCGTGGCCGTACTCGGTGACCACGGTGCGCACCCCGGCCCGGGTCACCCCCACCCCGGCCCCTTCGCTCAGGGTGGGGCGGATGCGGCTGGTGCCGTCCGTGCGCAGGCTGGTGATGGCCACCACGCTGAGCCCCTCGCTGCTCTTGAAGGCCCCGCGCAGGAAGTCCACCATGCCGCCCAGGCCGGCGTAGACCCGGCCGCCGGCCATATCCGCGCAGACCTGGCCGGTCAGGTCCACCTCGATGGCCTCGTGCACGGTGACCATGCGGTCGTTGGCCGCGATGTTGGCCACCTCGTTGGTGAAGCGCACCGGGAAGAACTTCACCAGCGGGTTGTTGTGCACGAAGTTGAAGAGCTTCTCGCTGCCCAGGCAGTAGGAGGCCAGGATCTTTTTGGGATAGAAGGTCTTGCGCTCTCCGGTGATGACCCCGGCCGTGACCAGGTCCACGTAGGGGTCAGTGAGCACGTCGGTGTGCACGCCCAGGTCTTTTTTGTCGAAAAGCTCGGCCAGCACCGCCTGGGGGATGCGGCCCAGGCCGCAGTGGATGGTGGAGCCGTCCCTGATCAGGCGGGCCACCTGCTTGGCCAC
This sequence comes from Pseudomonadota bacterium, assembly GCA_043805555.1. Classification (GTDB taxonomy): domain Bacteria; phylum Desulfobacterota; class Desulfarculia; order Desulfarculales; family Desulfarculaceae; genus JACRDC01. The sequence continues at coordinate 8,851 of JAZDHW010000071.1, forward strand.
CTTGGCCTGCACCTCGTCCGGGGCCGGGGTGCTGAAGCGGATCAGGGGCTCCTCATACTCCACGATGGCGTCGAACTCGCTGATGTGGAAAAAGGCGTCGCCGTGGGTCACCGGCATGCGCGGGTTCACCTGGGCGATGACCAGGCGGGCCACCTCCAGGGCGTCGCCCACCACGTCCACCGCCACGCCCAGGGAGACGTAGCCGTGCTCGTTGGGCGGGGTCACCTGCACCAGGGCCACGTCGATGGGCAGACGGTGTTCGCGCAAGAGCCGCGGCACGTCGCTCAGGTACAGCGGCGCGTAGTCGGCCCGGCCCTCCTGCACCGCCTGACGCGCGCCGGCGGCCACGAAAAACTTCTTGGGCCGGAAGCTGTTGGAAAAGCGGGCCTCGGTGTAGGCGTCCTGGGCCACGCTGAGCACGTGGATCACCTCCACGTCGCTCAGGCGGTTGGCCTTGGCCGCCAGGGTGCGGGCCAGGTGCTGGGGCTCGCCGCAGCCGCTGCCCAGGAAAATGCGGCTGCCCGAGCGCAGCAGGTCCAGCGCCGCGTCGGCATCCATGCGCCGCTGGCGATACAGCTCCATCCAGTCCACGCTTCACCTCTCAGGCGAAAAAGGCGGTTCGGCGGGGGCTACGCCCTGGCCGGCCTACTCGGCCGGGTCAGGCTCGGTTCGGCTTGTCGGCGGCTGATGGCAGGCCTTGTCGATAAGCTGTTGCAGGTGGTCCATGCAGGGCGCGCCCTGGTTGATGATGTCGTCCACGATGCAATCCAACAGCTCGGCGCCGGGGTCGAAATCCGCCTGGGGGCGGTGGTCCTCTATTTCGCTGGGCCGGGAGCTCATGGCCTCCTCCCCAAGAGGGTTCACCCCCAACTTACACGGCCGGGCCTTGGCGGTCAACGCCGCGGCGGCCGGGAGGTTTACGCCGGCCGGCCGGCGTGATAAATATGGGCGAACCGCCCCCAAGGGAGCCGCCCATGAGCAACAAGCTGCTGGTTTTCATCATCCGCGCCGCGCTGGGCCTTGCCGGCGGCCTGGCGCTCACCTACTTCTTTTTCACCAAAAAGGGCGAGCCCCTGAGCTGGCTTTTGGTGATCATCCTGGCGGTGATGGTGGTGGCCGCGGCCTATCTCTCCGAGGTCTGGCGGGTCAAGGGGCCGCGCAAGTAGCCTGTCGCACCGGCCTGCGCGAGAGGTCTACGGGATTAAGCAAGAAATGCGGGCGGGGACAAACCCCGCCCCTACGAAGAAAAACAGCGCGATACGCCTGGTTTTCGCAGGGGCGGGGTTTATCCCCGCCCGTCTATTTTCATCGCACGAGCGCCACGGCGGTTGTCCACCCGGCCGCGACGGCGACCGGATCAGCCCCGCCGCGCCCTAGGAGCCTGTCGGAGTAATCCTCCGACAGGCTTCCGAGCGGGCCATGGACGGCCCGCCCGGAATGGCGCCAAATTAATTTTGGGCGCCATTCCGAGAACTTGCCAAAATTCACTTTTGGCAAGTTCCAAGAGGAGAACGCCATGGATGGCTTTCTCCGACACACACCTAGAAAAGCCAGCCCAGGACGAACTTGAAGACCTCCAGCTCGCCCTCGCCTTCCAGGCCGCCGGGGGCGCAGCCCATGAGCCAGGGCAGCATCAGCAGCCAGATGAGGCCCCGGCCGGCGCGCACGGGCCGCCTAGCCCAGCCGCGCGATGACCGCGTCGGCCGCCTGGTCGGTGCTGAGCTTGCCGCCCAGGTCGCCGGTCACCTGGCCGGCGGCCAGGCAGGCCTCCATGGCCGCCTCCACCTTGTCGGCCATGGCCGCCTCGCCCAGGTGGCGCAGGAGCATGGCCGCGCAGAAGATGGCCGCCGTGGGGTTGGCCAGGCCCTTGCCCGCGATGTCCGGCGCGGAGCCGTGCACGGGCTCAAAGAGCGCGTGCTCCGGGCCCAGGTTGGCGCTGGGGCACTGGCCCAGGCCGCCGATCAGGCCGGCGGCCAGGTCGGAGAGGATGTCGCCAAACAGGTTGGTGGTGACCATCACGTCGAACTGCTCGGGCTTCATGACCATGCGCATGGCCACCGAGTCCACCAGGGCCTCCTCGTACTCGATGCCCGGAAACTCCAGGGCCACCTGGCGGCACTCCTGCAGGAAAAGGCTGTCGCTCTTGATGAGCACGTTGTTCTTGTGCACCGCCGTCACCCGCTTGCGGCCCATGTGCTTGGCCAGGTCAAAGGCGTAGCGGGCCACCCGCTGGCTGGCCTTGGCGGTGATGAGCCGGGTGGTGGTGACGACCTCGGGGGTCAGCGCGGCCTCGATGCCGGTGTAGAGCCCCTCGGTGTTCTCGCGCACGATGATCATGTCGGTCTGGGGGTGCAGGCAGGGCACGCCGGGATAGGCCTTGGCCGGCCGCAGGTTCACGAAGGTACCCAGCTCGGCCCGGAGCCGCAGGATGACCTCGGCCGCGCTGCGGCCCACCGCGCCAAACAGCACGGCCTGGGCGGCCAGCGCGCCCTTTAGCGTCTCGGCCGGCAGGGCCTTGCCGGTGGCCTCCAGGCAGGCGTCGCCCGCGTCATGGTGGCTGAAGTCAAAGGTGACGCCGGTGGCGGCCAGCACCTTGAGCGCCGCGGCGGTGACCTCGGGGCCGATGCCGTCGCCGCCGATCACGGCCACGGCATAGGGTTTCTGCGCCATGTCTAAATGCTCCCCCCCGCGCCGGTCACGGCCGCCTGCCAGGGTTTTTGATGTGCTTGTTCGTAGGCCTCTATCTGGCCGGCGTGCCGCAGGGTGAGCCCGATGTCGTCCAGGCCCTCCAGCAGGCATTTTTTCTTGAACGGGTCCACCGCGAAGACGCAGGCGAAGCCGTCGGCGCCGGTCAAAATCTGGCCGGCCAGGTCCACGGTCATCTGGTAGCCCGGCGTGGCCGCGGCCCGGCGGAACCACTCGTCCAGGATCTGCTTCTCCAGCTCGATGAGCAGGATGCCGTTCTTGAAGGCGTTGTTCTTGAAGATGTCGGCGAAGCTGGGCGCGATGATGACCTTGAAGCCGTAGTCCATGAGCGCCCAGGGCGCGTGCTCGCGGCTGGAGCCGCAGCCGAAGTTCTCCCGCGCCAGCAGGATGCTGGCCCCCTGGTACCAGGGCTTGTTCAGCACGAAGTCCGGGTTCAGACTGCCGTCGCCGTTGAAGCGCCAGTTGAAGAAGGCGTACTGGCCGAAGCCCTGGCGCTGCACCAGCTTGAGGAACTGCTTGGGGATGATGGCGTCGGTGTCCACGTTGGCCAGGTCCAGCGGGGCCGCCAAGCCGGTGAAGGTGGCGAATTTGTGCATCACAGCACCTCCCTGACGTCGGCGAAGCGGCCGGCGATGGCCGCCGCGGCCGCGCTGGCCGGCGAGCACAGATGGGTGCGCCCGCCCCGGCCCTGGCGGCCCTCGAAGTTGCGGTTGCTGGTGCTGGCGCTGCGCTGACCCGGCTGGAGCACGTCGGGGTTCATGGCCAGGCACATGGAGCAGCCCGGCTCGCGCCACTGGAACCCGGCCTCGGTCAGCACCCGGTCCAGGCCCTCGGCCTCGGCCTGGGCCTTGACCTGGCCCGAGCCCGGCACCACCAGGGCGGTGACGCCCACGGCCACCTTGCGGCCCTTGGCCACCGCGGCCGCGGCGCGGAGGTCCTCGATGCGGCCGTTGGTGCAGGAGCCGATGAAGACCACGTCCACCGGCACCTCCCGCATGGGCGTGCCGGGCTTCAGGTCCATGTAGGCCAGGGCCCGCTGGGCCGCCTCGCGCTGGCCGGCGGTGGTCATCATCTCCGGATCCGGGACCGGCTGGTCGATGCCGATGACCTGGCCGGGGTTGGTGCCCCAGGTCACCTGGGGGGCCATGCCGCTGACGTCCACGATCAGCTCGCGGTCGAATTTCGCGCCGGCGTCGCTGGGCAGGGTGCGCCAGTCGGCCACGGCCTGGTCAAAATCCGCGCCGCCCGGGGCGAAGGGCCGGCCCTGCAACCAGGCGAAAGTCGTCTCGTCCGGGGCGATCAGGCCGGCCTTGGCCCCGCACTCGATGCTCATGTTGCACACCGTCATGCGGCCTTCCATGCCGAGCGCGCTGACGGCCGGGCCCATGTACTCGATGACCATGCCGGTGCCGCCGGCCACGCCCAGTTGACCGATGACGGCCAGGATCAGGTCCTTGGCGTAAAGGCCCGCGCCCAGCGCGCCCTCTATGCGCACGGCCAGGGTCTGGGGCTTGGCCTGGCTCAGGGTCTGGGTGGCCAGGATGTGCTCCACCTCGCTGGTGCCGATGCCGAAGGCCAGGGCCCCGAAGGCGCCGTGGGTGGCCGTGTGGCTGTCGCCGCAGAACACGGTCAGGCCGGGCAGGATCAGGCCCAGCTCGGGCATGCACACGTGGATCACGCCCTGGCGGGGGTCGGCGGTGTCCAGGAGCAGCAGGCCGAACTCGGCGCAGTTTTTCTGCAGGGCCTGGTGCTGGGTCACGGCGATCTCGTCGGCCCAGGGCAGGTGGCGGTCCTGGGTGGGCACCACGTGGTCCACCACGGCGTAGGTGAGGTCGGGCCGGCGCACCCGGCGGCCGGCCAGGCGCAGGCCGTCGAAAGCCTGGGGCGAGGTCACCTCGTGGACCAGGTGGCGGTCGGCGTAGAGCAGGTCGGGCTGACCGGCTTCGCGGCGCACCACATGGGCCGACCAGATTTTCTCGAACATGGTGGGCATGCGGGGTCTCCAATTCCATGGCGCGGCCCGGTCGCGCGGGGCGGCGGGGCATTATCGGCATCGTGGAACGCGACGTCAATCGCGCGGCCCGGTCGCGCGGGGCGGCGGGGCCAGTCTAGCCCAAGGGCCGGGCCCGGCGCCGGAAATCGGCGCGCGGGTCCGGCAGGCAAAGGAGCCCCCGGCCGGGCGCACCGGCCGGGAGCGCAACCTCAGCCGGCTAGTCCAGCCACTTCATCATGGCGCGCAGGCGCTCGCCGACTTCCTCCACCGGGTGCTCGGCCTCGCGCTTGAGCAGCGCGCGGTACACCGGGCGGTTGGCCATGTTCTCCAAAACCCATTCGCGGGCGAACTCGCCGTTCTGGATCTCCTCGAGGATCTCGCGCATGTTCTCGCGCACGCCCTCGTCTATGACGCGCGGGCCGCGGGTGATGTCGCCCCACTTGGCGGTGTCGCTGATGAAGTGGCGCATCTTCTTGAGGCCGCCCTCGTAGACCAGGTCCACGATGAGCTTCACCTCGTTGATGCACTCGAAGTAGGCCATCTCCGGGGCGTAGCCGGCCTCGACCAGGGTCTCGAAGCCCATCTTCATCAGGGCCGCCAGACCGCCGCAGAGCACGGCCTGCTCGCCGAAGAGATCGGTCTCGGTCTCCTCCTTGAAGCTGGTCTGGATGACGCCGGCGCGCGCGCCGCCCAGGCCCATGGCGTAGGCCAGGCCGTTGGCCTTGGCCTGGCCGCTGGGGTCCTGCTCGATGGCCAAGAGGCAGGGCACGCCCTGGCCGGCCACGTAGAGATCGCGCACCAGCTTGCCGGGGCCCTTGGGGGCCACCATGATCACGTCCACCTCGGGCGGGGCCTGGATCTGGTTGAAGTGTACGTTGAAGCCGTGGGCGAAGAGCAGGGTCAGGCCCTTCCGGCACACCGGGGCCACGAACTCGTTGTACACCGCCGGCTGGCTGGGGTCGGGCAGCAGGAAGGCGATGAGGTCCGCGCCCTTGACCGCCTCGGCCATGGGCTCGGCCTTCAGGCCGTCGGCCCGCACCTTGTCCAGGGTGGGGCTGCCGGCGCGCACGGCCACGGTCACGTCCAGGCCGGAGTCGTGCAGGTTCAGGGCGTGGGCCCGGCCCTGGCTGCCGTAGCCGACGATGACGATCTTCTTGCCCTTGAGCTGGTTCAGGTCGGCGTCTTTCTCATAAAAAACGGTCACGCTCATTTTAAGGAAACTCCCTTCGGGGTTGGGTTTGTTCAATTGCGCCCACGCGCGGGCGTCGCCAGTTTTTATCACAAGCGCCGGCCGCCGGCCAATGCCCGGCTGACTTCTTCAGGACGTTGAAAAAGTCCGTCCATGGCCTTTTTCAACCCCAGTTGGCCGAAGTGAATCCGGCCAACTGGGCGAAAAGCTCGGCCTTGTGCCAAGGCCTGCGCTTTTCGGCGGGCCATCCCCGGGGTCCCCAAGCAAGCAAGCATGGCTTGCTTGGGGTGAATCCCTGGCCCGCGCAGGCTGTTTTCAACAGCCTGTTATATCTGCGCGTCGGCCGCCAGCCAGGCCGGGTCGGGCTCGCTGGAGGCCGCGGCGGTCAGGGCGGCCTGGCCCCGGCTCATGACGATCTGGCCGGTGCGGGTCATCTCCAGGATGCCAAAGGGGCGCATCATGTCGATCATGGCCTCGATCTTGTTGCGGTTGCCGCTCACCTCCAGCACCATCGTCGCCCGGTCCACGTGGGTGATGGCGGCCCGGAAGATGTTGGCCAGCTCGATGATCTCGCTGCGCCGCTCGCGGGGGGCGGTCACCTTGATCAGCGCCAGGCCGCGCTCCACCCGGGTGGCGCCGGTCAGGTCGGTGACCCGGATCACGTCCACCAGCCGCCGGAGCTGTTTGACCGCCTGCTCGCGCACGGCGTCGTCGCCGCTGATGAAGATGCTCATGCGGCTGATTTCGGGGTCCTCGGTCTCGCCCACGGCCAGGGAGTGGATGTTGAAGCCGCGCCGGGCCAACAGGCTGGAAACCCGGGCCAGGACGCCCGGCTCGTTGCGCACCAGCACCGCCAGGGGGTTGAGCTGGTCCATGGCTAGTCCTCCAGGCGGCAGGGGATGAAGTCCGCGTTGGCCCCGCCGGCCGGCACCATGGGCAGCACCGCCTCGGAGGGATCGACCATCACGTCCAGCACCACGGGCAGTTGCTGGGCCTCGGCCGCGTCCAGGGCCCAGCGCAAGGCCGGGGCCAGATCCTCGGGCCGCTCCACCTTGCGGCCCAGGGCGCCGAAGGCCTGGGCCACCTGGTCATAGGCCGGGGGCTCGAGCTGGGTCTCGGCAAAGCGGCAGTCGAAGAACAGCTCCTGCCACTGGCGCACCATGCCCAGGTGGCGGTTCTTGAGCACCATGGTCACCACCGGGATGTGGTAGCGCACCGCCGTGCACAGCTCCTGGATGTTCATCAAAAACGAGCCGTCGCCGTCCACGCAGACCACCCGCTGCTCGGGCCGGGCCAGCTTGGCCCCCAGGGCCGCCGGCAGGCCGAAGCCCATGGTGCCCAGGCCGCCGCTGGTGATGAAGGTGCGCGGCCGGCGCACGTTGTAGTACTGGGCCGCGAACATCTGGTGCTGGCCCACGCCGGTGACCAGGATGTCGTCGGCGTCCATGAGGTCGTTCAGGCCCTCGATGGCCTGCTGCGGCTTGATCACGCCGTCCTTCTGCGCGTAGCCCATGGGGTAGCGCTGCTTCCAGGTGGCGATGACCTTGCGCCAGGCCTCGAAATCCGGCCGGCTCTCCCAGCCCTTGGCCGTGGCCACCATGGCGCTGAGCACCTGGCGGGCGTCGCCCACGATGGGCACCGCCGCCGGCAGGCACTTGCCGATCTCGCTGGCGTCCACGTCCACGTGGATCAGGCGGGCGTTGGGCGCGAAACGCTCGATGCGCCCGGTCACGCGGTCGTCCAGGCGGCAGCCCACGCAGAGGATCACGTCGCTGTTGTGCAGGGCCAGGTTGGCGTAGCCGGTGCCGTGCATGCCCGGCATGCGCAGGCTCAAGGGGTGGTCGCAGGGGAAGCAGCCCAGGCCCAGCAGGGTGGTGGTCACCGGGATCTGCAACGTCTCGGCCAGGGCCTTCAGCTCGGCGCAGGCCTCGGAGTGCATGATGCCCGCCCCGGCCAGGATCACCGGCTGGCGGCTCACGCGCAGCATCTCCATGGCCCGCTGGATCTGCATGGGGTGGCCCTGGGGCACGTTGATCAGGCGCGGGGCCAGGCGGTGCTGGTCGGTGGTGAGGATGTCGGTGAAGGCCTCGCTGACGTCGCGGGGGACGTCGATGAGCACCGGCCCCGGCCGGCCGCTGGTGGCGATGGTGAAGGCCTCGCCCACCACCTGGGCCACCTGGTCGGCGCTGGTGATCAGGTAGTTGTGCTTGGTGACGGGCATGGTGATGCCGCGGATGTCGGCCTCCTGGAAGGCGTCGTTGCCGATCAGCCGGCTGACCACCTGGCCGGTGATGGCGATTATGGGCGTGGAGTCCATCATGGCGTCGGCCAGGCCGGTGACCAGGTTGGTGGCGCCGGGGCCGCTGGTGGTCATGACCACGCCGGGGCGGCCGGTGGCCCGGGCGTAGCCCTCGGCCATGTGGGCGCCGCCCTGCTCGTGACCCACGATCAGGTGCTTGATGCGGCCGTCGCGGTAGAAGGCGTCGTAGACGCTGATGATGGAACCGCCCACCATGCCGAAAACCACCTCCACGCCCTGGGCGTGCAGGGAGGCCACGATGGCGTCGGAGCCGTTGGTGCGCTCCGGGGCGGGCCGGCAGGTGTTGCTCTGGGCTTGCGTGCTCATTTTTTTCCTTCTTGCCTCTGCCCCGCCCGGCCTGGGCGGGGCGTTCTGCTCTATTTGCTCGGTGCGTTGCGCCGGAGCACCGCGCCGGTGGCGGCGCTGGTGACCAGCTCGGCGTAGCGGGCCAGGGCCCCGCGGGTGAAGCGCGGCGCGGGCTTGGTCCAGGCCGCGCGGCGGCGGTCCAGCTCGGCCGGGTCCAGGTCCAGGTCCAGTTGGCGCCGGTCCAGGTCGATGACGATCTCGTCGCCGTCCTGCACCAGGGCCATGGGGCCGCCGGCCGCGGCCTCGGGCGATACGTGGCCGATGACCGCGCCGCGGCTGCCGCCGGAGAAGCGGCCGTCGGTGACCAGCGCCACCTTGCCGTCCAGGGGCCCGCCGCTGATCAGCGCGGTGAGGGCCAGCATCTCGCGCATGCCCGGTCCGCCGGCCGGCCCCTCGTAGCGGATGACGATCACCTCGCCGGGCTGGAACACGCCGTCCTCATAGGCCTCGGTGGCCGGCTGCTCGCCGTCGAAGCAGCGGGCCGGGCCGCGGAAAGAACGCATGTGGGCGGCCACGGCGGCCTGCTTGACCACCGCGCCATCCGGAGCCAGGCTGCCCATCAGCACCGCGATGCCGCCCTCGGCGTGCACCGGGTCGCTGAGGCTGTGCAGCACCGGCTGGCCGAATGCCTGCACCTCGGTGACCGCCTGGGCCAGGTAGTCGGCCATGCTGCCGCCGCTGACGGCCGGGTTGGTCAGCGTTAGGCTGGCCTCCAGGCGCTTCATCACCGCGCCCACGCCGCCGGCGTCGCGCAGATGCTCCATGCGCATGGGCCCGGCCGGGCTCATGTTGGCCAGGTGGGGCGTGGTGCGGGCCAGGGTGTCGAAGTCTTTCAGGCCGAAATCCACCCCGGCCTCGTGGGCGATGGCCGGCAGGTGCAGGGCGGTGTTGGTGGAGCCGCCCAGGGCCAGGTCCACCCGGCAGGCGTTGGCGAACGCGGCCGGGGTCAGGATGTCCAGGGGCCGGCGGTCCTGCTTGAGCAGGTCCATGATCTTGAGGCCCGTGGAGAAGGCCAGCTCCTCCTTGGCCCCGTCCACGGCCAGGGCGCAGGCGCAGCCGGGCAGGCTCATGCCCAGGGATTCGGTGACGCAGGCCATGGTGTTGGCCGTGAACATGCCGGCGCAGGAGCCGGGTCCGGGGCAGGCGCAGCCCTACAGCCGCTCCAGCTCGGCCGCGCTCATGGCTCCGGAGCGCACTTTGGCCACCGCCTCGAACACGGTGATGAGATCCACGGCCTGGCCCTGGTGATCGCCCGCGGCCATGGGGCCGCCGGTGAGCACGATGGCCGGCAGGTTCAGACGGGCCGCGGCCATGAGCATGCCGGGGACGATCTTGTCGCAACTGGCGATGAGCACCAGGGCGTCGAAGCCGTGGGCCATGGTCATCAGCTCCACGGTGTCGGCCACCACCTCGCGGCTGGGTAGGCTGGCGAACATGCCGGGATGGCCCATGGCCAGGCCGTCGCAGATGGCCATGGTGTGGAACTCGAAAGGCATGCCGCCGGCCTCGCGGATGCCGCGCTTGACCGAAGCCGAGAGCCGATCCAGGTGCACGTGGCCCGGGACCACCTCGGTCCAGGAGTTGGCCACCCCGATGAAGGGGCGCTTGATCTCCTCGGTCGTCAGACCGCAGGCGCGCAGCAGCGAACGTTGCGGGGCGCGCATCAGGCCGCTTTTGATCACATCGCTGGGCATGCTCATGGCTGCTTCACCTTTCCGGCGGCCGGCCGCCGGGGGCGGTCGCCGTGCAAATCCTGGGGGGGCGGCTCCGGCTGGGCCGGCGCCGCGGGGTGATCGTCAGGGTGTGGTTCGGGCGCGGCCCCTAGCGGGGCAGGATAATCAGGTGGTCTAGGCCGGGGGATACTCGCAGCAGAATGGCGGAGGCAGGGCGGGCGGAGAGCGGGGCCTGGACGCGGGGCGTTTCCCGCCGGCTAGCTCGTGACTGCGCTGGGCTTTGATGGCGCGGTTTCATGGTGGCTGCCTCCTGCTGATTGCCTTGGCCTGGCCGATAGCTTTCGGCTCGGGTTGGTGGGTCGCCCCACCGGGCTGGGATCGAAACTAGGTTTTAATTCGGTGATTTGCGGCCCCTTAGCGGGGCAGGATAATCTGGATGGCCTGCGCGGTGCATACCGCTAGGCCCAGGCTGGCTACGCCGACGGCGCGGCAGCCAAAGGGGGCGAGTAGGCTTAGGGACGGGAAGACGGGCATGGCCCAACTCCAGAGGGACTAGATGCCATGACGATTATCACGCGGGCCGGGGTTTGTCAACCTTCGGGCGCGATTATCGCCGCTTGGTCGCGGCATCGCCATCAACGCCAGCCGGCCGGGAGCTTATTTTCAGTCCTGCCCGGCCTCCTCCGCCCGGCGGGCCCAGAGCGAGAACCAGGTCTGGTCGGCCTCGCGCTGCTCCAGCACCTGGAAGCCGGCCGCGGTCAAAAGGTCAACCAACGGCCCGCGCTGACTGCGCAACAGGCCGCTCAGGATCAGGTCGCGCTTGCCCGTGAGCGCCGGACCGGGCCGCCACAGGCCTGACTGCACCTCCCAGTGCAGGTTGGCCAGCACCAGGTTGGCCGGCCGGTCCAGGTGGTCCTGGGCCGGGCCCTCGTGAATCTCCACGCCCAGCTCGTTCAGGGCGGCGTTGCGGCGGGTGGTCTCCACGCACAGGGGGTTGAGGTCCACGCAGACCACCGACTCGGCCCCCAGCATGGCCGCGGCCAGGCCCAGGATGCCCGAGCCGCAGCCCAGGTCCAGCACCCGGCCCAGGGGGCCTTCGCGCTTCAAGGCGGCCAAGAGCTCCAGGCAGTGGCGGGTGGTGGGGTGCAGGCCGTTGCCAAAGACCAGGCCGGGGTCCAGGCGCAGCACTGCCTGGCCCGGCCAGGCCAGCCACTGTTGCCAGGCCGGCACCACGGCCAGGCCGGGGATGACCAGGGGGTGCAGCTCCATGCCGCCCTGCCACTGGTCATAGGTCAGGTGGTGGCGCTCGCGCAGGCTCAAGGCCGGCCAGGCGGCCAGCATGGCGTCCACGGCCGCGTCGCTGGGCGCGCAATAGAACAAAAAGCTGGTGTCGCCCTCCAGCCACAGGCCCAGGTGGTTGGCCCCAAAATTCTGGGCCGCCGGCCGGGCGTCGCCGATGATCTCATAGATGTAGAGCTGGTCGTAGGGTGCGGGGGGCATGGCGGCCAAATCCAAGGGCCTCCCGGCCGGGAGGCCCCCAACGCGCCCGGCGGCGGACCGGCGGGCGGTGAATGCCGAGGGCGTTATCGGCAAGCGCCAGCCGGCACCCGACAGGGCGGGGCGGGCCGGGCGGGCCGGGCGGGAACGGCGTGGGGCCGCAGGGGATCAGGACTCCAGCACGAAGATGACTTCCAAGCGCACCCGGTACTCGGCGATCTGCTTCTCATCCACCGCCACCCGCATCTCGGTCACCCGCATGCCGGTGATGCCGCGCAGGGTGCGCGTGGCGCGCTCGAAACCCACCTTGATGGCGTCGTCAAAGCTGATGGGGGAGGAGGCGATGATGTCGGTAACCCGGGCCACACGCTTTTCGCTCATGATCCAAACTCCTTGCTGGTGGCGTCCTTCCGGCCGGCCGGGCCGGGAGGCCGTGGCTGCCCGCAGCCGTGGCCGGCAGCCGCTGCTAAGGTCCGCAAAGCCTTCCGCTGAAGTGCGCTCAAATTATCACAGGCCCGCGGGAACGCGCAACAAGGTTGGCTCCATTGCCCAAACCCGGCCCGTCCGGGGCGCAATGCGGGCCGAATGGGCAGTCGCACATCGGATAATTTGTGCAATGATCAGGATTATTGCGTGCATTTGTGCAATGCCTCACTTTCATCTTGACACTCCCCGCCCACTGTTCTACAAGTGCCCTGTCAACCCCCGCTCGGCCATCATGACGCCACCAACGACGTACGAGGAGCGCCCTGCAAAAACCGCCTCGAGCCGTCTGGGACCATCTCGCCCTGGTCATGCAGGTGGGGCTGACCTTCGCCGGTTCGGTGCTCTTTTGCCTGGCCATCGGCTACTGGCTCGATCACTGGCTGGGCACCAAGGGAGTCTTCATCGCGGTGTTCATCCTGCTGGGCATCATCGGCGGGGGCTACACCGTCTACCGGCAGATCATGGAGCTGGACCTGGACAAGGATCAGCCCGCCAATAACGGCCGAGACCCGAAAGGGTAGCGATGGCAGAAGACAGCCCCCGCCAACTCGTCATCGCGGTGAGCCGCAAGGCCCTGCTGATGACCCTGGCCGCCAGCCTGATCCTGGTGGCGGTGGGGCGGGCGCCCTGGGCCAAGGGCCTGGCCCTGGGCGGTCTGGTCTCGGTGGCCAACTTCGCGCTCATGGCCTGGCTGCTGCCACGGTCGCTGGGCGCGGGCCGGCGCAAGGCCGAGGGCTGGTCCCTGGCTTCGTTGGCGCTTCGGTTCCTGTTGATGGCCGGGGCCTTGGGCCTGTCCTTGTCCTGGCCCAAGGAGTTGTCCGCGGCAGCCTGTGCCGCGGGCCTGTTCATGGTCCAAATCACCCTCCTGCTGGACCGGCTGGTGCTGGCCCGTTGGCGGGAGGCGACCTGGGGAGCCATTGAGAGGTGGAAGACCTAACGCACGTACCCAAATGGATTCTGACGATCGGGGGCACGCGCTTGGAGTTCAACTCCGAGACCCTGATCATGTCCTGGATCGTGATGGGGGTGGTGATCGCCTTCGGCTTCCTGTCCACCCGCCGGGCCGCGTTCGTGCCCGGACCGTGGCAGTGCCTGGGCGAGGTGGTGCTCGACGCCTTCGAGGGCCTGGTCAATGACGCCCTGGACGAGCGCAACCGCAAGTACTTCCCGCTGATCGTGACGCTGTTCCTGTTTATCTGGATCAGCAACATCATCGGGATCATCCCCGGCCTGTCCGAACCCACCAAGGACCTGAACACACCGCTGGCCTACGGCGTCATGGGCTTTTTCATCGCCCACTACGCCGGCATCAAGGCCAAGGGCTTCAAGGCCTACGCCAGCGAGTATGTCCAGCCCATGTTCTTCATGGCACCGCTGAACATCATCGGCGAGCTGTCCAAGGTGGTCAGCATCTCCTTCCGTCTGTTCGGCAACATCATGGGCGGCACCATCATCATCTCGGTGGTGAGTCACCTGGTCTACTACCTGGTCCTGCCGCCCATGTTGAACGCCTTTTTCGGTCTCTTCGTTGGCACCATCCAGGCCTTCGTCTTCACCATGCTCACCCTGGTCTACATCTCGGTGCAGACCAAGTAAGCAGGGCGTAAGAGGCCCCCCGCCCTTGGGCGGGGGACGGGTCGGGGCCAGGTTGGACACCAATTTCGCGCACTAGGGGAACTCATGGCTATCAGCGAGGAACTCTGGGTACAGGCCGCAGCCTTCCTGGGCGCCGGGTTCGCGGTGGGTTTCGGGGCCATCGGCGCGGCCCTGGGCGAGGGCTACGCGGCCGGCCGGGCCGGCGAGTCCATCGGCCGCAATCCCGCCATGAGCGGGGCTATCATGAAAAACATGCTCATCGGCCAGGCCGTGGCCGAGAGCGCCGGCATCTTCGCCCTGGTGGTGGCCATGCTGCTGGCCTTCAAGGACGTGGAGGGCGAGACCCTGATCAGCGCCTTCGCCTACCTGGGGGCCGGCCTGTCCATGGGCCTGGCCGCCATCGGCAGCGGCGCCGGCGGCGGCTTCCCGGCGGCAGAGGCCTGCCGGGGCATCGCCGACAACCCCGCCACCGCGGGCAGCCTGACCACCAACATGCTCATCGGCTCGGCCATCTGCCAGACGCCCTCCATCTTCGGCATGGTGGTGGCCTTCATGCTGATGTTCCTGGACCAGACCGGCATGAACCTGTGGCCGGGCTGGGCCGCCCTGCTGGGCGCGGGCCTCAGCGTGGGCCTGGCCGCCATCGGCAGCGGCGTGGGCTCGGGCATGCCCGCCGGCGCGGCCACCGAGGGCGTGGCCCGCCAGTCCTCGGCCATCAGCACCATCCGCACCAACATGCTGGTGGGCTCGGCCGTGTGCCAGACGCCCTCCATCTTCGGCATGGTGGTGGCCTTCATGCTCATCTTCATCGACTGGTCCGAGCGCCCGGCCTGGCCCACCTGGGCCGCGCTTTTGGGCGCGGGCATCAACACCGGCCTGTCGGCAATCGGCCCCGGCATCGGCAACGGCATCACCGCCGCCGAGGCGGCCCGCGGCGTGGCCCGCCAGCCCGAGTGCAGCTCCACCCTGACCACCACCATGCTCATCGGCCTGACCGTGGCCCAGTCCACCGTCATCTACGGCTTCCTGATCAGCCTGGTGCTGCTGTTCATCCCCCAGGCCGAGGCCCACACCATGACCGCCTGGGCCGCGCCGCTCTCGGCCGGCATCTGCATGGGCTTCGGCGGCATCGGCCCCGGCATCGGCGAGGGCATCACCGCCGCCTACGCGGTCAAGCGGGTGGCGCGCAACGTGGAGCACAACGTGCTGCTCACCAGGGTCATGCTGGTGGGCCAGGCGGTCAGCGAGTCCACCGGCATCTACTCCCTGATCGTGGCCCTGCTCCTCTTGTTCGTGGTCTAGACGCTTAGAAACAGTTTTCCCGGCCGCGGGCGCGGCGGGATCCAATCGGCAAACACTGGAGGCACAAGATGGAGATTCAAGGCGCGGATCTGGTGCGGGCGGCGGCTCTGTTGGGTGCGGGCATTGCCATGGGCTTGGGCGCCATCGGACCAGGCGTGGGCGAGGGTTACGCGGCGGGCAAGGCCTGCGAAGCCATCGGCCGCAACCCCAAAGAGGCGGGCCTGCTCACCCGCACCATGCTGGTGGGCCAGGCGGTCAGCGAGTCCACCGGCATCTACTCCCTGGTGGTGGCGCTGCTGTTGATCTTCGTGGTCTAGGCCCCGGCCCCACCGGCGTCAAGTCGGGCGGTGCGCTCCCATCGGAAAGGGATGGCCCCATGATCAGCATGAACGCGACCTTGCTGGTGCAGATGGTCAACCTGCTGGTGCTGCTGGTGATCATGAACTACGTCATGTATCGCCCCCTGCGCCGGCTGGTGGCCCAGCGCCGCGAGGCCATCGAACAAGGGCACGCCGAGGCCAAGCGCCAATTGGGCGAGGCCGAGGCCATGGCCAGCAATTACCAGAAGGAGCTGCGCCGCGGTCGCGCCAGCATCTCCGAGCGCCTAGCGGTTTTCCAGCGCGAGGCCGAGGAGCAGGGCAAGGTGGCCATTGAGGAGGCGCAGGCCAGGGCCCGCGCCACCGGCCAGGCCATGCGCGAGCGGGTGAGCCAGGAGCTGGCCCAGGCCCGCCAGGACATCGGCAAGGAGGCCCAGAGCGTGGCCCAGGCCATGGCCCGGCAGATCCTGAAAAGGGGGTTGTCGTGAGAAACTGGCGCACCGCCGGCTGGCTGCTGCTGGGCCTGGCCCTGGTGGTCCTGGCCCTGGCCGAGCCCGCCTGGGCCGCCAAGGGCCAAAAGGCCCTGCCCGAATGGCGGGTGATCTGGAACCAGGTCTGGAAGATCCTCAACTTCCTCATCCTGGCCTTCCTGCTGGTCAAGCTGGCCAGGAAGCCCATCAAGGACTTCGTCTCCGGCCAGAAAACCAGCGTGGCCGAGACCCTGGAGACCATGGAAAAGGCCAAGGCCGCGGCCGAGGCCGAGCGGCTTGCGGTGGAGCAGAGGACCGCCGGCCTGGTGCAGGAGCTCACGCGCATCGAGGACTACCTGACCGAGCAGGCCAGCCGCGAACGCGAGAACATGCTGCAGGAGGCCCGCAAGGAGGCCGAGCTGATCATCGCCCGGGCCGAGACCCTGAGCGAGCGCGCCCTGCATGAGGCCCGCCGCCAGTTGGCCGAGGAAATGCTGGACCAGGCCGCCGCCATCGCCGAGCAGACCCTGCGCGAGGCCATCACTGCCGATGACCGGGCCCGGCTGCTGGACGACTTCACGCGCTCGCTGACCCAGAACGGGGTGGCCTCGGGCCGCTAAGGAGCTGTCGCATGGCCGTAATCACCATCAGCAAGCAGTTCGCCGCCGGCGGCGTGGAGCTGGCCGAGCGCCTGGGGGCCAAACTGGGCTACCAGGTGGTCGGCAAAAAGGTGCTGACCGAGCTGGCCCAGGCCCTGGACCTGAGCGAGGCCGAGGCCGAACTCATGAAACGCGGCCAGGAGGTGGGGCTCATCAGCCTGGTGGACCACTACCTGATCCACACCGTGCGCCGCATCGCCCAGAAGCCCGAGGCGGCCCTGAACGACCACCGCTATTTCCAGACCGTGGAAAAGCTGGTCAAGGACCTGGCCGCCCAGGACAACGTCATCCTGCTGGGCTGGGGCGCGCAGGTCATCCTGGCCCAGGCGGCCAACGCCCGCCACTTCCGGGTGGTCTGCCCCCTGGAGCTGCGTGGCCGCCGCCTGGCCGACCAGAACCGCCTGCCGCTCACCCAGGCCATGGGCGAGTGCCAGCGCCAGGACGACTTCTCGGCCGGCTATGTGCAGCACTACCTGAAGCAGGACTGGGCCGCGCCGGAGCTGTATCACCTGACCATCAACCTGGGCCACCTGCTCTTCGACTTTGATCGCGCGATAAGAGCCATAGAATCCGTGCTCTAGGCCTCCAGACCGCCATGTGACGCGGGCCGCCCCCCACCGGGGAGGCCCGCGTTGCCAATTATTGGGTTCTGGTAGTAATATTGGGGCCGTCGCCGCACCGGCGGCCCCGGCACAGCCTCTCACGGATCAAGCCTATGTCCGACCCGACCCGGCCCGCAGCCGCCTCGAACCCTGACTCGAGGATACCCATCGCCGAGCCCAGCCTGGGCGAGCTGGAGCGGCGCTACGTGCGCGAGGCCCTGGAGTCCAGTTGGATCAGCTCCCGGGGCGGGTTCCTGGCCCGCTTCGAGCAAAGCCTGGCCCAACGCCTGGGCCTGGACCACGCCCTGGCCACCACCAACGGCACCGCGGCCCTGCACCTGGCCCTGGCCGGCCTGGGCATCGGACCCGGCGACGACGTGGTGGTGCCCGACCTCACCTTTGCCGCCACGGCCAACGCGGTTTTCATGGCCGGGGCCCGGCCGGTGCTGGCCGACTGCGCCGCCGATCATTTCAACGCCGACGCCGCATCCATCGCCCGCGCCCTGACCCCGGCCACCAAGGCCGTGATCGTGGTGCACCTCTTGGGCCAGGCCTGCCGCATGGAGCCCATCCTGGATCTCGCCCGGGACCGCGGCCTGGTCATCGTGGAGGACTGCGCCGAGGCGCTCACCGCCACCTGCGGCGGGCGCCAGGCTGGCAGCTTCGGCGCGGTGGGCTGCTTCAGCTTTTTCGCCAACAAGGTGGCCACCACCGGCGAGGGCGGGGCCGTGGCCACCGCCGACCCGGACCTGGCCCAGCGCCTGGAGCGCCTGCGCGCCCACGGCATGGACCCGGAGCGCCATTACTGGCACGACCGGGTGGGCTACAACTACCGCATGACCAACCTCAGCGCCGCCCTGGGCCTGGCCCAGTTGGAGCGCCTGGACGACCTGCTGGCCCGCCGCCGGGCCCTGGCCCAGCGCTACGCGGCCAACCTGGCCGGCCTCACCTGGCTGCTGCCGCCGTTTGCCGCCCCCGGCCGCAGCATCGACTGGCTCCATCCCATCTGGGTGGATGAGAACGCCCTGGGTTGCAACCGCGAACAGGTCCTGACCGCCCTCCAGGCCGCCGGCATCGACGCCCGGCCCATGTTCCACCCCCTGCACCTGATGCCGCCGTACGAGGAACTGCCCCGCGGCGGCGACCTGGACCAGGCCACCCGCCTGGGGCTCACGGGCCTCCTGCTGCCCCTGTACCCGGATATGGGCCCGGACCGGGTGGACCGGGTGTGCGAGCGCCTGGCCGCCATCGGCCGCAGCCGGGGCTGAGGACAGGCCATGACCAGCCCCAACCCGCCCGCGATCTCGGTGGTGCTGCCCACCTACAACGAGATCGCCAACATCGTGCCCCTGGTGCGCGAGATCTTCGACCGCACCGCCGCGGCCGGCATGGCCTGCCAGGTGGTGGTGGTGGACGACAACTCCCCGGACGGCACCGCCGCGGCCCTCAACGAGGCCTTTGCCGGCGACGGGCGCCTGAAGCTCATCGTGCGCACCCACGAGCGCGGCCTGGCCAGCGCCCTGTGGCGGGGCGTCAACGAGGCCGACCACCCGGTGGTGGTGACCATGGACTCGGACTTCAACCACCACCCCCGCGACCTGGTCAAGGTGGTCAGCGCCCTGGCCGGCCACGACTTCGCCCTGGGCAGCCGCTACGTGCCCGGCGGCGGCATGAACACCAGCGCCTTGCGCTATCGCTTCAGCCAGGCCTTCAACCTGCTGCTGCGCCTCATGCTGGGCGTGGCCACCCGCGACAACCTGAGCGGCTTCCTGGCCGGGGCCAAGTCCCTGTGGCTCAGCTTCGACCCGGCCGACATCTTCAAGGGCTACGGCGACTACGCCATCCGGCTGTTGTTTCGCGCCCAGCAGCGGGGCCTCTCCATCCAGGAGGTGCCGGTGGTCTATGAAAACCGCCTGGGCGGCGAGAGCAAGACCCGCTTCGTGCGCCACCTGCTGATGTACCTGCGCACCGCCTGGGACCTGCGGCGGGAGGGAAGAGCCTGACCGGAGTGCTGTTGCTGCGCGAAATGGCGATCTGACCCCTTCCGGATTTCGCGGGCCGGGTAGGCGGTGGCGCGGTGCACCATAGACAAAGGAGCTAACCATTCCACTTTTAAGCTTCCTCACCAACCTGCGCGCCTGGTATTTCCAGCGGCAACGGGTGTACGAATCGCTGGCCCGACGCAAGGGGTCCTGCCGCAATTGCGGGGCCTGCTGTCATTTCGGCCGCTGGCGGTGCCCCTTTTTGCGCAAGGACCACAAATGCGCCATCTACGCCTTTCGGCCGACGGTGCTTTGCCGCATTCCGCCTCTCGACCTGAACCCTCTCCAGGTGAAAAAACACAAGGATTTGCAGTGCGGCTTTTTTTTCGACGATGATGACGCGGAAAAGTAGGCTTCCGGGTAGGGGATTTGATCGCAAATGGCTGCGCTGACAACGGCTTCATCACGATATGCGGTCTCTTCCCGCCCAAGCTTCCGGATATCCCCCCATCCGACAGCCCAGGCAAGCCCCTCCACCGCCAAGCACGTTGGCAATGGCTTGTGGAGCCCTTTGGGCATCATGGTCCTGGCCGCCCTGGTGCGGGCCCTGTTCTTCATCCATCCTCCCCTGCTGGATGCCGACATGGCCGCCATCGGCCTGCTGGCCCTACAGGTTTTGCGGGGCGAATTCCCGATTTTTTTCCTGGGCCAGCCCTACGCAGGCATGCTGGAGGCCTACGTCGCCGCTCCGCTGATGCTGGCCTGGGGGCCTTCATCAAGGACGCTGGCCCTGGCCCCGGCCCTGCTGTCCCTGCTTTTCGTATGGTTGTGCTACCTGGCCGTGCGGGACATGTGGGGTCGCCGGGCCGGCCTGATGGCCATGCTGCTGGCAGCGGCGCCGCCCTATTATTTCATCTGGCACAACGTGCTGCCCCGCGGCTGCTATATCGAAATCCCCCTTTTCTCGGTTCTCCTGGTCTGGCTGGCCTTCCGTCTGGCCCATCGCAGCCAGGCTTGGTGGCTCTATCTTGCCTATGGCTTGACCGCCGGCCTGGGTTTCTGGACCCATTTCCTCATCAGCTACGCCCTGCTGGCCACGGCACTCTACCTGGTGCTCAACGAGTGGCGGGTGCTTTTGCGCCCCGCCCTGCCCCTCATGGCATTGGGTTTCCTGGTGGGCAGCTTTCCGCTGTGGCTCTACAACCTTGGGCACCACTGGGCCACCTTCACCTACCTCATGAGCCTGGACAAGGTCATGGGGATCTGGCCGGCGTTCCGGGATTTCCTGCTCCAGGCCTGGCCCACCCTGATCGGGGCCTACTGGGACGGCACCAGGGACGCCTTGGCGCCGGTCCTGTCCCAAGTCATGTGGGCGCTGAGCGCGGCCACGCTGCTCTATGTAATCTGGCAAAGACGCAAAGGCCTGGCCCATCTGGTCCGCTTCTCAACCGCCCATGCCGACGGCGCGGAGCTGTGGCTGCTGTGCCTGGCGGCGGCGGTGCTGGTAACCAGCCTGAAGGGCGAACCGGTGGGCAGCTCCCGCCGGCACTTCGTGCCGATGTATGCGGCCCTGATTCCCCTGGCCGCCTATGCCTGCGTCCGATTGTATGAATGGCGCAAGGGCCTGGGCATCGCCCTGCTGACGACCATGCTGCTCTTCAACCTGGGCGGCATTGTGGCCAACTCCCCGGCCGGCAACCCCAAGCTGCGCCGCGCCGCGGCCGAACAGATAAGCCAGCGCCGCAATTTCGTCAAAGCGCTTTTGAACAAAGGCATCACCCGCGCCTACGGTCTGGACTACTGGGTTTGCGCTCCCCTCACCTTCGAATCCGCTGAACGCCTGATCGTGGTCATGGGCGCGGATGAGCTGGACCACTTCTACGAACCCCACGGCCGGCTGGTGGCCCAGACCGCCTCGCCGGCCTGGGTGGGCCGCCGCGACAGCCATTTCCTGGAGGCATCGCTGCGCAACCTGGGCGCTACCTTCCAGAAAGTCCGCGTG